>NZ_JACYFG010000036.1:300166-600333 GCF_014803405.1 Pelagicoccus enzymogenes
GAACGGCAAAACCTCTTCTTCTCCGCGACCTACGCCAAGGAAGTAAAGAAGCTAGCCGACACCATCCTGCGCAATCCCGTCGAAGTGGAAGTCGCCCCACGCAACTCCACTGCCGACCAAGTCGCCCAAGAAGCCTACTCCATTGGACAAAAGAACAAGCGCTCCGCCCTCTCCGCGCTAATCCAGGACGGCGATTGGCAACAAGTTCTCGTCTTCACCCGTACCAAGCACGGTGCCAACCGTCTCGCGAAACAGCTCAACTCCGACGGCATCACTGCCGCCGCCATCCACGGTAACAAAAGCCAAGGGGCCCGCGAACGCGCTCTCGAAGACTTCAAGACCAACTACATACGCGTCCTCGTCGCAACTGACATCGCCGCCCGCGGCATCGACATCGCCGACCTGCCGCATGTAGTTAATTTCGAACTACCGAACGTTCCTGAAGACTACGTGCACCGCATCGGCCGCACAGGGCGAGCCGGCAAGAAAGGCAAGGCCATATCCCTCGTTTCCGCAGACGAAGAAGCTTACCTCGTATCCATCGAAAAACTGCTGAAGCGAGAGATCACTCTGCTCGAACTCAGCCCCCAAGGTGTTATCGGTCGCGAAGCGCGACGCATCGCCAACCCGCAAAAGCCGAAGAAGCAACAGCAAGTATCCAGAGGACCAAGACAGCAGGACGGTCGTCAGGAGGGCAAAGGCAGTAACCGGCCTCAACGTCGAAAATCTGGCAAGCCAGGACAAAATCCAAACGCTCAATCGGGCACCAAGCCAGCCAGCAATCCGAGCGCGAGCCCAGTCTCCACCACGGCCGGCGCCCCTTTGCGCAACCGTCGCAATCGCCGTCCGCCCAATCGCCCGAAGTTCTAGCGAGAAAGAGTCACTCTCATAGCCCTTGACCTTCTCCAAGTGCCCATCTATCAACTTGTTCGCTATGAGTATCCTCGACATAATCCTCGCCATCTTCATCCCTCCCCTCGCCGTCTTCCTTAAAAAGGGGGCCGGGAAGGACCTTTTGATAAACATACTCCTTTGGGTTTTTCTTCTCGGGATCGGCGGCGTCATCCACGCCTTCCTCGTACTTTCGAAAAAATAATTCCTGAAGCATCTCAGGGCACTATCAAACACGCACCGTTCCAAAGAGCTGTGCGTGTTTTTGTATCCAAACAATTGCTCGAACCTGCGACCATCTCACTAAATACTCAATGGCCATGATCCGAACGATTGATGAAGTCATAACCGAACTGGACGACATCGTTAAAGCTTCTGTTGAGCAGCAGAGTCCGCTCGGCTACTTTGCTGCCCTTTACAAACGCGTCACCGTTTCCGTAAGAGACGGAATTCGACACGGTGAGTTCGAAGACAACGAGCGTATGGAAAAACTGGATATCATTTTCGCCAGCCGCTACCTTGATGCCTACCGTTCTTTCCATTCCGGTCAAAACGCGTCCCAATCCTGGCTCGCCGCCTTTTCCTCCTCTTCGAAAAGGCTTATCACCTTGCAGCACCTGCTCCTCGGGATGAATGCCCATATCAGTTTGGACCTCGGTATCGCAGCCGCCGAGACAGAACCCCAAAAACCGCTCTCCCTCAAAACAGACTTCCACTCCATAAATCGCGTGCTCGAAAGCCTTATCAACGATACGCAAGCTCGCCTCACGCGGATTTTCCGCCCGCTCGGCATTGCCGACCGATTGCTTGGCCCCATCGACGAAAATCTCAGCATTTTCAGCATCGCTTACGCTCGCGACAAAGCCTGGACCCAGACACTTGAACTATGCCTTTCTTCCGATGCCCATCGTGAAGACATGATCTCCCGTCGCGACCTCGCGGTTGCTGCATTCTCACGCTGCATTGCCAATCCTAAGAAGCTCTCAGTAAGGCTAATCCTGCTAGCGATCCGCATCCTCGAACGCGGGGACGTGAGCACTCGTATCAAAATTCTAGATACCCAATAGCAAAAATTATTTAGCTGGGAAATAGACCTTAGTTAAAAGGGATTCCTCTGGGACTTCGCACGGATCCCCCAGATACATCTCGAAAGGAGAAACGGATTTGTTCATCTCAAAAAGTTTGGCTCGCTGATGCATCATGCCTGCAGCCCAAGCGTTTACGAGGTGACGGTATGGCCCCGTATGGTGGATCGCATAGGCCTTCAGCGACGGCAGTGCCCCAGTCTCCATACCCTCGGGACAGGTCGCGCCAGCTCCGACCGGAAAAGCTAGGCGATAGCGCGTCACCCCCTCCGAAACGTTGAAGGTCTCATAGAAACAAACAGGAGCTCCCGCTAGCGCAACTCCTGCATTCTTTAGCTTGGCGGACGCTTCTTGCATGTCTGCACCCAATCGCTGCGAGATTGCGGCAAGACTGCACTCCCCGCTTACTGAAAAATAGGGAAAGCCTTCTACTTTTTCGAAGCCAGCAAACCTTAGCTGAGACGGAACTTGTCCGCGTTCGATCTCGTCCTTCAACATCCTCAGTCCCCGGTCATAATCCCTCGATATGCTAGCGACCATCGTCCGCTTCATCCAAAAAAAGAAAAAAGGAAGGCTACCAGACATGCTCCAGCTCGTAATGGTTTCTTCATTACATTCCCGGAAGCGAAACGACACTGAAGAAACTGACTTGAAGGGCTTGAGGAAAGTCAACCGGTACCGGATCTCTTCGTCTGGGACCAAATCCCTCACTTCCATCCCGCCTGCTCCGATGATGTCTCCCGACCAGCTGTAGCTGTTTCCATCATCCGCATATTCGATTTGGCACCCAGGCTCAGCCAAGATCCACGGCGACCAATTTACCCAATTGCGGAAATCTTTGACGTTTGAAAAAACCGAGGCAGCAGGAGCCTTGATCGCAATGCTTCGTTCGAGACTAAATTTTGGCATGGCTAGTCGTGGCGTTAGGAGTTGGAAAAACGCGTGGTCGCACAGGACAGACCCTAACGCTCCGAAGAAGCATGTAAATAGCCATGAGCTCCATCAGGCGCCTGAAACTCAATTTTAACTGGTATCCGCCCCTCCTAGTTCGAATAAGTGAGCTTTGACATGAGAGTATTGATCATAGGCAAGATCTGGCCCGAGCCGACTTCTTCCGCAGCGGGAACCCGCACCCTAGACCTTATTCGCAGCCTCAAGTTGACCGACTGGGAAATTCACTTCGCCTGCGCCGCGCAACAATCCGAGCACAGCTGCGACCTAGAGGCTACTTTTTCGATTCGAACTCATGACATTGAATTGAACGACAGCAGCTTCGACAATTGGGTAGCCAAACTCGCTCCCGATATCGTCATCTTCGACCGCTACATGACAGAGGAGCAATTCGGCTGGCGGGTTGCGAAGTCCCTCCCAGAGAGCTTGCGCGTCATCGATACCAGCGACCTACACTGCCTTCGCGAAGCGCGCCGCCAAAGCTTGAAAAGCGCTCAACCGCTCTCTCTTGGCAATCAGGTCGCGCTGCGAGAAATCGCAGCACTCTTGCGCGTCGACCTTTCGCTCATAATCTCTGAGTTCGAAATCGAGACCTTGGCCCAGCACTTTCCCGTTCCAGCGGAAAACCTCGCCTACTGGCCGTTTGCCCTCCCGAAGCCACCTAAAACGTTTGCGGCCTTCGACGAGCGTAAGGACTTCGTGATGATCGGCAGTTTTCTCCACGAGCCAAACTGGGACGCGGTGCAATTCTGCCATCGCGAAATTTGGCCCCTCATCCGCCAAAAACTGCCTCAGGCCCAACTCGACATCTACGGCTCTTACCTACCCGAGAAAGCAAAGCAGCTGCACAGCGAAAAAAGCGGGTTCCGCGTTCTGGGTAGAGCCAGAGATTCAATCCAAACCCTCTCGAACTATAGAGTTAATCTGGCGCCGCTCCGCTTCGGAGCGGGACTCAAGGGCAAGCTCGCCGACGCCTTTCTCGCGGGAACCCCTAGCATCGCGAGCCCCATCGCAGTTGAAGGAATGCAAGGGACTCTCGATTGGGGTAGCCTCGTATCCATCGATCCATTACAGTTTAGCGAAACAGCCGCAGAGATCTACGCTTCACCCCAAGCCTGGAGCCACGCCCAAACTTGCGGCTTAAAAATCGCCGAGGAACGCTTCCCAGAATCCCATTGGCTCCCCAAACTGCCCGAGATCCTTCAGAAGGCCCACGATCGCCGCCACGAGACGCGATCCGCAAACTTCGTCGGCCAGCTTCTCAACCATCACCAACATCGCTCCACGGAGTTCATGAGCCGCTGGATCGAGGCGAAAAACCGGACCAAAACGCCAGGGACATCAAAGGGCTGAAAGCCAAGTTCCACTCCATTTTCAATGCTGCATCGCTCGATGATCCTCAGATATCAAAGGGCTTATAAATACTCCTGTCTCGTTTTCCAGTCTGGACCCAGCGGAGCTAAAGGTATTTCACCCCTTTCTCCACACGTTTCCGAATTAGCAAGCGCATTGAAATGATTCCGTTTTCCACACAGTACCGCTGGGCATGGCTGGTTAGCCTCCTTCTCCTCGTTGGATTCTTGACCAACAGCATTAGCAGCTACTTCGTCTCGAAGCGCAACGTGCGGCAGACCATCGTCGAAACCTCCCTACCGCTCACCTCGGACAACGTCTACTCCGAAATACAGCGAGATCTGCTGCGCCCCGTTTTCATCTCTTCACTCATGGCGAACGACACCTTCCTCAAGGACTGGACGCTCAAGGGCGAGGCGGACCAAGGTGAAATCACAAAGTACCTGCACGAGCTGAAGATCCAGTACAACACGGTCAGCAGCTTCTTCGTCTCTGAGAAAACGAGAACTTACTACCACCCACAAGGCATCCTGAAACGAATAGACGAGAACGATCCGCGCGACGAATGGTATTTCCGCGTGCGCGACATGCCAGAGGACTACGAAATAAACGTCGACCCGGACCTCGCCAATCAAGATGAGATGACCATCTTCATCAACTACCGGGTCAAGGATTACCAAGGCAATTTCATCGGAGCGACCGGCGTCGGCCTTACGGTCAATCGCGTCAACCACCTCATTAGCCGCTACGAAGCGAAGTACGACCGTCAGATCTATTTTGTGGATACGCAGGGAAAAATTGTCCTGCGCCCTTCCAACAGCCCCTTGCTGAACGAGCCCAAACTGCAAGGCATCCAAGGCCTCGAGACGAAAGCCGACGCACTGCTCGCCGGTGAAACGGCAAACCTCTCCTACAAGCGGGACGGACGAACCAGATTGCTCAACTGCCGCTTCGTTCCAGAATTGAGCTGGTTCTTGATAGTCGAGCAAACCGAGGACGCCCAGCTGCAACCGTTTAGGAAAGAACTCTTCATAAACATTCTCATAGCCCTGGTCACCACAGCGGTGGTCGCATGGATCTTCATCGTCTCCATCAAGCGCCATCACGACCGCCTAGAACGGCGAAACCAAGAGCTCTGCAAAACCAATCAAGAGATCGAGCGCCAAAAGACCCGTATCGAGCAATCAGCCGCTTCGCTGGAAAAGGCGAACAACGAATTGTCCAAGCTCAACAAGGAAAAGGACGAATTCATAGGAATCGTCGCCCACGATTTACGCAACCCGCTCAACGGAATCATGGGGCTATGCGAGGTGATCGACTTTGACGAGGACGATCCGGTCGAATTCATCAATGACATATCGGACAGCTCCAAGCGCATGCTCTCTCTCGTTGAGACGCTCCTCGACGTGTCGAGAATCGAGGGACATGACGTAAAGATATGCTCGCAAACCGTGAGCCCCTCGAGCTTGGTCGAGGACTCATGCTCCTTGTTCAAGGAACATGCAGAACGAAAAAATATCCAGCTTTCGATCAAGGGCGAATCGGCTGAAGACCTAAGCTTCCGCACGGATCCAGAGTGGTTCTCCATTTGCCTCAACAATTTGATTAGCAACGCGATCAAATATACACCTGAATACGGCAAGATCCAGGTCAGCACCCAATCGGAGACAGATTACGTTCGTATCTCGATTTCTGATACAGGTCCAGGAATCAGCGAAGAAGACCAACGCAAGCTGTTCGGGAAGTTCGCCCGCCTTTCCGCCAAACCGACTGGTGGCGAAAGCTCAACCGGACTAGGCCTCTATCTTGTGAAAAGCATGTGCGAACGTTTGGGCGTCGAAATTATCGTTCGTAGCCAGCTCGGCAAAGGAACCACTTTCACGCTCAAAATCCCGAAAGTCGCCTAAGCGGGCGGTTCAACTCACTGCGCGGAGCTTCCTAGGAGCGTCTCCAGTTCTTCCATACTCAACTTGGAATCAATCCCTTCGCCCTCTCCGAACAAAGCTGCTGCGAGCTCCGCTTTTTCCTGCTGAATTTTCCGAATCTTCTCCTCTACCGTATCCTTGGCAAGGATACGGTAAGCGATCACTTGGTCCTTCTGCCCAATCCGGTGGGCTCGGTCAATCGCCTGAGCCTCGACCGCTGGGTTCCACCAAGGGTCCAGCAAGACGACGTAAGAGGCTGCAGTAAGCGTCAATCCAGAGCCAGCCGCCTTGAGCGAGAGCAAAAAGACGCTCTCGCCTTGCTCGCTCTGAAAACGCTCTACAAGCCCTGCCCGATTCTTGCTTTTCCCCGTCAAGCTCAAGTACGAAATCCCTGAGGCTTCGAACTGTTTCTCTACGATCTCCAACATTCGAACGAACTGACTAAAAACGAGCACCTTATGCCCCTCTGCAACCAGAGGCTCCACTAGGTCCAACAAGGCCTGCACTTTGGCCGACGGCTCCTCCTTTTCACACCCAGCATCCCCTAACAACTTCGTATCGCAGCATACCTGCCGCAATCGCAGCAACGCTTGCAGGACATTGAAACTGCCCCCTTGCCCACTCGAAGATTTCAGAAGGGCTCGAGCATCTGCAAGCTCCTCCTCGTAACGCTCCCTTTGCCAGCCTTCCAATTCGCAGTAAATATCTTTTTCTATCCGATCCGGCAAATCCCTGGCCACTTCGCGCTTTAGCCTCCGCAGCAAAAACGGACGCATCCTTCTCCTCAAGTCCACTAGGGCTTCGTCGCCTCGGGCGCTACTGTAATTGACCCTGAAAGTCGGCAAGGGGCCCAAGAGTCGAGGCATGGCAAATCGCATAATGCTCCACAAATCCGTTAGGCTATTCTCGATCGGCGTTCCCGTCAGCGCCAAGCGTTCGCGAGCCCTGAGCCGATATGCAACTTTGCTCGTTTGAGAGCTGGGCGATTTGATATACTGGGCTTCGTCTAGCACCACGGCATCCCACTCCTCGGCGAGAAACGTTTCCGCATTGATACGAAGTTGCGCGTAGTTTGCGACAACGATGTTCGCATTCCCGATCCCTCCTTGGCTGGCGTGAAAGAGAAGCGATTTTAATCCGGTTCCGAACTTCTTTGGCTCCTGTACCCAATTATCGGTTACAGACTTTGGGCAAACAACGAGAGCGCGAAAATCGCCTTTCTTTCGCTCGGAAAGCCACAGCATCCAAGCAAGGGTCTGCAAGGTCTTTCCCAAGCCCATATCATCTGCCAAAACGCCCCCTAGCTCGAGCTGGCTCAAGCGACACAAGAAATGGAAGCCATCGCTTTGGTAGGGCCGCAACACTCCCTTTAAGACCGTTGGAGCCGCTGGATTCCCTCGCGCCGCAAGCGACTTGGCTCTGACACGAAGCTCATTCCAATCCATGCCCTGCAACATGGACTCCGGCAACAAGTCCTCTATCTGGCAGAGGTGAATCCGTTGCGAGTTTCCTCGCTCCGCATCCAATCCAAGCGCCGAAAGCGCCCCCTGTTCCTCTTGACGCAACGTTCCATCAAGGCGATACCACCCTTTTCCTTCCAATTTGACCAAAGCTCCCTCCGCTTGGCGCAAGGATTCGATTTCCTCCCCGGAAAAACCACAGCCTTCGATCGCCCAAACGGCACGGGCCTGAAACCAATCTCGATCCGGCGACCTCTCAAGCTCGACACGCGCCTGCAGCTTCAAGGCAGGGCGATCCCAATTCCGATCCTCTGTTGCAGCCATGAAGGACGCTGCAGGCGCTTGCGGATTCGTAGGCCAATCGTAATCCTTCGTCGGTTCGATTCCCTTGTGTTCGAAATAGCGGTGCAACACCCCCGCAAACTCGTCCAGCGTGCGGGGTTGCTCTCTTTGCAAGGCGCGTTTCAGCTCGCGGATCGGCTCTCGCCCGGAAATGCCAAGCTGCTTCCGGTCCGACACAAGCCCGTAAAGATCCTTTGGATACAGCAGGTTGCCCGAACCTTTCGCCAACTTCCAAATCCGCCCCAACTCCACTTCGACCGCAGGCTCTTGCGACTTCGCCCTTATTTCGATTTTGCCCGAAGCTTGACCTCGCCCCACCAAGCGTTCGCGGGCAGCTCTCGCCAGTGCATAGGCATGAGCGCAATTGAAAAACTCCGGGCAACTGCAACTCCCACTCAAGCCACCCTCCTCGTTCGCCGCAAGACGTACCTGAAACGCCCCCTCGCGACGCTCGGTCACGCTCCCGCGAATCAAAGAGCTCCCCAGTACGTCCACCCGAGCCCCGCCCGACTCGTAGAGTTCCGTTCCCTTCGCAAGGGCCGCAGAATCGACTTGTCCCACAAACTTGGCAAACTGCTGGTCGAAAACGAAAGGATCCATCGCCAGAAAACAGACCGTCCCTGCGCCCTTTGCAATAGCGGGACGCCAAGGCAGGCTCCAGATCGGGTATTCTCCGAGGGTAATATGACCCTTGATTTTTCGTCTTCGGGTACCATGTTTGGGAAAAATCAATGACGCACGCCCAACCAGCCGATAGCAGCACAGGTTCTGCGTTTCTCCAATTCGAGGGAGAAACCGATGAGGAACCCGACTCGCGAAGATCGAATAGCTTCCCAAGTCTATCCACGATTAAGCCGGACCCGCAGAGTTCGCGATTTAACTCCCAGCGACGCCAATGATCACGCAGTTCGTGCTCGCCGTCGCCTTCACGATAGGCGTTTCATTCATATGCTCGATGCTTGAGGCTCTCATTCTGAGCACCACCATCGCCGATATCGAGTCCCTCAAGAAGCGTTGGCCCAAGAAGGGCGAGCTGCTGGAGCGACACAAAACGGATCTCTCCAACACGATTTCCGCGATCCTTACCCTCAACACGATCGCCAATACCGCCGGATCCACCTTGGTCGGTTCCCTCGCCATCCAGATCTGGGACAGCACCGTTATCGGTTGGGTAACCGGCCTGCTCACTCTGAGCATCCTGATATTTTCGGAAATCATCCCCAAAAATTTGGGTGTGACTTACCGCGTGCAGCTGCAGCCTTGGATCGTGAGCCCGCTCCGGTGGATGAAGATCGCCCTCTGGCCCGCTACCACCCTCACCGACTTCTCCGTCCGCTTCGTGGTCCGCGAAGAACAAAACAGCGACGACTCCTCGTCGAACGAAGAGGAAATCATCCTGCTCGCCGAAAAAGGCGCCAAGGATGGTACCTTGACCAGCAGCGAGTCCAACATGGTGACCAACGCCCTCAAGCTCGACGACGAGATGGTCAGTTCCATCATGACCCCTCGAGTGGTCGTAACCGCCCTCGAGAAGTCGCTTACCATCGGCGACATCTTCCGCACCTATCCCAACATCCCCTTTGCTCGCCTTCCCGTCTACGACGAAGAAATCGACCAAATAGTAGGCTTGGTCCGCCGCCGCGACCTGCTCAAGTACGTCGCCGAAGATCAGGACCGGATTCGCTTGGGCGAGATCATGAACGAGGTCCATTTCGTTCCGGAGACCGTTACCGTCGCCGCCGCCTTACAAAGCATCCTCAAGACTCACCAGCAACTGCTCGTCGTCGTGGACGAGTTCGGTTCGATGGCTGGCGTGGTCACTATGGAGGACATCATGGAATACATCCTCGGCCGCGAAATCTTCGAAAAGGACGACGTCGCCATCGACATGCGCGAATTCGCCCGCTCCGAAGCCAAAAGCAAAAACACCGACGCAAGCGCCGAACAAGGCAGTAGCAACACGGACGGGGATCCTAAGTGAAATTAACTGCCTCCCATGCACGTCATTGATAAGGCCACCCGGGAAAAAGGGGGCATTCGTATCCTTGGATGGTGTTTCAAGCCAGGTCAAAAAGTACGGCAAGTATATGGAGAAGTTAGCGACAAACGCGTTCCGCTTAGCGGTTTCGCCATGCCAAGCGAAGACGTCGCCCAACATTACGGGAGGGACGCTGTAAATGCCCGCTTCGATCTCCATCTAGAAACTGATGCATCCTGCTGCATACTCGAATTCGTTTTCGAAAACGGCAGCATTTCTAGAGTTCCGATAGATACGACAGGTGACCGCGAAACCACCGAAGCTCTTGAGCACCGGATTCATGACGGTATCTATTTCGGCAAATTCAGATTGAACACGACCGTTCCAATCGAGAGCGTCCATCTCCTTCCTGACAGCGATACGATTGGAGAGGGTTCTACCGCAGTTCCTTTTGTTGAAACGAACGAGAACGGCATCCGAACCCTCACAGTCAAAGTTGAGGTAGCCGATAGCTGGGACACGCAAGAACTCAGTCTTCTGATTAAAACGACTGGAGCCCCCACATTACTGAGTAGCATCGCCAACACGGTACGGTCGAAAGACCAATCCCACCAAATCTGCGCTCGTTTTTTCGAATGGCTGCACCAGTCCCCATCACCCCTAAAAGTGGTAGAACTCGGTTCTCGAGCTCGATCAGGCGTTGTGAGAAAAAGCCAATTTGGCCTACAAAACGAATATGTCGGCTTCGACATTCGCAAGGGGCCAAACGTGGACGTGGTTGGGGACATCCATGAGCTCTCAAAATTCTTCGAACCAAACTCGATAGATGCGATCGCTGCCCTTTCCGTGATTGAGCACGTAGCCATGCCCTGGAAAGCCGCAATCGAGATAAACAAAGTATTGAAGCGAGGAGGAAAGTGCATGCTTCACACCCATCAAGCGTGGCCCTTGCACGAGTCGCCCTACGACTTTTGGCGATTCTCCACTGACACTTGGCGAGCGCTTTTCAACAAGTCGACCGGTTTCAGAATATTGGATGCTGCATGTGGAGGAGAAGCCAATATCCACCCGCTCATTCAAACGAAACGGTTCGACCCCATGGAAGAAGCCATCGCCTACACGAGCAGTTCGGTGCTCGTGGAAAAAATATCAGAAACGAAATTGAGCTGGGAAGTAGACCTCGACGATATACACGAAGGCCAGTACCCCGCGTGAGTACTGGGCCAGAAACAAGCCAATTCTCTAAATGCCATTCTCTCCCCCCTGGACGCACGATCTCGATCCCATCATCTTCCAATTCACGGAATCCTTGGCGATTCGCTGGTACGGACTGGCCTACGTGCTCGGCTTCATGATCGGCGCTTGGCTCTTGCATCTCTACTACAAGAAGGGCCTTTCCCCGCTCGACACCAACCAGCAAAGCGACCTTTTCCTCGGAATCATCGCAGGCGTTATCGTTGGCGGCCGCTTGGGGTATTTCATCTTCTACTCGCCACGTACCCTTCTCGAAGACCCGCTGGCCTTCTTTAAGTTTACCGACGGCGGCATGGCCAGCCACGGCGGATTCGTCGGCGTAATCCTGGCGGGATGGATCATGTCGCGTCGCTTCAAGATCAGCTTCCTCAAACTCGGCGACATTCTCGCGACCTTGGCTCCCCCAGGCCTTCTCCTCGGACGCCTTGCAAACTTTCAGAATGGCGAGCTCTGGGGCAAACCCACGGACGGCACCTGGGGAGTCATCTTCCCTGGGGCAGGCATGATGCCGCGCCACCCGTCCCAGCTCTACGAAGCCGGACTAGAGGGCCTGCTCATGCTCGCCTACACCCAGCTGCGCATCTGGACCTCGCCCGTACTGAAGAACCATCCGGGACAGATCGGTGGAGAATTCCTGCTCGGGTACTCCATCGTCCGCATCATCGGCGAACAATTCCGCGAGCACGACGCCGGCATCCTCCCTTTCATGGGCCTCAACCGCGGGGCCGTGCTGTCGATCTTCATGGCGCTCGCAGGCCTCGCCCTCATCCTCTACGCACGCCGCAAGAAAGGAGCGTAGCACCACAGCCCTCAGGTGGGACGCCCGCTCCGCGTGCGTCAAAACGAAGCTACCCCAGCAGCAACCGCACCCCAACGTTCAGTAGTACCGCTACGATCAGGGCAGCGGCCACGTCGTCGGCAACCACCCCGAAACCTCCATGGTACCGCTGAAGCTTCTTGATGCCGAGCGGCTTCAAGATGTCGAAAAAGCGAAATAGAAGAAAACCAGCCAAGAGGATCAGAACGTACTGAGGGTGGTGGTTGATCCCGCTCAGTCCGAGAAAACAGATCGGCATCGCCACAAACTCGTCGAGGATGATCTCGCCTGGATCCACCTTCTTGAGTCGCTTCTCAGCCTCCCCGCAAACGCCGATCGCAAAGTACGACGCTGCAGCCAAAAAAATCGCCGCCGCGAAATCGCTCATATGGGCCACGAAAACCACATAGAAAACCACGCCCATGACAGAGCCCCAGGTTCCCGGCGCCTTAAACTGTCCCAAGCTACCGATCGTAGCTAGATTCACCACTGCCTTATCCGGCCAAAAGCGGGCCCATCTCGGATTTTTGATCATCGAAAAAGTTATCCTTAGTCCTTAAATACCAGTTCGCCGTACTTCTTGAAGTATTTGGCGCCTGAATACAGAGTCATCACCGTGCAGATCCAGAAGAAGACGCGACCGACCCACTCTATCCAATAGGCAATATCGCTCGCGTACGGCAATCCCCACCGATAGCAGTCGACCTGGAAGCTCATCGCCAACAAGAATCCACCCAAGGCGATGATTTGGGTCACCGTCTTTTGCTTCCCCGCGCTTTCCGCCGCCATCACTACGCCCTTGGTCGCCGCCACCAGACGCAGTCCAGTGATCATGAACTCGCGACAGAGGATTAGGAGGAAAAGAAACATTTGGATGCCACCTGCGCTCGGCCCCTTGTCCACTAAGGCGACCATGATGCCCAAAACGAGGATCTTGTCCGTCAGAGCATCCATCAATATCCCGAAATTGGAAACTTGCCCCAGCTTGCGAGCCGCATAGCCGTCGGCCCAATCCGTCACGCCGGCCACCACAAAAAGCACGAAGGCCGCAGTCGCCGCGCCCGTAAACGACTCACGCATGAGCCAGACGATGAGGAACATCATCGGGATCCGCGATAAAGTAAGGATGTTGGGCAAGTTCATTTTCCGCACTCAAGAACCTAAACTTGGCAAAGTAAAGCTCGCTTCAGCGCCAAAATCGAATGCCTCCGCAATCCCTTCATTCCTCCCAAGCAAGGCTTCGCTCCACCGCCTTCCGCCATTTGGCCATGCGTTGGGACCGCTCCTCTTCGCCCAGCTTGGGCTCGTAGCTGCGATCCGCTTCCACCAGTTTCACAAGCGCTTCTCGCGAGTCCCAGTAGCCCACCGCCAAGCCCGCTAAATACCCTGCGCCCATGGCTGTGGTTTCCAGGTTCTTGGGACAGCTCACGACCGCGCCGGTGGCGTCCGCCTGGATTTGCATGAGCAGCGCGTTCGCCGAGGCGCCGCCATCGGCCTTCAATTCCTTCATTTCTCTTCCCGCGTCGCTCGCCATCGCGAGCACCACGTCCGAGACTTGGTTAGCGATACCGTCCAACACGGCTCGCGCGATGTGCGAAACCGAGCTTCCACGGGTCAGCCCCATAATGGCGCCCCGAGCGTAAGGATCCCAATAGGGAGCTCCCAAACCAGTAAAGGCGGGCACTACCACGACTCCGTCCGAGTCCTTTACGCGACTCGCCAGCTCCTCGATATCGCTAGCCTTCTCGATGACCCCCAACTGGTCACGCAACCATTGCACGGCCGATCCGCCCACAAAAACGCTGCCTTCCAAGGCGTACTCGGTCTTTCCGTCGATTCTCCAGGCAACCGTGCTCAGCAATCGATTTCGTGACACCGCAGGACCTCGCCCCACATTCATGAGCACAAAGCAACCTGTCCCGTAAGTGCTCTTCACCATGCCCGGCTCGAAGCAAAGCTGTCCAAAAAGGGCAGCCTGCTGGTCTCCAGCGATTCCCGCGATCGGGACCGTCAAGCCACCCGTTACCGCGCTTGAAGTCGTCGCCAGACGACCGCTCGAATCCACGATTTCCGGCAGCGCCGACCGTGGAATGCCAAACAGTTCGAGCAACTCATCGTCCCATTCGCACGTGCTCAGATCCATTAGCTGCGTGCGGGATGCGTTGGAAACGTCCGTCACGTAACAGTCCCCCTCGCTCAGTTTCCAAACAAGCCAGGAATCGATCGTTCCGAAGCGCAGCGTCCCCTTCTTCGCCAACTCCGCCGCACCCGGGCGATTCTGCAAAATCCATCGCATCTTGGCAGCCGAAAAATAGGGATCGAGCAGCAGGCCCGTCTTTTCTTGTATCCAAGCTTCCTTACCGGCTTCCTTCAGCCCAGCGCAGAAGTCCGCGGTGCGACGATCCTGCCATACGATAGCCTTTCCCACCACTTCTCCCGATACCGCGTCCCAAGCCACGACAGTCTCCCGCTGGTTGGTGATTCCAATCGCCTCCACCGAGTCCCAAGCGCACTTCGCCGCAGCAAAAGCGGCTTCGATGGAGTTCCACTGCGACTGCCAAATCGCCTCCGCGTCGTGCTCTACCCACCCTGGTCGCGGGAATAGCTGGGGAAACTCTTCCTGCCCCGACGCCACGACGCGCCCCGTCTGGTCAAGCAATACCGCACGCGAACTCGTCGTGCCCTGGTCCAAGGAGAGAATGAACTTCACGGGCAAAGCCTAGCTACCAGAAAGGGCGGAGAAAAGTGAATTATTCGCAATGAGAGACGCGCCTTTCCAAGGCCCACTCCCCGTTCCATTCGCAGGACTAGTGGCCTTGGCCCCAATCAGCGGGAGCGGAACTTGCAAGGCTTCCGCCCTTTTGCGCCCAGACCTACAAAAAGAGTATCCACCTTTTCGGTACCATCACCGCCACGCAACCGCTCAGTGTATTGAGCAACACGTCCAGCTGGCTCGAGTCGCGGTGCACCATAAAGCCTTGGGCAAACTCGATACTCATGCTGAGGCAAAAGGATGACAGGCCAACCACTACAAGCACCGCAACGAACGACTTGAACCTGCGACGTGCCGCAGCCGCGAAGCAAATGCCTACCGGAATAAAGCCAAGCGAGTTCACCAAAATGTCGTTGCGGTAGCTGGGCTTGTCCAAATTGACCGCGTTCACCGCATTGAGGACCTTTCGCTTGGCAGGACTGAAGTCTTCGGCCAATTCAAGCCCGGGAGGGACGGAGTTGGCTCTCAAGTCGTAGGAAAGGACTGGCTGAGCGTTCGCGAAGCGATTCGCCTTAGCTCGATAAAAGGAATCGTAGATCTCCACCTTCCTGATCTCGCCAGTGAAAGGACGCGTTCCGTCCGCGCTGTTTCCGATGGCCAAGCGGCCGACAAACTTGTTGTCCTCTCCCAAGAGCGAAAAGTCGCTGCGCGTCTCCACAATTTGACCGTCGACGTAAACATGGGTACGCTGCCCCTCGGAGCTGACGACCAACTCCACGAAATCGTCACCGCCAAACATGCCTCGATGCCCGATCTCCGCGTAGCCTCGCTTCACCTGGCCCTGGTCACGGCGGCTCCGCATCGCCAAATGCTCCTGCCACTGGGAAATGAGCAAGGCCGGCATTCCCTCCCCATCCGGCTCGAAAAACTCCAAGAAAACGCCCAGGCCACTCCCGTTGGAACGCCCTCGCAACACGATGCGAACGGTCACTCCTGACCAAGCGCGCGTGTCGATCACAGGTTCCGCATAGGCGACTCCCCGCGCGGCGGCGACACCCGCTTCATAATCGCCGTTGAAGCGCCAGGCTGCGGCATCCGGGCGAAAAACCACGTCGTTCTCTGGCGAAAAGGCAAACGGCCACCAGCCGAAGGACAAAGTCACGAGCACCAGCCCCAGCATGACGCTACGCCTGAAGGTAGGCTGCAAGGGCATGGTTAGGCAGGCGCTCCTGTAGGTGCTGGACTGACTGGCTCTTCGCTCATGAAAAGCCGGACAAAAACAGCTCGCCCCTCTTCGCGCAACCTTTCGCTTTTACGACTGCCCGAATACGCGACGGGCAGCCGAAATCTCAAACAGGAGCGAATTTCCTAGAATACGTCTTCCATCAAGTTGCTGAGACAAGGCTTGCCGGCGTAGTCGTACTGGTGGTCCGCTTCGTCCTTGTTGACCGGATCATGCACCCAATAGCGCCTCATCGACATGAGGTCTTCCGAGTTCAGTTCCGTTTCCATGCTCGAGCTCGACCAGTCCAGTCGCTTCACCGTAGTCATGTCGACAAGGTATTTACGAGAAGGAATGCCATGGCGTGTATCCAAAACCAAATACGCAACCTTCCAGTTCTCCACATCAAGAATCAAGTCGCCCACAATGCCGAGCGTCTCTTTCTTCCCTACGACGTGATACCCGATCACCGCCTTGACGGAGTGCAGGTGCTCGCCCGCAATTTCGCCCATGCGATCCAAGTGGTTGCGAATCTCCTCCTCCGTGTGGTCGTAGGCAGTCACCGGAGGCATGTAGCCGGCGTAGCCCAAGCTTCCGAACAGCGGACGTTCGTCATATATGGCATGACGGAAGAAACGCCGAAACTCCATTTCGTACTTTTCTTCTGCCGACAAATGGGAGCCGAATCCTTCGCACTTGTTGACCTCTTCCACGCTTAGCTTGGTAGGAATCTCCTTTCGGTCCAAACCCAGCTTGGGAACGCCCAGTTCCGCAGTCGGGATCAAGCGCCTCGTCACCTTGTCCTCCTCCTTCGTCTCCTCGCTGAGATAGCGAAGGTTGAGGTTGAAGCCAAAACGCGTTTCCACGTCGAGATAGCGCACTCGCCAGTGCCGGTCTCCAAACAACAGGTCCTTCAGCTTCCCCGCCTTGCCATCCGGTGCTACGACTGAATACCCAAACAGATCTTTCATACTCCGTAACATTGTAATCACTCTCCTTCTTTTGCCGTTCGATGAAGACCGAAAACCCACGGTCCCCGCTTTTGCTTCACGGTACTTTGAAGCTGCTAAAACAGCAACTTATCGCCCACCCTATTTCACCAACTGATAAGCTTATAAGATTCGCTAACACTGGCATCGTCAATCGCTCGGCTAGTAGCAATTGTGATGTCAAAGCCCGCCCTCTCCTCACCCTGAAACGCGGGTTCCCGAAAATTGGAATCAGTTAACAATGCCGGATAGGCTAGACGCAAAAACGCCCCGCTTCCACCGTCTTGCGGCAGCAGCGAGGCGTTCGTGGCTAAATGTTAGGAAAACTACTTTTGCCCGTAGTAAGCGCCCGGACCGTGCTTGCGGTCGTAGTGCTTCTTGAGCAGGTGCGCGGGAGCTCCCGCTGCCGCCGGGTTGAGAGCTAGGGTCTTGGCCGCCATATCGGCAACGATTTCTAGGGCGAACGCGGTTTCAACCGCCTTCGCGCCGTTCTTGCCCCAAACGAAGGGACCATGGTTGCGAACGAGCGCCGCCGTCACTTCCAGCGGGTTGACCTCCGAAAAAAGCTCGACGATCACGTTGCCCGTTTCCCATTCGTAGGCCCCTTCCACTTCCTCGACCGTCATCGGTCGAGTCACCGGAACCGCGCCGCGGAAATAATCGCAATGGGTAGTACCCAAACAAGGGATACTGCGCTCCGCTTGAGCAAAGCCCACTGCATTACGCGAATGGGTGTGCACCACGGAGGTTATGCCCTTGTCTCCCAGTTCGATGAAGAGCCGACGATGAGTCGGTTCGTCAGAGGACGGACGGAGATCGCCCTCCACGATCTTGCCTTCCAGGTCGACGATGACCATCTGCTCCGGAGTCAACGCATCGTAGGGAACGCCACTTGGCTTAATGGCAAAAACACCGGCAGCCGGGTCGAGCACACTGACGTTGCCGAAAGTGATGTCGATCAGTCCCAGAGATTGCAGCTCCTTGTTCGACGCAACGCATTCTTCCCTGATATCCTTGTAATTCATTTTCAACTACAGTCCGCGGATGCCGTAAGCCGCGTTGTTCCAGCGGATTTCGTTTTTGAATTCGCGAAGCTTGGTGTCTTCGTCGATCAACAGGTACTCGATTCCGGCCATCGCCGCGAACATTTCCATGTCCTGAGCGTTGACGGTATAGCTGAATCCCGTGTGGTGGGCGCCACCCGCATAGATCCAAGCGGCCGCTCCGTCTTCCAAGCTTGGCAACACTTCCCAAAGCACGCGAGCGACCGGAAGCTTCGGCAAATCTTGCTCGGGCGGCATCGCGTTTACCTTGTTAACCAACAGGCGGAAGCGGTTGCCCATGTCGACCACCGACGCGTTGATGGCAGGGCCGGACTTGCCGTTGAATACCAGGCGGACTGGGTCTGCCTTGCCGCCGATTCCCAGCGGATGGATTTCGCAAGATGGCTTGGCATCCGCAATCGAAGGACAGATCTCGAGCATGTGCGCTCCGAGACAGCGGTTGCCCGCAGGATTGAAGTGGTAGGTGTAGTCTTCCATGAAGGAAGTCCCCTTATCGATACCGCTGGCCATGATCTTCATGGTGCGAACCAAGGCGGATGTCTTCCAGTCCCCCTCTCCGCCGAAACCGTAGCCATCGGCCATCAAGCGCTGTACTGGAAGGCCAGGCAGCTGAGCCATGCCGTGCAGGTCTTCGAAAGTGTCGGTGAAGGCCCCGAAACCGCCGGTCTCGAGGAAGGAGCGCAGGCCAAGCTCGATTTTGGCTGTCTCACGCAAAGAGGCCCGCATGGCACCGCCTTCGACAAGCGAGGATGCAAGCTCGTATTCGTCTGCGTACTGGCCGCAAAGGGCATCGATTTCCGCGTCGCTGATACCGTTGATCACTTCAACGAGATCGCCAATACCGTGCGTGTTGACCGAGTATCCAAAAACCGATTCAGCCTCCACCTTGTCGCCGCAAGTCACGGCTACTTGGCGCATGTTGTCGCCGAAGCGAACCACCTTGAGCTCTTGGCTCGCGGCCCAAGCGCCAGCCACGCGCGTCCAACGCGCGAACTTGGCGCGAACCGCTGGGTCTTCCCAGTGACCAACGATCACCGCGCGCTCTTTTTCAAGGCGAGCGCAAATATGGCCGAACTCGCGTCCACCGTGGGCGGACTGGTGCAAGTTCATGTAATCCATGTCGATGGTCGACCACGGCAGGTCGCGAGCGTACTGCGTATGCAAGTGACAGATCGGCTTGGTGAGCGCCTTCAATCCACGTATCCACATTTTGGATGGAGAGAAGGTGTGCATCCAAAGCGTGACGCCTACGCACTGGGTCGCAGCGCTGGCTTCGCGGCAAACGGCGAGGATTTCGTCCGGGGTGGTGACCAAGGCCTTGAAAACGACCTTGACCGGCACGTTCGGATCGGAGTCGAGAGAGTCCGCCACGACCTGAGAGTCGGCGGCTACTTGTTTGAGGGTCTCGGGACCGTAGAGATGCTGGCTACCAACAACCAACCAGACTTCCTTTGTATCAAATGCAGATTTCATGATTTTTCCGTGGGGGATAATTGAGAGAGTGAAGAATTCGAAGAACGCTGGGACTACTTGCCTTCCTTGATGTCGAGGAGCTCCTTCATCACAGGAGCGAGATCTACCGCTTCGACGCCGCCAAAGTTGTCGTGGACTTTCTTATACAAAGCGAAGAGGCGGTTGTACTGAGCGTGACGCTCAGGGTCAGGCTGGTAGCGGTCTGGCTTGAGTCCAGTCATCGCCTTCTGAGCCGAATCGAAGTCAGCGTGTCCGCCCTTCTCTTCGCCAGCAACCACTGCCGCCGCAATCGCCGCGCCCAAGGCGCAGCTTTGCGAGGAGGCGGAAACCAGCATTTCGCGTCCAGTGATGTCCGCGTAGATCTGCATCAGCATGGAATTTTTCTCAGCGATACCCCCTGCGCAGACGATGCGGTTGACGGGAATTCCGTACTCGCTGATACGTTCTAAAATCATGCGAGCTCCGAAAGCCGTCGCTTCGATGAGGGCTCGATAGATTTCCGCTCGGCTGGTGTGCAGCGTTTGACCGAGAATCAAACCAGTCAGGCGTTGGTCGACCAGCACGGTACGATTGCCGTTGTTCCAGTCGAGAGCGAGCAAGCCGCTTTGTCCGGGAGCCAGCTTGGCCGCTTCCTCCGTGAGTTCGACGTGAGTCGAGTCGTTACCTTTGCATACACCTTCCACCCACCACTTGAAAAGGTCGCCGACCGCCGATTGCCCCGCTTCCACGCCGAAATATCCCGGCAGAATGGAACCGCGGACGATGCCGCAGATACCAGGTACGTCCGGCACATCTCCGCTAGCCTTCACCACTGCGCAGTCGCAAGTGGAGGTGCCGATGACCTTGACCAAGGTTCCTTCTTCTACCCCACAGCCAATGGCGCCGTAGTGGACGTCGAACTCACCCATGGCGAGCGGGATGCCGGCCGGCAAGCCAAGGCGTTCCGCCCATTCTTCGGAGAGCGTTCCCGCTACTTCCGAAGCGTCGTAGGCTTTTGAATACAGGCGATCGCGCAAATCGGCAATCTTCGGATCGAGCATGGACAGAAATTCCTTGTCCGGCAAGCCGCCCCACTCTTCCGCGTAAAACGCTTTGTGACCCGCTGCGCAAACGCCGCGCTTGATTTCTTTCGGGTCCTTGACGCCCGCAAGCTGGGAGGGAATCCAGTCCGCGATTTCTACCCACGAATAGGCCGCGTCGAAAACCTCCGGTGCCACCTTCAAGCAATGCCAGATCTTGCTCCACCACCACTCGGACGAGTAGGTGTTACCGCACTTGGCAACGTACTGGGGACGCTCCTTGGAGGCGATTTCCGTGATGCGAGCCGCTTCTTCATAGCTGGTGTGGTCCTTCCAGAGCCAGCACTGGGCAGCGAGGTTGTCCTTCCACTTGGAATAGGACGAAAGCGCTTGGTTCTTTTCGTCGACCGGCAGCGGGCTGGAACCGGTGGTGTCGATGCCAATACCGATCACATCGGCTGGATCGAAGCCTGGATATGACTCCTTGGCGGTCGCGATGGCGTCGACCGTCGCTTTGGTGAGGGAATCAAGGTAGTCCGCGGGGCTTTGGCGGGCGAGATGGTGATCGCTCGAAGATAGCAAGATGCCTTGGTCACCTGAGGGGTAATTGACGACAGCTGAGGAAACTTCGCCTTCGCCATCCGTTCTCACGATCAGACAGCGCACTGAATTGGTTCCGAAATCGAGGCCTATAGAAAACTTCATGCCACAGGTTGTACTTATTCGTTTAAGGTTGCAAAAGATGACGACTCCTTAACCGTTAAACAAACAGTGGGTAGTCGTGTCCACGTCCTCACAGTTAACTCGAACCCTTGCCAGAAATGCCCCCCAAAGTTTCTATGAGCACCATCGCGGCGGAAGTCGGCGTCTCCAAGGCGACCGTCTCCCTCGCGCTCCGCAATAGCCCCGAAGTCTCGACCGCGATGAAGGAAAAGATCCGGGAAACCGCGGACCGACTCGGCTACCAGCTCAATCCGGCCCTCGGCCAATTGCTGTCGCAGATTCGCAATCGCGACAGCTACCGGGCAACAATCGCCCTGATCAACGCCCATTCGGACAACAACTCGCTGAAAAGGCATCCCACCATTCCTGAGTACGTGGAGGGCATCAACCAGCGAGCGGACTCCCTCGGCTACCGCCTCGACTATTTCTGGCTGAACGACCCTGAGCTCAAGGCACGTCGGTTGAAATCCATCATGCTGGCTCGCGGCATCAAAGGAGCTCTCGTAGTCGGCTTGATGAACGACTGCCAGTTTCCGGAGAAGCTTCTCCCCATCGCTGAAGCCCTTCCCCTGGTCGTCACCGGCGTGCGCACCCGGAACCCCACTTTGCCCTACGTCTGCGTCGACCATCACGGCCTCGCCTTGCAAGCGGTAGAAAACGCCTTGCGACTCGGATACCAGCGACCCGGTCTCGTGCTCGACCAAAAGATCGACCGTCTGGTGGAGGGCCGCTTCTCCGCGGGCTACCTTTACGGCCAGATGCGCCTGCCCGAGGAGTCGCGCCTACCGCCTCTCTATCAAAACGCTGGCGAGGAAGAGGACTTCGCTTGCTTCAAGGTATGGATGCAGGAATACCGTCCGGATGTGATATTCACACTCTACAACGACGTCTCCCACTGGCTGCAAAAACTCGGCATGAAAGCTCCGGACGACATCGGCCTCATCCAGTTGGAATGGCGCAAAAACGCTCCTGACTGGTCCGGTATGAGGCAGCATAACGACCACACCGGCGAAGCCGCAGTCGATACCCTGGTCGGCATGGTGCACCGTGGCGAGACCGGCCTGCAAGCGGAGCCCCGCGCCCTGCTCATCGCACCATCCTGGCAAAGCGGCAAGACAACCCGCAAGTTGGTCGAAGCCTAGGGTCGCGCGGCGGGACCCGCCACGAAAAAGCCGCACCCTGATGGATGCGGCTTCGAAAGTTTAAGCTCGAACCTGAGGTTTGCCTAGCTCTCAGCTCGCTTGCCCGCGTCGTCGAGGATGGCCTGCTTGAGCGATTCCAAGGTTTCCTTGGTCTTGGCCTTGGTCGATTCGAGCTCGTCCGCACTGGCCACGTCATCCTTGGCAAAAATGTAGAACTTGATCTTGGGTTCGGTTCCGCTGCCGCGTACTGCATAGCGGTATCCATTTTCCAACTCCACGAAGTACAAGTCTTGCTTGGGCACTTCCTTGCCATCTGGATCGAGCACGGTCTCGACGCCAAAATCTGTGAACTTGGACACCTTGCTTCCAAGAAACTCCGTCGGCGGCGTAGCGCGGTAGGTTTCGAGAATGCGAGCGATCTTGGCCGCGCCGGCAGCGCCTTCGTAAACCAGCTGTCCGAGACCTTCCAAGAAGTAGCCATTCTTCAAGTAAATGTCATCGAGGTAGGCGAGCATCGAAACGCCTTGGGCCTTCAAGCTGGCGCCAATCTCGCAGAAAAGCGCGCAAGCCGCGTTCGCATCCTTGTCGCGAACGGTGTCGTTGGGCAAGTAGCCATAGCTTTCCTCCCCGCCGAAAACGTAGAAGGTGCTGTGCTTTTGCAGGAGCTCGGCTCGTTCCTTGAGCGAGAGCGAATCGTAATCGGATACGCCGCCTTTTTCGCAGGCTTCGTCTTGATAGATGCGCAGCTTCTCGCCGATCCACTTGAATCCGGTTAGCGTATTCACAACCTTGATACCATGGCCAGTGGCGATGGCATCTTGCAGGGGCGAGGTCACGAAAGTCTTAACCAAGGCGCAGTTGTCGCCCCCGGCTTCCGGGATCCAACCCATTTCCTTCAGCTTGGAGATACGGTACTCTGCCATGATCGAGCCAATCTGGTTGCCGGTCAGCAATACCATCTTTCCGTCGGGCCCCTTCACCGCGACGCCCATGCGGTCAGCATCCGGGTCAGTCGCCATCAGCAAGTCGCAATCGTTCGCTTCGGCAAGCTTCGTTGCGAGGGCAAGCGCCTCGGAATTCTCCGGGTTGGGCGACTTCACGGTAGGGAAATTCGAATCGAAAGCGCGTTGCTCTTCCACTACGAGAGGATTGAGTCCCAGTTTCTTGAGCGCGGGCAAGGTAGCGACCGCGCCTGTACCGTGGATCGGCGTGAAGACCGCCTTCAAGTCAGTCTTTTTGAATACATCCTGATCGATCACGCAATTCGCGACGCACTGGTTGTAGGCTTCGTCCAATTCCGCTCCCAACACGGTCACCTTGGAAAGGTCAACGCCGATGTACTCTTGCAGACCATCGAGCGGGATAGCGTTCACTTGATCGATGATCCCTGTATCGTTGGGAGGAACGACTTGTCCCCCGTCGGAGAAGTAGGCTTTGAAGCCGTTGTCATGCGGCGGATTGTGGCTGGCGGTGATAACGACGCCGCATGTGGCGCCGAGATGACGCACCGAAAAACTAAGCTGCGGCGTGGAACGCGGACCTTCGAAAATATAAGCGTCGCCACCTTTCTTTGACCAAACCGAAGCGGCGAGTTCACAGAAGAAACGGGAGAAATGACGCACGTCGTGGGCGATGACGAACTTTGGCGGAGTGTCGATACCTTCTCGATCGTGATAGGCCTTGGCGTATGCGAAAAGGCCCAAGGTTGCCCGAACCACCGTGTACTCATTGAGCATGTTGGAGCCGACCCCCGGGTTGGCGGGCTTGCCGCTCGTATCCATGTCGCCCTTCTCTTGCGAGGTGGCAGTCAAGCCAATGGTACGGCCGCGCATCCCGCCGGTACCGAAGGCGATTTCCCGATAGAAGCGGTTGTTGAGCTCGTCCGCGTTGCCAGACTCGAGCAATTCTCCTATGCTCGCCAAAGACGACTTGGACAGGAAACCGCCCTTGAGCCAGGTCTCCATGTTCTTGGCAGTGGACGGCAACAATCCCCCGCTCTCCTTCAGCGATGCAACTTTCGCGATTAGATCCTGATTCATCAGCCCCCAATAGATTGGCTTGCCCGCTCGGCTTCAACCACTTTCGAAACCGGAAACAAACGAAACCGAAAAATTCCGCAATATCCGAGGCAATGCCCGCAAAATTCACATTTGGGCATTGATCGAGCTGTGTATCGAAGCATCTTATCGCAAGCCCTTCGAACATGCCTAGATCACCTAAACAGGAAATAACTTACGTTATCGGCCACAAGAACCCGGACGCAGACGCGATCTGCTCCGCCATCGCTTACGCGAACTTCAAAATACTGACAGGGCAAAAGGGCTACATCCCCGCTCGCTGCGGCAACACCAACGCTCGCATCGATACGATCCTGGCGAAGTTCAACCAGCCAACGCCCTTGCTGATCGCCGACGTCTCCCCGCGCGTCCGCGACATGATGATCAGCAACGTCGTCAAGGTGCACGAGGACGCCACCATGTCCGAGGCCCTCCAACTGGTCGACGAGCACGACGTTCGCGTACTGCCCGTCGTCGACGACGACAATATACTGAAGGGCTACCTCTCCATCTTCCAGATGGGCGACTACTTCATCCCGAAGTTCAGCGAGCCCCGCTCCATGCGCCATGTCTACACCAGCATCAACGACGTAGCCCGAGCCCTACAGGCCGACGTGAAAAATCTACGCGACGAGGACAAGCTGGAGGACATGTACGTCAAGATCGGGGCCATGGACATTCGCTCCTTTGGCAAGTTCAACGGCTCCGACGCAATCAGAGCCGACCAATCCATCATCATCGTGGGCGATCGTTGGGACATCCAGCAGCGCTCCATCCAAATCGGAGTCCGCCTCCTCGTCATAACCGGCGGCCTAGGGGTCGACTCAGAAGTGCTTGAACAAGCCAAGGCCAACGGAGTTTCCCTCATCATCAGCCCCTACGACTCCGCCACCACCGCGTGGGCCATTCGCACGGCTTCTAAAATCAAAAATATGATCGAGACCAAGTATACGACGTTCTCATCCACCGACCGACTCTCTCGGGTGGCCCGTCGTATCGCCAGTTCGAACGCCCAAGCCTTCTTCGTGACGGAGGACAACGGCCAGCTCGCAGGCATCTTTACCAAGACCGACGTTCTTAAACCAAGCGCCACCAACCTAGTGCTGGTCGACCACAACGAGATGACGCAAGCGGTACCGGGGGCTGCAGAGGTAAACATCAAAGAGGTCATCGACCACCACCGGCTCGGCTCCATGAACACCCAGCAGCCGATTCTCTTCCTCAACGAGCCCGTCGGCTCCACCTGCACCATCGTGGCCGACCTTTTCCGCCGCCACCAAATCGAACCCACCCCTGAAATGGCGGGGATCATGATGAGTGGCATCATCACCGATACGCTCAACCTGAAAGGCCCGACCGCAACCGAAAAAGACGCCGACATCGTCGAGTGGCTCGAGAAAATCGCAGAGCTTAAGGCGGACGACCTCGCTCAAGAAGTCTTCTCCAGCGGTTCGGTCATCCTGTCCATGAAGCCGGAGCAAGTGATCGTTGCGGACCAGAAATTCTACGATGAGAACGGCGTCCGCTTTTCAGTCTCGCAGATAGAGGAGCTAGGCTTCCAGAACTTCTGGCAGAAGTCCGAGGAACTCTCGGAGGCCTTGCGAAAGTTCAGCAAGAAGGAAGAAGTGTCCTTCGCCTGCATGCTCGTGACCGACATCAACCGCCACAACTCTCTCCTGCTGGTGGCGGGCGACAAGGAGTTCATCGAACGCATCTCCTACCCCGCGGTCGAAAAAGGCCTGATCTACGACCTGCAAGGCGTTGTCAGCCGCAAGAAGCAGCTCATCCCCTTTATCTCGAGCACCCTCAAAGGCGTGCCCATAGCTAGCTCCTCAAACTAGGACTGCTCGGCCAGAACTAGATCCGCCACGATTTCCACTCCACCGGAGGCGAAGTTGTGCCGGATGTGCTTCACGACTCCCAAGGTAGAGATGTAGAGCTCGTCTCCGCTCAACACCGTCGGGATGGTGAGCACCGAGTTGTAGCCTCTGTCCGCCAACGAGTTCTTGAATCCACCCGCAAAGACGTTCGTCATCTCGCCGCAGACGTCGGAAACGATTTCGAAGTCCACATCCTCATCATCGAGCCCGGTAATCTTCTTGGCAGCCGACTCGGCGAAGGCCGACTTCATGTAGAGGTAGATCACCCCATTGACGCTCCCGACAAATCCAACCGAGCCCACGAAGATCATGTTCTTCTCGGCTCCGCCCAGATCGGGAAAAGGAGCCTTCTGGCCCGAGTAGTCTGCGGCTCCCCTGAATTGGACTTCGCTCTCAAGCATCGTCCCGAATACATTCGAAAGCGCGTTGGTGGTGAGCTGATGAAGCTCTTCGTCTGGGATATCGGGGAGACTCATGGGATTCTTTTGATTTAACAAATCGTCCTAAAAATCAACGAGTTGAGTAAGTTGGCGATGAGATCAACGCACAATACGATGAAACCCATTTTTGCCAAATTATTTCAAGTTCGCATACGCAATCCCACCATCCTTACCTTCGTTGAGCCACCCAAAAGAAGGCGGCTTCCACCTACTTCGACCAATACCAATCTATTCATTTTCCCATGCCCAAAGCCGACAGCTTCTACGAAACAGACAAAGCGATTTCAGAGTATCTACTCTTTCACTACGGCGAGGCGCCGCACTTCCTAGGTCCCACCGAGGCCCTAGACTTCTCCAAGCGCTGCGCCGCGCTCGCGATGCGACACCCTCTCAAGCACGGGCGCGCCCTTGACCTGGGCTGCGCCGCGGGACGAAGCGCCTGCGAGCTTTCCGCCTACTTCGAGGAAACGGTCGGCATCGACTTTTCGTTCGGATTGATCGAAGCCGCAGAACGAATTCGAGACGGAGCTGAACTCGACGCCGACATCGTAGTGGAAGGCGACTTGACCCAACGCATCACGCTGCAGCGACCAAGCTCCACTCGTCCCCATTGCCTGAGCTTCCAGCAAGGAGACGCCATGGACCTGCCCTCCGAACTGGGCAGCTTCGACTTCGTGCTCATGGCAAACCTCATCGACCGTCTACCTGATCCAGCGAAATGCCTGAAAAATATCGGTGGCTTCATGAACACTGGAGGAATTCTAGCGATAACCTCCCCCTACACTTGGCTCGAAGAATACACGCCCAAGGAAAAATGGCTTGGCGGTTTCCTGCGCGATAGCTCGCCCGTACGCAGCTACGAGACCCTGCGAATCCTGCTGCAAACCCAGTTCGACGAGATCGAAGCCCTCGACATGCCCTTCCTCATCCGCGAGCATGCCAGAAAATACCAATACAGCAACGCCCACGCGACCCTCTGGCGCAAACGCTAGCGGAACTGCCACCCGCGAAGCCTTCCCATCCAAAGTCCTATCCTCATGAAAGCCCATTCGCTTATCCTCGCATTCCTTGCCTTCTTCCTCGTCTCGTGTGGCGAGAAGGAAGCCGACGACACTCTCGTGGTGGGGATGGAGCTCTCCTATCCCCCCTTCGAGATGTCGGACGAAAACAACGAACCCTCCGGCGTCAGCGTCGACCTCGCCTACGCTTTGGGCAAAAGTCTCGGTCGCCCAGTTCGCATTGAAAACATCGCCTTCGCTGGACTCATATCCTCTCTGAAAACCGGAAAGATCGACCTCATCATCTCTTCCATGACGGCGACTGAAGAGAGAGCTCAGTCTATCGATTTCTCCGATCCTTACCTGAACACCGGTTTGTGCCTGCTGGTATCCAAATCTTCTGACATCCAAACCATAGAAGATGCGGATCAGGAGGGCAACTCCATCGCCGTCAAGCAGGGCACCACCGGCCACCTCTACGCCATCGACAACATCAAGAACGCCCGCGTCCTTCCGCTGGACAAGGAGACCGCTGCGGTCGTCGAGGTTACTCAAGGGAAGGCCGACGCGTTTATCTACGACCAGATGTCAACTTTCCGAAACTGGAAACGACATCCCGAAACCACCCGTCCCATTCTGTCCCCTTTCAAACAAGAAAACTGGGCAATCGGCATTCGCAAAGGAAATGAAGAGCTGCGACAGCAAGTAAACGCATTCCTTTCCGAATTCCAAGCGAGCGGCGGCTTCGAAACGCTCGGCGAACGCTATCTCTCCGAAGAAAAGAAAGCTTTCCAGCAAATGGGCTATCCCTTTTTCTTCTAGCGCGTGAGACGTCTCCTCTTCCAAGATACGGACAACGACTCTGCTGCGGTTAGTTTGCTAGCCAAAGCCGTGAGCGGCGCCCTCGCCCTCTCCCTCGTCTGTTTGCTCGCCCTCGCAGCCTTCGCGTCGCTCGAGTATCACTGGAACTGGTCAGCAGTTTTTAACTACAAGAAGAAGTTCATTGATGGCTGGCTTCTTACCATCCAAATCTCAAGCGCTTCCCTCGTGGTGGCCTGCTTGATCGGAGGACTCTCTGCGCTTGCCGCTCGCTCTCGAATCCTGCCTCTTCGCTACCTTTTCAAGCTCTACGTAGAAGGCACGCGAGGGACTCCGCTGCTTGTGCAGATCCTGCTCATCTTCTACGTTTTCGCAGATGCCGCCCATCTGGAAAACCGCTACGTCGTGGGCGTACTCGTCCTCTCCCTCTTCAGTGGAGCCTACGTCTCGGAAATATTCAGGGCCGGCATCGAATCGATCGGCAGCTCACAGCTGCTTTCCGCCAAGGCCATCGGCTTCACCCCGTATCAAACATTTCGCTACATTATCTTCCCTCAAGCCCTGCGCCGCAGCCTTCCCGCCCTCGCGGGGCAATTCGCAAACCTTATCAAGGACTCATCCCTCCTCTCCATTATTGCGATCGAGGAGTTCACATTGAACGCCCAAGAGGTGAACACGTCCACACTGAGTACGTTCGAGAGCTTCTTCCCTCTGGCCGTCGGCTACCTCATTCTCACCCTTCCAATTTTCTACCTCTCCCGCCACCTAGAGAGGAAGCTCGCCTTCGACTCATGAAGCTAATTCTAGATAGCGTGATCAAAACATATGGCGGGCACCGAGCCCTCAACGGTCTCCAGCTCGACTTGCTAGACGCTCGCTGCCTTACCCTGATCGGACCGTCGGGCGGCGGAAAATCCACAACCCTCCGCTTGATAGCAGGACTCGAAAAGGCAAGCAGCGGCCGCATTCTGGTTAACGATTCTCCCGTACCGAAAAACGAAAGCGAGCTGCGCTCCTACCGGAAGTCCATCGGAGTCGTCTTCCAGTCCTACAATCTCTTTCCACACCTGGACGCCCTTACCAACATTGCCTTGCCGCTAGAGAAAGTCCATGGTGTCGCCAAACCCGAGTCTTTCGAACGCGCCCATGCTCTGCTCAAGCAATTCAAGCTGGAACAGCAT
Source organism: Pelagicoccus enzymogenes (assembly GCF_014803405.1). Lineage (NCBI taxonomy): Bacteria > Pseudomonadati > Verrucomicrobiota > Opitutia > Puniceicoccales > Pelagicoccaceae > Pelagicoccus > Pelagicoccus enzymogenes. Next base: position 329,943 of record NZ_JACYFG010000036.1, read on the forward strand.
GGCCGCAAAAAGCCGTCCGAACTATCCGGTGGCCAAAATCAGCGAGTCGCCATCGCCCGATCGCTCGCTCACAACCCGAAGCTGATTCTGTTCGACGAGCCCACCTCAGCTCTCGATCCCGAAATGAGCGCGCAGATCCTCGATGTAATCGAGGAACTGATACAAGATGGAAAGGACTGCGTAATCGTTACGCACCAAATGGGCTTCGCCAAACGGGCCAGCGACTATGCCGCATTCATTTCGGGCGGAAAAGTCGCGGAGTCGGGAAGGTCGCAGGAACTCTTCACTTCTCCCCAAAGCCAGAAACTGGCCCAGTTCCTGGAACGCGAACTGAGGTACTGAAGCGATTTCGCGGCTAAAGCCCTTTGAAGTAGCTATCCAACAAGGATATCTTTTTCTTCTTTTTCTTTTGCGGCGCAGGTGCATCGCCAGTCCCTTCCGACACAACCTGTGGCTTAACTTCTGGGGGCTTTGAGCTTGCCTGCGATTTCTTCGGCTGCGCCTTCACCTTGGAAGCCGGTTTCTCCCTTACCTGCTCGGACGCCTGAGACTGAGTCGTCTTGGACAATACACGCGAAGGTTGCGTTTTGGGAAGGCTCTGGATGTCCACCACCGGACCAATTCGGTCGACCAGCTCCTCGGCCGCCATGATCACCTCCGCATCTGGAACCGGTTCCGGAGCCTCGGCGAGCAAACCGTCGCTCTGACCGATCAGGTCTTCGTCGCTGAGAGGGGGCAGTTCTGCTGCAACCGTTGCTTCCTCTTGCGCCACCTGCCGCTCCTCCAACTCTTCGTTTTGGGGCATTTCTTCTACCGAAGTCGATACCGCTTCGAGATCATCGTCCGAGATATCCTCCATTGCGGGCAAATCCGAATCGTCCATTCCGGCGGAAACGAGAGTCTCCGCGGCCTCCTCGTCGCCGGAAAAAACAGGGCCTTCAGCTTCAGTCGTCTCCAGAGAGGCTGAATCTTCCAATTCGGATTCCCCGTCCACCCTATCGGGCGATAGGTTAGGCAACTTTTCCGGAATCTCGGGAGCATCGCTCGAAGCCGTAATATCTTCTATTCCGGAAGCGTCTTCGAATTCCGGCTCGTCGACGTCGCCGAAGTAGGAAACGGCAGATGCAATCTCGGCATCTGCGTTTGATTCATCGGCGGGCAAAACCGTATCCGCAACAGGTTCCTCCTCGTCCCCGCTAAGCGGTTCGCTTACCCATTCGGGGTCTTTCGCCGATGGCTCGAGAACGGGCGGTTCCGAATCGAAGGTCGCGTCTGCTTGCGCAGCATCATCATCCAAGCTTTCAAAATAGGTTGGAGAGGCTTCATCGTGGCGATTCACTCCTTGCTCTTCGTCGGAACGAAAATTCCCTTCGGCGGCGTCGAGCGGCGCTTCAACCTTCTCCGGATCCTCGGAGGACGTTTCATCGATCGCATCGAAATAGTGGGGCGCGTCGTCCGATGGATTATCGATCACCTGTTCGGAGTCATCAAGGCCGGTGGACGTATCCAAGTTCTCAATCTCAAGCTCGTCTTCATCGGCCTGTATCGCTTTTGCAGATACATCCGTCGGGGTCAGCTCCTCCATCTCGAAAGCCGGCTTCATGGGGACTTCTTCTTCCTCCTCGAAACGAGTGGAAACCATAGGGTCGCTCACGGCGATCCCCTGCTCGATCGCTCGAGCATTCAACTCCTCGCAGCGACTCCTGCGTGCCGCCAATTCCTCGAAGATTGATCCTTGTTTATCCACGTCCGACATATGAAAACGCCACGAGTTTAGAGCACGGAGGCCCACTGTAAACAATCGATCAGCCTCGAACGGATTAAAGAATTGTTAAAGCCCACCTTGCTCGCATTTTATTTTGCGAGCGCGTCAAATCTCGGGCGCAATTCGCCGAAGCAAAGAGAAAAAATGGCACAGAAGATCAGCTTCCTGAACATCAAAGGCGGCGTCGGCAAGACATCGCTCCTCGTAAACATGGGGGCTTGCCTCGCCTACATGGGACGCCGCGTGCTCATCGTCGATTTCGACGCCCAAAGCAACGCGTCCATCTGGCTCATGCGCCTGGACCGCTGGAACCTCCTAAACAAGACGCCAGAAAAGTTCCTCCTCAACATTTTCAAGGACCCGAACTCGAAACTCTCAACCTGTATCCAAAAAAGCCCTATTCGGGATACAGACGGAGACGAAGTATTGCCTCGTCTCGACCTCGCCCCCGCTTCCTTCACTTTGATGGACCTGGAGCACGAGGTGCCGCAAATCCCGGGAAAGACTTTCTACGAACGCTTCTACGAGGCTCTAAGCGAAGTGGAAGTCAACTACGACTTCATCCTCTTCGACTGCCCGCCCAATTTCTTCTACACGACTCAATGCGCCCTCTTCGCTTCGGATCACGTTCTTGTTCCCTCGAACCCAGACGCCCTTAGCATCATCGGATTCCACCTCCTAGTGGACAAGCTCGCCAAGTTCCGCAGCGACTCCACCGCCAAGCGGGAAGCCGCCGGCGCTCCCACCCCCCAAATCATCGGTATCGCCCTCAACGCAGTAAAACCCGGCACCAAGATTCACGTACCGCTGGAGCGCTTCAATGCCCAAATCGATCGTTTCAAAACGCAGAATAAAGTGGCAGCCATGACCCATATCTACCCCGACCTGGTTCGCCATTCCGTTACGGTGGGCCGCGCGGTGATGCTAGGCATCCCGACTGTCCTGATGTCCAAGCAAGACGCGTCCATCAACTTGGCCGAGGACTACATCAAGCTGACCAAGCACCTTCTCGAACAGTTGGGCGATGCGGAACCCGAATCCGACACCGACGACGTGTAAGGGCGGCTCGCTCGCGGGAACTGTTGACGCCCAATGATTCGCCTGCTGGGATCCGCTCGAAAACGAGACGGCCCTTTCCTCGCTTCCTGAGAACTCCTTAACGAAAATTCCCCTTTTCTGCAGGATTTGCGCAAAATGCGGGGTACTTCACTCGTTCGTCCCCTAGACCCAACTAAGCAACCCAAATCGTTTGTATTCGATGAACCGATTCCTGAACTTGTTACCCCAGAAGGCATTCGCTATCGCTGCCGCGACCACTCTCGCCTTCCAAGCCTTCTCCCAAATGGCGATCCTGCCGCAAGCGAGCCCCGCGGCCTCAGTCACCCAAACCGTGGGCATAACGGAGATCTCAGTAGACTACAGCCGCCCCAGCGTCAACGGGCGCGCCATCTGGGGAGAGCTCGTTCCCTACGGACTCACGAATTTGGGTTGGACCGGCGAAGACCAGGCGGCGCCTTGGCGAGCAGGGGCTAACGAAAACACGGTCGTCACTTTCGAGCACGACGCCATGGTAGAGGGGAAAGCGATCCCTGCCGGAAGCTACGGACTCCACCTCATCATCGAGAAGTCAGGGGACGTCACTGCCATTTTCTCCAAGGACTACGAAGCTTGGGGCAGCTACTTTTACGATCCCGCTCGCGACGCCCTGCGGGTGAACGTCAAATCCCAAGAGCGAGAGCATCTCGAGCAGTTGACCTACAGCTTTTCGGACGTTACCAAGACAGGTGCTGTCCTGTCTCTCGACTGGGAAAAGAAGAGCATTCCCATCCGTATCAAGGTGGACACGGACGCGATCGTACTCGCCTCCTTGAAGCAGCAAATGAGGAACGCACACGGCTTCCGCTACCAAAACATCATGGATGCCGCGAACTACTTGCTCGCCAACGACCTGGAGCTCGAGCTCGCCTTGGAGTGGTCGGAAATCGCCATCAGCCGACCATGGGTCGGCCGCAAGCTTCCCGAGACCTACGAGCTAAAGGCTAAGATACTCGACAAACTCGGACGCACAAGCGAAGCCGCCGCAGTGCGAGCCCAGATCAGCTCCCTTTGACAGAGAGGCGGAGAACTGTCCCCTTAAGTCAAATGGAGCATGCGAGGTAGCGCCGGCTAAAGCTCGGCGCTTCTTTTAATGCATGAGCGCGTCCCTCTAGGACTTGGAGACGCGAGCCCAGAAGTCCTCGATCATCTCAACCACCCCCATAAACTTTCGCAGGTCCACAGGTTTAGTGATGTAGCAGTTCGCCTGAAGCTCGTAGCTTTCGTAGATGTCCTTGTCGGCATCGGAAGTGGTGAGAACTACGACCGGCAATGACTTCAGGCTGCTCGTTTCGCGGATCTCCTTGAGAACTTCCGCTCCCGTGACCTTGGGGAGATTTAAGTCCAAGAGAATCAAGTCAGGACGAACCGCATCGGCGTATTCGCCTTCTCGCTTCAGAAATTCCAAGGCTTGCTCTCCGTCTCTTACCACGTGAAGTCGGTTTTCCAGCTTCGACTGTTGAAGCGCAATTTCCGTGAGCCTGATGTCAGCTTCGTTGTCCTCGACAAGAAGCATCTCGATGGGGCGTCCATTTTCTTTCATAATTCGCTGTTTCTCTTCTCTGGCTAGGGTAGTCAAACAAACTCAGCCACAATAAGACCAAACCTGTAAAATTGCTAGTTGGCTTCGCATTTTGGGAAAGCAAGATAGAAACAGCTCCCCTTTCCTTCCTCGGACTCAAGCCATACGTAGCCTTCGTGCTGCTGCATGATTTTCTGAACCATCGACAAACCAATTCCACTGCCTTCGTATTCACCGCTTGGATGCAGTTTTTGAAAGATGGAGAAAATGCGTTTTTGATACTTCTCCCGAATGCCAATTCCATTGTCGGCAATCGAAACGACCGTGTAGTCGCCTTCTCGCAACTCTTCCCTGCCAATTTCGAAGGAGGATACCGTGCGACAAGCTATCTTGATCGTCGGACGATCGCTGCGGTTGAACTTGATCGCATTGCTGAACAAATTCTGGAAAACCAAGGAGATCTGGTTTCGGTCGCCGTAGACTGATCCCAATGCATCCACAACGGAGATTTCCACGCCCCGCTCTTCGATTCGCTTCGTCAGATCCCTCAGCGACAGGTCGACCGCCTCCTGCAAATTGAAAAGCGACGCGGCTCGACGCTTCGAATCCAAGCTACAGTAGCCCAGAAGACTTCGGATCATATTCTGCACGCGTTCCACGGCCACCAAAGTGAAGTCCATGTACTCGTTGGCCTCCCGGTCCATTCCTGGACCGTAGCGGTCTTTGAGCAAATGCAGAAAGCTCGAAATCGTGCGCAAGGGCTCCTGCAAGTCGTGAGAGCTGAGAAAGGCGAAATTGGAAAGCTCCTCGTTCGCCCGCTTCAAGTCAGTCACAGCCCGCGACAATTCCTCTTCCGCGATCTTTCGGTCGTTGATGTCCTGGATCGTGCCGGTCATGCGACGAGGAACGCCGTCCTCGTCGAAGGAGGCCATGCCGCTGCCAAAAAACCAATGGTAGGTCCCATCCTTCCGAAGCAATCGATAGTCGGCCTCAAAGGGAGTCCCCTCTTTCAAGCTCTTGTCTACTGCTGCAAAAGTCGGCTCCACATCATCCGGATGCAGCAATTCCTTGAACGACTGCAAGCTCGACGGCAATTCGCCCGGCTCGTATCCAATCAGTTCGTAAAACCGAGGCGACCACCATTCCTCGCTTCCGTTGATATTAAACCAGTCCCAAATGCCAACGCTCGCTCCCTTGGCAGCTAATTGGAACCTCTCTTCGCTATCGTGCAAGGCACTTTGCGACTCGATTCGAGCCGTCACGTCGAAGATTGACACCATAGCAAAGCTGTCTCCAGACAGAGAATACAGGCTCACTATCACTTCAACGGGAAGCTCCGTCCCATCCTTGCGGGCGACCAGCAGCTTCCCGTCCGCCCCTAACCGAACTTGATCCTCAACCAGTTCGTCAGCATCGAAGACGCAACTCAGAGCCGTCATCACCCGGCTGCCAAGCAACCGGTCAACCGACCCCCAAAGCAACTCCTCTCGTTCGTATCCAAAAATACGTTCCGCTTCGCCGTTGACCATCACTACTCGAAGCTCCGAGTCTACGATCAGCATTCCCACCGGCGACTCTTCCACCGCTGCGCGGAAACGCTCATCTGCCTCTTTGACCGCGGCTTGGGACTCTACCAATTCAGTGATATCGCTAGCCACGACAATGACTCCACTTCGTTCGTCGTCCAAACGATAGGGCAACTTGTCATAGCGAAACCAAGCATTTCGATTGCCTATCGTAGTGACAGATCTGATACGCCCCAACATCGGCTCGCCACTTTCCAAGACGCTCCTATCTTCTTCGTAGGATCGATCCGCCTCCAGCGGCAAAAGCTCGCTGGTCAACTTCCCTTCAACTTCCTCTACTTCGAGACCGAGATGGGCAGCCGCAGCTCGATTCGCCCGCAAGATCCGGTTCCTATCATCCTTGAACCAAATCTGACTGGGCGTGGTATCCAAAATCAAGCGCAGCTCAGCTTTTTGCCGATTGAGCTGATCCACGATCTCTTCCTGCCTCAGAAGACCTTCGATCCAATTCGACAGCAAACGAACCGCATCGATTTCGAATTGGGCAAACGGCCGCTCCCTTATCTCCGGCGAACTGAAGTTGATCGTTCCCACTATCTCGTCACCCTTTCGAATCGGCGAAGCAATATAGCTCTCCAATCGAAGCGTTTCGTAACACTTCATTCGCCCCCAAGCCGTTTCCCCCAAGTGGTTGGTTGCCATGCTACGTCCCGTCATCACCACAAACTGGCAATAAACCTCGTCCAAGCGGAACACCGAACCCTTGGAAATCTTGCCACCTTCGTCGTGAACTTGCCGAACGGTATACAAATCTCCGGAAATCTCCGAGAGAATACCTGTCTTCATTCCCAACGTTTCACAGGTATCCTTCAAGCCAGCCGCGATGCGCTCCTCAACGCCCGCGGCCTCCCAATTCCCAATTTCCACGAGCCGACGGATAAGCCTATCGCTTGCCTCGCGTTCCTCCTGCAAGTGAACCAACTCCGTGATATCCGTAACCAGAACCACCACGCCAGTCACCTTGCCCTCCTCGTTGACGTAAGGGATCTTGTCGGTTCTCACGGTTCGCCGTTCTCCATTGACCGGGGAATAGCTCTCGACGTAGCCGAGCTTTGCCTTGCCGCTTTCTATCACCGCTTTGTCGTCGCGAAAGTAGGCTTCGGCTTCTTCGGGGAAAATTTCCGCCACCGCTCTTCCTTCCAGTTCCTCGACCGAATAGCCGACCGACTCAGCTGCCGCGCGATTCAAGCGCACGATATTGTTCTGGTCGTCCTTGAACCAGATATACGCCGGAAGAGCATCTAGCAGATGCCGCAGCTCGTCGTTGCGAAATTGCAATTCCTTCCCTTGCCGCTCCAGGACTTCTATCAGCTCGTCGTAGCGAGCTGCCAAGCTCTCAAATTCGTCCGATTGCTCGCGCCAAGGTGGCAGGGAAGCAGAGACGCCCTCGATTCCGCTTTCGATGCTACGCAGCATGCGCGAAAGCGGCCGAAACACCAGCCGGCCTTGCAAGACCAACAATGACGCAATGACAGAAACGAGAAACCCGGCCCCCAAAAGAAAAAGGGCCGAGTAGCGTTCGAGAACGAAGCCCCAAACGCTCGAGTCCTTGAATCGAACGATCGCCAATAGTTGGCCTAGCCCATTCGCACGCTCAGACGACGCCTGCCAGTAAAGGTAACCTTCCCGCTTTCGAGGCACTTCCCGACCGTCATCCCAAAGCCTCACCAAATCCGCCGGGATATCCCCGCTCGCAGCATCCTGCGGAAACAGCCGACCTCCCAAACGCAGAAAAAGCTCCGGTTCACCTTCCCAATCGGCAATCCCAACCTGCAGCTCTGCCAGCTCTTGCTCAGCATCGCCTGCCTCTAAGCGATTTGCCCATTCCAACAAAAAGGCTGCGGACCTCTCCATCTCATCCAGCTGGACCCGCTTCACCAGCCAAGCGAAAGTAGCGAAAAAGCAGAGCAGAAGGGCTAGCAACACGATGCCGAGCTTGGTGTAAATCCGTCGTTGGACGTGTCTGAGAGGCATATTCTGTTCGAGTTGGATCGCTTGAAACCAGCATTAAGACAGCCAAAACCGCCTTATTCTCAAGTTTCTTTGCCCCTTCTCCGCGCCGAGCTTCTCCCAGAAACCAAAAAGGCCGAACAGGAGCTGATCCGCATCCCGTTCGGCCTTGGAAAAAACGAAGCGTCGATCTACTTCAACACCCCAAAGTACTCGTCCGCGTTACCGAAGCAAATGTTCTTAACCATCTGCCCGACCAGCTTCAGATCGTTTGGTACCTCCCCGCTGACGATATCCTGACCAAGCAAGTCGCAAAGGATCCGGCGGAAGTACTCGTGGCGTGGATACGACAGAAAGGAGCGAGAATCCGTCAGCATGCCCACGAATCGTGACAACAAGCCGAGGTTGGAAAGCGCGTTCATCTGAGCGATCATGCCTTCCTTTTGGTCGAGGAACCACCAACCGCTGCCCAGCTGGATCTTCCCGGCAATCGTTCCGTCCTGGAAATTTCCAAGCATGGTTGCCATCGCGTAGTTGTCCGACCAATTCAAATTGTAGATCACCGTCTTCGGCAACTGGCCTGTCGTATCCAAGCTGTTGAGGAACCGACTCATCGTCTGCACCTGCGGGAAGTCGCCAATCGAATCGAAGCCCGTATCCGGTCCTAGGTTACGGAACATGCGAGCATTGTTGTTACGGATGGCTCCGACATGAAGCTGCATGGTCCAGCCCCGCTCGGCATTCCAACGCCCTACTTCGCGCATGACGTAAAAAGCGAAGGCCTCTTTCTCCGCCACGCTTGCATCGGAACCGCCACGGGCCTTGTCAAAGATCGCAGACACTTCCACTTCGCTCGTTTCCGCAAAGTAGCAACGCTCCAAACCATGGTCCGACAAGCGGCCACCCATCTCGTGGAAGAAGGTGTGGCGAGCCTTCAGGGCGGAGAGCAAGTCCGCGAGGCTTGAGATTTCGCTGCCGACGACGCCTGCAAGCTTGTCGACCCAAGCATTGAACTGCTCAGCTTGGTCCACGTTCAAGGCTTTATCCGGGCGGAACGTCGGGACCACCTTCGTATCCAAACCTTGACCACGAATGACTTCGTGATTCGCCAAATCATCCGTCGGATCGTCCGTCGTACCGACGACCTTGACCTTGAAGTTCTTGAGAATTCCGTGGGCGCTGAGGTCCTCGGACTTCAGCTTCTCGTTGGCCGCATCCCAGATCTCCTTCGCCGACTCCTCATTGATGAGGACGTCGATATCGAAGTAGCGCTTCAATTCCAGATGACTCCAATGGTACAGCGGATTTCGCAGCGTATGCGGCACGGTACGGCACCAAGCGAGAAACTTGTCGTAGGGCTCGGCCTCCCCTGTGCAATAGGCTTCACTCACCCCATTGCTGCGCATCGCCCGCCACTTGTAGTGGTCGCCCTCCAACCAAATCTCAGCGAGATTTGAGAAGCGACGGTTGTTCGCCACATCCTGCGGAGGCAGGTGGCAATGGTAATCGTAAATGGGCTCGTCCCTAGCGTAAGTGTGGTAGAGCTCGCGAGCAGCGTCCGTCTGGAGGAGGAAATCGTCGTGAATGAATGACATTGTTACGGGAAAACGGAGGTTAGCAGGTTAAATCGTCATAGCAGCATAACCGCCGTCGACCACGACCTCAGTGCCTGTTACAAAAGAGCCAGCCGTATCCGAGGCGAGCAAGAGCGTCGCGCCGACCAGCTCCTTCGCTTCGCCAAAACGCTTCATAGGCGTATGGCCCATGATCTGGGCAACGCGCTCTTCCGTGAGCACCTTCTTGTTTTGCTCGGCTGGGAAGAATCCGGGAACGATCGTATTGACGCGGATCTTCTGCGGAGCCCACTCGCGAGCGAGATTCTTGGAAAGGTTGTGAACCGCAGCCTTGGTCGCCGAGTAAGTGAAGACGCGAGAAAGCGGAATCAAGCCGGACATGGACCCCACGTTGATGATGGATCCTCCTTGCCCGCGGTCCAGGAAGTACTTGCCAAAAACTTGGCAGGCCAGGAAGACAGCCTTGGTGTTGATCTCGAACAGCCGATCGTACTCGTCTTCCGGAATGTCCAGAAAGGGAGTGGGAGAATTGGCGCCGGCACCGTTAACCAGGATGTCCACCGCGCCGGACTTCTCGACGATGCGACCGAGCATGTCGGAAATCGACTGCTTGCTGCTCAAGTCCGCAGTTTCGAAGTAGGCAGCGCCTCCGGCTTCTTCGATTTTGGAGATGCGCGCCTGCGCTTTCTCTTGGCTACGCCCAACCAGCACGGTGGTTGTGCCAGCCTTGGCGAGGCCTTCCGCCATCGCGCCGCAAAGCTCGCCGGTACCGCCGATAACGACCGCGACCTTACCCTTTAAATTGAATAGTGAATCTAGGAAACTGCTCATAAAAATAGAACGCGGGGCACCCTGCCCCGCGTATTCAAATATGTTATACTTTAACGAACGACGCGCGCGCCGCCGCCGCCCATGACCTTCTCGACTTCCTTGACCGTCACCATGGAGGTGTCGCCTGGGGTCGTCATCGCCAAAGCGCCATGCGCCGCGCCGTAGTTAACCGCCTTCGCTGGGTCGCCCGTCGTGAGGAAACCGTAGATGAGGCCAGAAGCGAAGCTATCCCCACCGCCTACACGGTCCATGATTTCGAGTTCCGGGTACTGCTTGGACTCGTGGAACTCGCCCGCATGCCAGCAAATAGCGCCCCAGTCATTGACAGTCGCGGTCTTGACCGCGCGCAAGGTAGTAGCCGTAGCCTGGAAGTTCGGGAACTCCGAAACCGCCTTTTCAATCATGGACTTGAAGGCGCCGATATCGATCTTGGAGATGTTTTCGTCCACCCCTTCGACCTCGAAGCCGAGGCAAGCTGTGAAGTCTTCCTCGTTGCCAATCATCACGTCCACGTACTTGGCGATCTCGCGGTTAACTTCCTGGCACTTGGCGTGGCCGCCGATGCTCTTCCAGAGAGAAGGACGGTAGTTCAAGTCGTAGGAAACGATGGTGCCATGCTTCTTGGCAGCCTTCACCGCTTCGATCACAAACTCAGGAGTCGTGTCGGAGAGAGCTGCGAAAATACCTCCGGTGTGGAACCAGCGAACGCCATCTTCGCCAAAGAGCTTTTCCCAGTCGACGTCGCCTACCTTCATTTGGCTGGCCGCCGTTAAACCACGGTCCGGTACGCCGACCGCGCCACGGATACCGAAGCCGCGCTCGGTAAAGTTCAAGCCGTTGCGCACCTCGCGCCCAAGCCCGTCGTAAGGCTTCCACTGTATCCAGGAAGTGTCGACGCCACCTTGCATGATGAAGTCTTCGATCAGGTGCCCCACTTCATTGTCCGCGAAAGCCGTGACAACCCCGGCGCGCAGGCCAAAGCACTTCCGCATTCCGCGAGCAACATTGTATTCGCCCCCGCCTTCCCAAGCCTTGAAGCTGCGAGCGGTGCGAACGCGGCCTTCGCCCGGATCGAGCCGGAGCATGACCTCGCCGAGGGAGACGATGTCGTATTTACAAGAATCAGCGGATTTGATTTCGATACTCATTTTTAATTCCTTGAAGATAGTTAAGACTTTGCGGTCTGGAAACGTTCAGCATCCCAAGGTTCAAGTCCGCACTCAACAGCAAGTTCGTTGAAGGCCTCAATTTCGGCGATTGAGAACAACAAACCGCCATTCTCTTGCGTTTTTGCGGCGGCGCCCGCCTCGATTTGTCCGGGGAGCAGACAATTCTCGTTTCCGTGACCCAGGATGTCGTCGATGACAGCCTTGACGTTAGCAGCTTGGTCGCGGCCCTTGGCGAAGGCGCCGGAATTCATGGCATCGGGGTGGATCACCTGGAAGTAGAAGCAAGCGGTGTGCTTCTCGTCCTCGATTTCCCAAGCTCGGTTACGGACCGTCGGCAAGGAGCCGCCGATGAAGCCGCCTACGATTTCATTGATCAAGCTCAGGCCATAGCCCTTGTGAGCTCCGAACGGGATGAGAGCCGCTGCAGCCTTGGGGTCGGTCGTGGGATTGCCATCCTTGTCAACCGCGGCATTGGGAGGCAGGGTTCCACCTTCGCGGGCGATTTGCTGCACGCGTCCCATGGCGATAACCGAGGTGGCCCAGTCGATCACGATCGGGAAGCCGACCGCGTCCGTGGTCGGGAAGCCCCAACTGTGAGGATTGGTGCCGAGCGTCGGGTACTTGCCCATGAAAGGCACGACCTCCGCCAAGGCTGCCGTGCAATTGGTATAGGCGATGTAGCCACGCTTGGCCGCTTCCATGACGTAGCCCCCACCCCAAAGGTAGTGGAACGCGTTGTCGACCGAGACCTGGCCGATGCCGTACTTGTCGGCGAGTTCGATACAGGTTTCGAGCGCCTCGTAAGCAGTGGCTTGGCCGAGCTTGCGATTGGCATTCCAAGTTTGGCTCGCCTCGAAGCGGCTATCTAGCTTCTCGATCTTGGCGTCAGGCACGCAACCCTTGGATCCTGAACCGAAGAGGTGGTCGAGGTGCAAGGCCTTCAAGGCGTTGTGAGTGCGAATGCCATGCGTGGAAGCGTAGGCAGAGAACTTGGCGGCGTAAGCAGCCTCGTCCTGATTGTATCCGCGATGCTTGTACGCGGCTTCGACGAGGGCATTGTGCGTGGCCTCGGGGACTACTTTGAAAAGTTCGCTCATAGGGGGAGTGATGGAGGGAGTTACGCTTGAGACTAGCGGCGACCCTTGGGTGGCCAAGGCGCCTTGTTGGCCTGGGCTTCGGCAGGCATGTTGTTGAAGAAGTTAAGCAAGTTGCGAGTGGCCATGCCGGCTTGACGCTGTACCGACTCGTGCGTGCGGGAGCCAATGTGCGGGGTGATCACGCAGTTGGGAGCCTTCAGCAAGACGTGGTCGGCCGGGGGCGGTTCCACTTCCAGGACGTCCGCTCCGTAGCCGCCCACTTGGCCGGACTCCAGAGCAGCTGCCATGTCGGGAGAGTTCACGAGCTCCCCACGAGCGCAGTTGATGATGACCACTCCCTTCTTCATGGTAGCGATGCTTTCCGCGCAAACCATGTTCTCCGTTTCGGGGGAGAGATTGGTGTGCAAGCTGAGAATCTCTGCCTCCTTGAATACGTCGGAAATGCTTTGGAAACGCTCGATTCCGTGCTCTTGAGCGAATTCCTCAGGCCAGTAGATGTCGTAGCCAATCACACGCAAACCGAAGGCCTTGGCGCGGATCGCCACCTCGCGACCGATACGGCCGAGCCCCACGATGCCGATGGTCTTGCCCATGATTTCGTGGCCGGAGAGGCGTTTCCAATTTCCGCTGCGCGTGTAATTCGCCTCTTCCACCAAGTGGCGGAACAAAGAGAGCATCAGGGCGAAGGTGTGTTCGGCGACCGTGGTATGGTTTACGCCCGGACAAAAAGTCAGCGGCAATCCCACCTTTTCAGTGTGAGCGACGTCGATCTTATCCAGACCGATGCCGTACTTGGAAATCACCTTCAGACGCGGACGGGCCTTGTCGATGACCGCAGCAGTGATCGCGTCGTCGCCGCAAATCATGCCATCGATATCCCCTACGAGCTCAAGCATGCGGGCTTCGCTGAGAGGTCCGCGTTCGCGGATGATTTCGAAACGAGAGTCCTCGAGCATCTTGTGATGCGGACCTGGAATATCCTGAAAGGATGTAGTTGTAAGAAGGATACGTGTCATGATCGAATAATTTAATTGGTTCGGGGGGGAAGCGATCGGATGTTGATTAGTTTCTCGAAATGTCCGCGATGAAGGAGTCGAAGTCAGCATAAGAGGCCAGACGCGCGTTTGCCTCATTGTAGGTTTCCTCGCTCACCAATCCCGTATCCCTCGCTAGACCGATTATGTAGAGGGCGACGCGACGAGCGAAAGCGAGGCGGCCCTCGTCGCTGATCGAGTAGAATCGAGCACGCTGCTTGTAACCTGCAGGCGAGTGGTCGCCCAGAGCGCTCTTCTCAGCGCTTCCGTGGGCAGCCAGGACGTAGAGGAAGTTGTATTCGAACCAATGCATGTGGTCAGCGTGCGGCGTCAGAGCTTCCAGTGCCGCGCGACATTGTTCGGGAGAAGCAAATACATCTGCATCTCGCTTTTCGAACTTCAAGGTAGCAGCGATGAATTCGCGGGCCATCGAACGCTCGGAGTCCGAGTCGCTGAATGCCCCGGCAACCGCCAAATCAACGGTGAACTGGTACCAATCACGCCAAAGGGCTTGGTCGCCTTCGTCTTTCGAACTGGAAAGGGCAACCCCCATCTCGTAGGTGTAACGACCACTGGTCTTGATCTCCAGCTTTCCGCCGGTGACTTCACCCATCACCTGATAATTTTCAGATGACTTTCCTGAGCCGGAGTGGAATCCGATGCTCACGCCAAACTCGCGGCACACCTGCCACTGGCTTTCGATTAGCTCCCGCAACTTCGCATTGTCGGGATACGGCATGTTCTTCTGGAAGCCGAAGGCAGGCGCCACGAAGTTTACGGGCATTCCCATGGCCTCGCAAAGAGCCAACATCACCGCCGTCGTTTCAGGAGTCGTCAAGCCGGGCAACTCGTCGATAGAGAGCTCGCGCAGGTACTCGCGCCCGACTTCCGTAGAGAAGGCCTTTGCGCGGGCCGCAGCATACTTGTCGTCACGAACCTTCATCTTCACCATGGAGGGCCAAACGTAACAAAGCAGCGAATACAGTTCGCCCTCGTCCACCGTGAGTCCAGAATCCGCTACCCGCTTGGCTACCGTGGCCACCAACGAGGCCTCGATGTTTTCTTCGACGTAGGCCTTTTTGGCTTCGAAGCTCTCGGGGACCTTAGTGATCGCCAGCTCCGGCGAGAGGTCAAAAGTGATGTAGGAAGCGAACAGGCAGCCTTCGACCAAACGGTCTTCTCTCACATCGAATTTGCCCCCGATCGGTTGGTGGTCCGCGTTGAAGCTCCAGTTGATACCGTTCCTGTGAAAGCCCGTCTTGAGCTTCGCCACGACGCAACCGTGGCTCATCCCCTCAACGGACTGGCCCTGATGCCCCTCCGGAACATTCGCTCCAATGAAGGGAAAAGGAACCGTGTCCAGAGCGTCCGCCAACATCGCGTCCACATCGTAAACCAGTTCGCGTGGGATAGAGTTCTGGTTGGCCGTAACGCCAATGCCTAGATTTGCCATCGCCCAGTCCACACCGGGCCAATGCAGCGTAGTGAAGCGGGCTCCGATCCCCAAGGTGCTGCTGGAAATCGAGCCGCGAGCAGTTGGAAAGATCGAGCAATTCTCGTCGTGCTCCTGAGCGAGATTCTTGATGCGAATCAGGTTTTCGAAACTCGCTGGGAAATAGAGCGCTCCGTCGTGCTGCAAGCGAGGCTCCAAGGGACAATCGACGGCTGAATCAGCATCCAGCTTCCAAGCGTGGTCACCCGTTTGCGACTCCACCAAAACCCACTCGCCTTGAGCGGTCCCGAAACGGCTCTTTTCGTGCACGGTCAGCGGCTCGCCCGCAGCGATAGCCGCCGAAAGAGCTGACCAATCGAGACAGAAGTCAGGACTCACGCAGGGATTGTCAGCCACGCGCAGTTCGTTTCGCAGAAGAAATTCGTTGATAGGTTTCATCGTTTTGTCCGCGGCTCCGGTCCGAATTCAATCCGCGCCCCGCCGCATGTCGCCTCCTAAAGAATGAGCTTCGACCCTAAGATCAAATAAAATCTCACTCGTGTTTGTTTATAATTATCAGTTACAGAGAATAATTTAGGTATTTAATTAAGTAGCTAGCTGGATGCCCTAACGATCAGCTTTGGCTGGACCATTACGACTGGGCTTTCCAAGGCGTTCTTGCCGCCTGCGATCAGCTTTTCGATCAAGCCGACCGACTTTTCGATGATTTCGGCCACGTTCTGGCCAACAGTTGTTAGCGTCGGCTCGCACCATTGTCCAATATCGAGGTTGTCGAATCCAACCACCGCAAAATCCCTTGGAATTTCATAGCCCCATTCGCGCACTGCCTTCATGGCGCCGATCGCCACGCGGTCGTTCAAAGCGATGATCGCCCGCGGCGGCTTCTCGAGCTGGAGCAGGCTCTGGGCGAGGTCATATCCGTACTGATAGGACCACACTCTGCGGTTATCGATCTTGAGCGACAGGAAAGACGCCTCCCAATCCATGCCGGACTTGAGGGCAGCTTCCTTGAGACCCTCGATGCGTCGAGCCCCATAGATTGGGTCGCTTTCCAGGCCGAGCAAAGCATAGGAGTCGTGACCGCGTTGCTGCAGGTGTCGCAAGGTTAGCCCCATCGCCGCCGAGCGATCCAAATCGACTCGCGGCAGCGGAATGTCCTGCACCGAATCGACCGTGACCACCGGAACGGACTCGCGCGCAAGGCGGGCGAGGATGGGATCGTCCTTGGCCAAACCGGATCCGATAAGGATCACTCCGTCCACGCGAAGCGAAAAGAAGTGGTTGATGATATCGCGTTCCGCTTCCGGCAGCCCCGAGGTGATTTCCATCACGGCGCGCAGGCCTCGCGAACGCAGGCTTTCCTGCAGGGACGAAATCTTGCGAGCCAAGATCGGCGACTCGATTTCCTGAAAACAAACGCCAATCAAGCCTGTCTTGGCCCCCTTCAAGCTTCGAGCCATCATGTTCGGCTGGAATCCCAGCCGGTGCATTTCCGACATCACCCGCTCCCGCGTGTCTTCGTGCACGCCAGAATGTCCATTGAGGATACGCGATACCGTCCAGCGCGAAAGGCCAAGATACTTGGCGAAATCGCCAACTGAGCGGATGTTGTTTTCTTCCTCGCTGGGAGTAGACATATGCAATGGAACTAAAGGTCGAGAAGGTTCGGCAACCACATGGAAAGTTGCGATACGTAGGTGATCAGCATCAGGCCGATGAACATGGCGATGAAAAAAGGAATCATGTAGGGAGTCACCTTCGCGATGGTCGTCTTTCCTACTCCGCAACCTAAGAACAAGCAGGTACCCACCGGCGGCGTGCAGAGGCCGATGCAAAGGTTTGCGATCATGATGATGCCAAACTGGACGTCATCGATTCCCAACTGTCGCGCGATCGGCAGGAAGATGGGAGTGAAGATCAAGACTGCCGGAGTCATGTCCATAAAGGTTCCCACGAAAAGCAGCAGGAGGTTGATCATGAGCATGATCACCAGCGGGTTTTCGGAAATCCCAAGCAAGGCAGCCGAGACCGTTTGGGGAATGTTAGCGATCGTCATGATCCAAGACATTCCCGCGCTCGCGCCGATCAGCAGCATGATCACAGCAGTCGTCACTCCCGACTGCAGCAAGATGTCCGGAAGGTCAGCAAGCTTCACCTCTCGGTAAACGACCACCGAAAGCAAGAAGGAGTAAGCTACCGCAATCGCCGAAGCTTCCGTCGCCGTGAAGATTCCTCCGAGGATACCACCGATAACGATGACCAGCAAAAGCATGCTGAGGATCGCTCGCTTGAAGGATACGAGAATCTCGTTGAAACTGGAACGCTCGCCCGGCTTTAGCTTGTTCTTGGTCGCCACGATGTAACAAACCACCATCAGCAAGAGTCCGATCAAGATTCCCGGCAACAAACCCGCCATGAACATGGCAGCGATCGACACCGAGCCGGAGGCGACCGCGTAGACGATCATGATGTTGCTGGGCGGAATCAGAAGCCCGGTGGTGGCAGCCGTCGTGGTGATAGAAACGCTGAATTCGTTGTTGTACCCTTTCTGCTTCATTTCTGGCAGCATGAAACCGCCGATCGAGGTCACAGCCGCCGCAGCGGAACCGGAAATCGAGCCGAAAAGCATACAAGTGAATGTATTCACATAACCGAGACCACCCGGGAAACGGCCCATCAACGCGGCCGCAAAGTCCATGAGACGGCGGGCCATGCCTCCCTTCCCCATCAAGAGTCCCGAAAGAATGAAAAACGGAATCGCCAGCAGCGCGAAGCTGTCAATGCCATTGGCCATCTTGGAGGCGACCATCAAGCTCGGATCGTGGCCGTCAGCCAGCATCGCCAGCATGGAGGCAAGAGCGATGGCCACGGCGATCGGGACGTTCATCACAAGCAGTACCGTAAAAACGGATACAAGAATAAGAATTACCTCGACCATTACGCGGCCTCCTTTCCGTCTTCTTCAACCGGAGCTAGGCAAACTTCCACCAACTGCTCGAGGAGGAAGATGACCATGAATATGCCACTGACCGGCACTGCCGCATACTCCCACCACTTGGCCAAAGGCAAGGCAACCATCGTCTGCCCGGAGTCCATGGTCTTCTGCACCAAGGCCCAGCCCCCTACTCCAAAGACCAACACCGCGAACACCAAGGTGATCAAGGCGCCAATGATTGAGTTTAGTTTCCGAGCTGAGGGCTCCAGCTTGCCGGCAAAGTAGTCTAAGCCGAGGTGGGCCTTCATTCCGAACGCCACACTGGCGCCAAAAAGCGAAACCCAGACCAGCAGCAAACGAGCGAGCTCTTCGCTCCACTTTGCTTGTTGCCCGAGGGCGTAGCGCGAAATCACTCCCCAGAGCACGTCGAAAACGAGCAATGCCATCAAGATGATGACAACCCACTGTAAAATGCGGGTCAGGCCCTTGCGGATCGCGATCGCTCGCTGCAGTAGTTGATTATTGGATGCGCTCATTGTGCTTGGGCAGCTTGGATTTTGTTGAGCCATGGCTCGACCGGCGTTCCTTTGAGCGTCGCTGCGATGGGAGCGCAAGCTGCCTGGAATTCAGCAGGATCACAGTCGACGATCTCAACGCCAGCAGCCTTCACCTTTTCGAGAGACTCGATCGTTTTCTCCGCCCAGAGGCCCCGTTGGAAAACGGATGACTCGTCCGCCGCAGCCTGTAGCCATTCTTGCTCTTGCGGGCTCAGGGAATTCCAAACCTTGAAACTGATCATCAAGAGGTCCGGCACGCGAGTGTGGGCGTCCGGGGTGAAGTACTTGCAGACCTCGAAGTGGCGGCTGGAGTCGAAACTTGGCGGATTATTCTCCGCGCCGTCCACAACGCCTTGAGCCAAGGCAGAATAGAGTTCGCCCCACGCAATCGGCGTAGGCGAACCGCCCATAGCCTCGATCATGGCGATCGCCATGCGGCTGTTCTGCACACGGATCTTCATGCCCTTCAAGTCGTCTGGACTACGGATCGGCTTCTTAGTGCTGTAAAAATTGCGGCTGCCAGAATCATAGTAGCAAAGGCCGCGCAAGCCCAAGGAATCCCCCACGCTGAGCAGGTCGTGACCGATCTCTCCATCGAGAATGCTCCAATAGCTTTCGTGGTCGTTGAAAAGGTAAGGCACTCCAAAAACTCCAAGCTCAGGGATGAAATTCTCCATGGCCGCCGTCGAAGTCTTGGTCATGGCCAAGACTCCTCCCTGCAACTGCTCGATGCACTGGACCTCGGAACCGAGGACCCCACTTGGATAAATATCGATCGTCATGCGACCGCCGGAAAGCTCTTCCAATCGCTCCTTCATGTGAACCATGCCAAGGTGCACTGGATGAGTCGTGTCCAATCCGTGGGCGAGCTTGAGCACGCGTCCGCTTGCTTGAGATTCTCCTCGGTCGGAGGCGAAATAGGAAAAGACCACGCTACTACAAAGGATTCCCAACAGGAGCCCAACAGCGAGAAAGGAGAAGGATTTTCTATCCATAGTAAGGTTTTTAAAGGGGAAAGGGTTGATTCGAGACCATTTCAACAAGCGAAACGAGCGCGAGTGGGTCGGAGAAAATCACACAGGAGTTAGGAAGCAACGTAAAACTTTGACACGACAAAAAAGCTGCCCGCGACCCCACGGGCAGCTGAAACTTTAAATCAGAGAGGATTGCCCCAGATATCCGTCTTAGCCCCTGTGTTCATCTGCACATTGTCGAACTGGAGCCCTCTGACATGCTGCAGGACGCTGGGCTTCTCCACGCCTTCGAATTGGCAGTCGATGAGGTGCACATCCGTAATGGGGGTGTGCTCGTAGCCCTTGAAATAAAGCGCGTACTTGCTGTCGCGGCTGATCAAGCGGCGAACGACCATGTTACGGACCACCGGAGCGAAGTCCCCTGCGTCGCCCTCCTCGTAGACGAAGTTTATTTTGATCACCGAATCCTTGACCACGCCCACTTCCACGTCGCGCACGAAAATGTTCTCGATGAGCCCGCCACGAATGGAGTTCGTCTTGATGCGCAATGCCCGGTCGAGATTCGGACTGCTCATTTCGCAGTTTTCTACGAACACGTTGCGGACGCCACCCGAAATCTCGCTTCCAATCACGACCCCTCCGTGTCCTTCCACCATCTTGCAGTTGCGCACGATGATGTTCTCCGAGGGAACGTTGACGCGGCGTCCGTCGTTGTTGCGCCCCGACTTGATGGCGATGCAGTCGTCTCCCGTATCGAAATGGCAGTCCTCGATGAGCACGTCCTTACAGCTTTCGGGATTGCAGCCGTCGTTGTTGGGACCGTGGCTCACGACGGTGACACCGCGAACAGTGAGATTCTCGCAGAGCACGGGATTGAGCTCCCACATGGGCGAATTGATAAAGGTGACGCCTTCGATTAGGATATTCTTGCATCGATAGGGCTGCACGAAGCTTGGTCGCAGATAGTCGCCTTCCCCGTACACGCGCTCCTCCACCGGCACCCCGGCTTCCCCTTGGGCAAACAAGCGGTCTCGGCCGTCCTTCTGGTGCGGCATGCCTTCCTTCCATCCCCACTCTTCGCGCCCCTTCCAGGACCACCAATGGTCGTCGCCCGCTTGGCCATCGAAAGTTCCCTTGCCCGTCACCGCAATGTTGAGCTGCTCGAATGCATAGATCAGAGGCGAGTAGTTGTAGCACTCTACCCCCTCCCATCGAGTATACACTGCGGGCAGGTACTGGCTAGTATCCGTCGTGAACTTGACCACCGCACCTTCTTCCAAGTGCAGGTTCACGTTGCTGAGCAGATGGATCGGGCCCGTATGAAAAGTCCCCGAAGGGATTACGACCTTGCCGCCTCCTGCTTCGTTACAGGCCTTGATGGCTTTGGCAATGGCATCGCCCGCACCTCCCTCAACCCCTTCCCGGGCTCCGTAATCGAGAATGCTGAATTCCCGGTTCGCGAAGGTCGGAGCTTTGATCCGCTCCAAAATCTCTCCCGCGACCAACCATTCGTATGCCTCATCCTGGGAGACCTGCCTGGCTGGCGCATTGTCCTTCGCAAAGCAGCCAATGGCCGCGAAGGCTAAAGCCGAACTCGCTATCAACCGATCAAATCTTAATCCTCTCATAAAATTACTTTTCCTCTAATAGGGTGGAAACTTGCAGTCCCGCCATCAAGAAGGGCCCAATCCCCTTCGGATCGTTCGCAACCACCGGTTCGCTCATATAATATTCGTAGCTCCCGTCACGGCCATAGCCCAGTCCAGCCACGCGACAAAGGTGATCCAAGCTCGTCGTGCCGTCCGCATGTACGCGGACGAATTCAGTCAGCATTCCAGAGAACGCCTTTTTGGCTGCAGCCTTGTAGCTTTCGTCCAGCCATCCATGGTTCACTCCCTTCGCCAGCATGTAAGTGAACATGCTGCTCGCCGACGACTCTGGATAGTTGCCTGGGGCATCTGGGCGATCAAGTATCTGGTACCAAACGCCCTTCTCTGGATCCTGCACCTTGACCAAGGCTTCCGCCAAGTCACCGAGGATACGGCGCAAGTCCTCCGCTTCCTTCGATTCCTCCGGCAGCATTTCCAAGGTATCCACCAAAGCCATTGCGAACCAACCTAGGCCCCGGCCCCAAAAATAGGCGGAGCGTCCTGTCTCGGGATCCGCCCAAACCTGCTGCCGCGACTCGTCCCAAGCATGCCAATACAAGCCCGTCTCAGGATCGCGTAGCTCTTCTTCGCATACGATAAACTCGTGCACGGCCTCCGCTACATGCTCCGAATCGTTGTAGGCCTGCTCATAGCCAACCATGAAGGGAATGCCCATGTAGACGCCATCGAGCCACACCTGCCATGGATAACGTTTCTTGTGCCAGAAAGCCCCGTTCTTGGTACGAGGATGCTCCTCCAGCTGTCTGCGCAGGTGATCCGCCGCAATCCGGTAGCGCTCCTCGCCCGTCGACGCATGCAACTCGAGCAACATTTTACCAGAATTGATCTGGTCGATGTTGAAGCTGTCGAAGGAGTAAGTGGATACCGTACCGTCCTCCTGCACATAGGACGAAATGACCGACTCCGCCCAATCCAAGTAGCTCGACTCGCCTGTGGCTTCGCCCAAATCATGCACCGCTTTCGATATCAAACCAGTCGTGTAGCTCCACTTGGCGTAACGTTCCGCCTCCGGATCGTACTGCCCGTAAGCGAGCGTATCGCCGCGGCGCTCGAGAATGGAGTCGCCCATCCGCTTGGTCCAATAGAGAGCCTTTTCCGAGTCGAGCTCGCCTGCCTTTTCAGCTGTATCCATACTTGAATACACATCCACACGGGAAGGAATCGTCAGCTTTTCGACGGTTTCCTCGAGGTAGGCTATGAACGCTTCCTTGCTGAAAATTCCGTTCGGTTCCTTAGACCACGCGGCCAAAAACGCGTACTCAATCCCCTTCACTCGTTCCTCGAATACCACGAGATCGTTGAATTCGTCCTCCGCGAATTTATCCAAATCCTTATTCCGCAGCAAAATCGCCATTCCAAGATCGCTCCCGTCCAGCGACTGCTTTCCCCACGTAGCGAGGTAAGTGTAGGCTTCACCCGTGATATCCGTATCCCCTTTAATGAGTTCGGTTCCATCGTGTTTCACCAAGCCCGCGCAAAACTGGCCAGCTTGCTCGCTGGGACGCAAGCGCACCCAAGTCAAACGGCTCCCCGCGTGTATGGACAGATCTGCTACAAGATCCATCTTCGGTTGGTTCGATCCCTCCCAACCATGATAGGTGGCCCGAAATTGGCTTAAAACCGGACCGTTCTCCAAAATCTCGCAACTGAGCTTGTCCGTCTTAGATATTCGCTCCGCCTTTCCATCAACCCATAGCCCGTACCCGCCAGAACCAAGCGAGGAGCCCACTTTGAGGATATCCATGCCCCAGTCAGCTGGTTCGTGGTAAGAATCGAATCCATCTTGCCCCACGTCTTGCAACACCAACTCAGGGGTCAGCTTGCCAAAGATGTCGAAGCCATTTCTCCAATCGAGATAGAAACGATAACCAACCTTGTCGCTCTCCCAACCCGGACCTTCATATCGGATAAACCAAGAGTGGTCCGTGTGCTCAGGGGGCGTCTCTAGGGACTGTACGTTTTCGAAGTGCCCACCGATATACTCGCGCCCTTGCCACTCGCCTCCTGTCTTACGAGAAATCTCGGCTTGCGTACGATGCTTGAAGCTTGCGGGCGATCCGGAAGCGTGCCGCAGCTCCAAGGACTTGCCTTCGACCGGAGCGAGGTCAAGCAACACGCTTAAGGTGTCCGCTACCCCGTCCCCACTCTTATCCCAAGCCTGGGCCGGCACCGGCGAGCCGCCCGCAAAGGCCTCAATACCCTCCGCGGAGTCGTCGCCCAGACGCAAACCAAGGTCGACCAAGCGCAGGTCCACAACCTCGTCGATCCGCTGGGTTTCGGTGGAATTTTCAATTTCCACGCGAGCCAGAGGTTCGTGCTTCGAACAGCCTGCAAGGGCTATTCCTATTCCAGTGGTAAGTGCGATAGCTAGCTTCATATGATAAAAGTGGGATAGTGATTAGCAAGAGGAGCAAAGGTGAACAAACCTCCCCGGCACGCCCCCCGGAGCGCCGGAAAGATCATCATTTAACATCGCAAACTAAAAAGCAGCAAAGCGTTCATCTCATCATGGCCCCTCTTGTAACCACTATCCGTAAGTCAAAACGTAGGCTTGAGGCTCGTTCTCCTTTCCTAGGAGGTGGCCAAGCGCCAAGCCAACGTTCCGTTTCATTAGATCCGTATTTAAAAACTTGTTACATTCAGAGAAAAGCGGGAGAGGGAATCCCCTCTCCCGCGCAAACTACAAATCACGAATATTGTTGGTACACTACTAGTGTAAAAGGTCGGGCGACTAGAACTTACCCTTTACGCCGAAGAGATACTGGATGCCAAAACGCTCTTCGATTTCGAGCACGGTCTGCAAAGAGCCGGCAGCGTTCTCAATACGGTAGCCACGGCGGAATGGGGCATTGTTGATGTTACGAGCATTCGCGAAAAACGAAATGCGGTCGTTGATCTTGTAGCCGAAGTCAGCGTCGATAGAGGTGCGCTCCAAACGATAGAGACCGGCTCTCTGCTCAGCTCCATTGACCTCGAAAGTACGAGATCCCGCAATTTCTGGTCCCTGAATGTTCCAACGAAGCTTGAAGTCCCATGGCCCACGCTCGAAAAGATAGCCATAGTTGTATGTTTGCTTGATGAAGTCAGGCAAATCGTTGGCGTATGGTGAAGCATCACCCACTTCGGCGTCGGTCGAGAGGAAGGTACCATTGGCGTAAATGCTAGACCCCTTGAAGACGTCTCCGAACATGTTGAGATCCTGCCTCCAGTTAACCTCCATGCCTTGGATCTTTGCCGAGGCGACGTTCGTCGGAACGCTGATTTCATAGTCGAAACCACCGTTAAGATCTTCTGGATCCAAACCATAATTGTCGATGTCCGCCTGAGTCACAGCTGTGCGTCCAAATACGAAGTCTGGCAGTCCCCAAGTGGTGAGGTCATCAGCAGTCAACTCGCGCGTTTGAGTCTGGATGAAGTTCGTCATATCGTTCTGGAAGAAAGACATTCCGAAAAATCCAGTTTCGTCGTAGTAGTACTCTGCAGTGAGGTCGATGTTGTCCGATTCGCGAGGAAGCAGGCCAGGATTTCTTACCGAAACGCGACCCATAGTTGTGTCGGGGTCGTTCAGCTCATAGCCGGGATCGGAAGGATCCAAGCCATTGTCATACTGCGGCGCATTGAATTCAGTTACACCGAACATGGAACCGAAGTCAGCGCGGCCAATGGTGTTGGCGTAGCTGAGACGGAGCAAGAGCTTGTCGTTCACGTCGTACTTGATGTGCACGCTTGGGTGGAAGCTATCGTAGCTATCGGACGCTTGGACCCTTTCGTAGAAGTAATCCGTCCTTGAATTGACGTAGTTGTTGGCGCTGCCACGCACCGGCATCAGACCGCTGGCGCTGGTTTCCTCGTAGCGTACACCTGCTAAGACAGAGAACTTGTTGTCGAGGAACTCGAACTTAGCCATCGCGTAAGCGGCGTTGATGTCTTCATCAAACTCGTAGTAACGAGAGATCGTATGGTTGACCGCGGTGCTTTCCTCGAAATCGAACTGATCGCGATTCGCATTGAAGTAGTCATAGAGTTGGCTGCCGCTCGGCCAGTCGAAGCCTTCGTATCCAAAATCGATAACCTGATCCTTGAAGACATTGTCAACAAACTGGTCCATCCAGAGCTGCTGACCGTCCTCGTTGTAGCCGTTGTACTCCCAGCGGAGCCTGAATTCAGCCGCCTCGCGGTGCTGACGGGAAGTACGGACACCGAACTTGAAGAAGCCTTGGTTTTCACCAAAGGTGAAGTTACGTTTGGCATTCACGCGGAAACCAGAGATTATATCCACCGAGTCCTTCGGTTGGTCCCAAACTTGACGAAGCTCTGTCTGCTCGTAGATACGACCACGATTCGGCAGAGGGTTCATGTCGGAATCGAAAACGGTGAAGTCATTGAAAGCCGCGAGTGGCCCTTCCGTCATGTCGAATTCAACGTACTCGTTGTCGATTCGTTCGGCCAAGCCGTAAATCATGAACCCACGATCGGCCGTGCGGTAGTGATTGGTCGCTTCCGACACGCTTGCGCCGTAATCGATCGTCCACTCGCCAAGGTGCTGCTTCACGTTCGCATCGATGTGATACGTGTTACCGAACTTACCACGATAGGAAGCTCCGTGGGAGATACGGTTAGACTCGCCAAACGCGTAGCTGAGATTGCTGATTTCACCAGTCGGAGCGCCCGTGTACGCAGGGAAATCGCCGTTGTCTATGTCATCTTGAGTGATGTCTCCAAGACCCCAATCAGTATTACGATTGATAAAGGTGGAATCGTAGAAGTTCAATTGCCCCTTGAGGCTGAACATCGTGTTGTCGTTGATCTTGTAGTCGAGGTTGGCAGAGAAAGACTCGCGAGAAGTCTTCTTAGGACCGTCCTGCAACTGCAAACGAGTGTAGTAGATATCGTCCACATCACCGTTACCGCCGTCAGGCTTTTCCTGCCAGTCTCTCCAGCGGAATCGCTTTTGAGGATTTGCCATGTTCGACTGCTTGTAAGTCACAGCAAGACCGAGGCGGTCGTCCATGAAAACATCCGAGTAAGCCAACTCAAAGTTCGGTAGAGTCTTTGAACGCTCCACATCACTCGGCCAACCTGGCGACTTACCAGTGATAGAGTAGTCAGAGTTGACGTTCAACGATGCCTTGTAGCTAAACGTCTTGCCCATCGCGAAGGCGTTCTTGCTCACCAAATTGACCGAGCCTCCAATGGAGTTCGCGGACATATCTGGCAGCGGCAGCTTGTAAACTTGCAACTGGTCTACGTTCGCGAGAGAGACTTGCTCGAGCTCAAACCGACGAATCGCATTGCCGGAACCAGCGCTCGCCATCTGCGAACCGTCCACTGTCACCTGAGTGTATGCGGAGCTCATGCCGCGCAACTTGATGGAGCGTACGTCCGCCGCGACGTACTCAACAGATACGCCCGGGAGGTTCTTGAGATACTCCCCGATATTGCCTTCCGCAATTTCGCCGAAAGCATCCGCGTCCTGCACAACAACCAGGTTATCTGAACGGCGCTGCTCGTTGAGAGCCATTGCATTGGCGTCATAGTTCTCGCTGCCGTCGACCTCGAAGGCGGCCAATTCGAAGATTTCCTCCTCATCGACTTCTTGCGCCGCACGACGCGAGACCAAGAGGATATCGCCACTTGAACTAACGCCAGAATCAACGGTCACGGACACCGGCTTGCCCCGCATGCCCACGTAGTCTGCAGTGATCGTGTACTCGCCGCTCGGAACATTTGAGAAGCGGTACACACCGTACTCGTCGGTTTTGGTTTCACGCCCGGTCTCCTCGATCGTTACGACCGCATTGTAGACGAGCTTGCCAGTGGTTGCGTTCTTGACTTGCCCGCGAATGGAGCCAGTCGATTGCGCAAAGCCAGTCGCGACCATCGCGACCGACAGGATGAAAAGCGGGACGTACTTAAACGCCGCCCGCGATGCACGGAGCAAAGCCGTGCCAAGGGTAGGTTCTTGGTAGGACATCATAGGTTTGTGTTCTTTTGAGGTTGCCAAACCCAACACGTGTTTGTCTTAGGGGGTAAAAAAAATGCCCAAGGACGGGCGCAGGGTATTGGCGAGGTAGGTTTACAGAAGTGCTGAACGGCTAAACCCATGTCAAACAGTTTTTTGAAATCGCTAAATCAACTGGGCTATAAAAATCCAACACGTGCATGTTTGTTTACTTTCTAAACATTAGCGCACGTCCAATCCGATCCATTCGGAAAATCCTGACAGGGATAATTTACGTTAAATCAGCTTGGGGGGCTAATGGAGTACAAGTCGTATTCAACACGTGTTGTGTCTGGGGTATCCCCCGACAAACACTTAGCTGACACAGCTAACTAGATAGCTTGATTCGCCCGATTTTCAAACCGCAGGGGCAAAATTATTCGCATTAAAAAGGAGCCTTGGAAGCGACCTTGAAACGGAACGCCCTATTTCCGAGTCGGTATTCCAGCTCCGTGCCCACGCAATGGAGACACAAACGCTTCATCCCTTTTTTGGCAGCGAGCTTGTTCTTTTGAAAGTCGCCATACGTGCGATCCCCCACGATGGGAACATGCCGCTTGGAAGTTTGGATACGCAACTGATGGGTCCGACCCGTGATTGGCTGCAAGGTCAAGCGGGCAATTGGCGGCATCCCGCCCATCGGCTCCACCTTCGCCAATTTCGTTTCCGCGCTCAACCCGCCTCCTGTGGACGCTCGCAAACCGCCTTGCGCCTTCCTGACCGAGATTCGATCCTTCCACACGAGAGGACCGCCACGCGGAGCGCCGAACACGAGAGCTTGGTAGGTTTTCTTGACCTTCTTTTCTTCGAAGGCCTTGAGAACAGAACGCGCGGTATCCTCCACAAGCGAGAGCAACACAATGCCAGAGGTCGCCGAGTCGAGACGGTTCAGAAGGTAAACGGTCGAAACGACTTCGCCTTCCGTATCCAAAATCCGGTACGCCTGCTGCGACTCGTCATAGCGAGCGTTCAGCAACGCCTTCTCCCGGTCGCCTTTCTTGTTAGGATGCGAGAGTACTCCAGCGGGCTTTTCGACCGCCAGCAATCCGTTCGCATCGCAATCAAGCAGCTTCACTCCCCTCGCCCATGGCAAACGTTTGGCTGTCGCTGGATACCCCATGCCCAACTCGTCTACCTCGCAAGCGAACAGATCGCTTCAGCGCACTTCACCCCATCGAGCGCCGCCGAAACGATCCCTCCCGCAAAGCCCGCGCCTTCGCCGCAGGGATAAAGCCCCGGCAACTCCGGATGCTGAAGGCTTTCATCGTCGCGCGGGATCCGCACCGGCGAACTGGTGCGTGTCTCGAAGCCGATCAAGCACGACTCCTCAGTGAGGTAGCCCTTCATCGAGGCGCCAAACTGCTGCAAACCTTCCTTCATGCGCCAGGCGATGAAATCCGGCATCAGCTCCTGCAACGGACAGCTGGTCAATCCGGGAAAATAGCTCGTCTTCGGCAGGTTCGCCGAAAGCTTTCCTTCCAGGAAATCGGTCACTCGCTGGGCGGGCGCCTTCTGGACACCGCCACCCGCTCGCGAAGCGAGAATTTCCAAATCCTTTTGAAAGGCCAAACCGGCGAGGATTCCATGCTCCGCCTCAAACGCCTGGGTGTCCTCCGGCTCAACCGTCACCACCAGCCCCGAGTTGGCAAATGGCGAGTCCCGGCGAGCCAAGGACATTCCATTGACCACCACTTCGTCGTTTTCGGTTGCAGCCGGAACAATGAAACCGCCCGGACACATGCAAAAGGAATGCACTCCGCGATCCTCGATCTTGGTCGCGAGACGGTACTTTGCGGCCGGCAAAATACGGGGACGCTCCGTGCCACGCTCGTAGTGGTACTGGATGCTGTCGATCAACGGCTGCGGATGTTCGATGCGCACGCCTACCGCAAACGGCTTTTGCTCCAGGCGAATATTCTCGTCGCGCAACAATCGGTAGATGTCGCGAGCGCTGTGTCCAGTCGCCAGGATGACGCCTTCTCCCACGAACTCGCGTCCGTCACGCGAAACCACGCCCACCAGCTTCTTGCCGTCGGAAGAACGGACGAACCCCGTCACTCGCGTCTCGAAATGCACCTCGCCGCCCGCGGAGAGAATCGACTCTCGCATCGCCCGCACCACGTTGGGCAGCAAATTCGAACCAATGTGCGGGTGGGCGTCGGTCAAGATTCGATGCGGCGCTCCATGGGCCACCAAGGTCTCGTAGACGAAGCGAACCGGACCTCGCTTGGTCGCCCGGGTGTAGAGCTTTCCGTCGGAAAAAGTTCCCGCCCCACCTTCGCCAAAACAATAGTTCGAATCCTCCACCACGCGGCCTTCGCGCAGTATGGGAGCCAAGTCGAAACGGCGCTTGATCGCGTCCTTGCCGCGCTCCAGCAAAATGGGTTTCCAGCCGAGCTCGATCGCTCTCAGCGCCGCGAACATTCCCGCCGGGCCGCTGCCCACGATAACCAGCTTGCGAACGTTTTGCCCCAGCTTGGCGTAGCTCGGCTCCAGCACCGGGTCTTCCGGCAAAGGGCCCGAAGTAGATAGCTCCAGTCGCAGCTGTATTTTCACCGGAGCCTTGCGCGCGTCGATCGAGTGCTTGCGCAAGCGGATGTCCACGATCGACTTGGGGTGGATCTTGAGCTTTCGGCCCGCTTTCCGCTTCCAAATATCGACGTCCTCCGACTGTTCCAGCGGGAGCACGATGTCTACGGTTCGAATCTGCGGCTTACTCATTTGCAAAAGCCTGATAGCAGCAGCCTTTCCTTGATCAATCGAATAAAAAGCCGCTCGCGACAAAGAAGCCTAGGCGCTCGCCTTTTTTGCGGAATAAATCAGGCTGCAGGTAGCTCTCAAGAAGTCAAAGGACCCAGCATCACTCAAGACTTCGCCCAGAACCATGCCGCCAGAACTACAAACGGTCGTCGACGACCACTACCAGAACCTCTACCGTTTCGCCATGAGCCTGACGCGCTCTAGCGACGACGCGTGGGACCTGACGCAGGAGGCATTTCTGCGCATCGCCAAAAAACGAGCCTCCATCCGTTCCGCTGCAGCTGTCAAATCCTGGCTCTATACCACCCTCTACCGAGAATTCCTGCGCATCGCCAAGCGGGGCTCCCGCTTCGACTCCTGGGAAGAAACCGCCCCCGCGGAGAAGGCCGACAACGAGCCAAGCGACCAAGTCAAGGCTACCGACGCCCGCGACCTGATGGACAGCCTCCTCCAACTCAAAGACGGATACCGCCAAGTGGTTTCCCTCTATTATTTGGAGTCCTACTCCTACAAGGAAATCGCCGCCATCCTCGAAATCCCGATCGGAACCGTCATGTCCCGACTCGCTCGAGGCAAGGAGATGCTGCGAGCCCAACTTACAAAACCCGTTTCAACAGAGAAAATCGTCTCCTTCACCGACGAAAAGAGAAAGTCTTCGCATGGATAAGCAGGAAGCAAAACTCATCCTCAGCAGCTACACGCTGGAAAACGAGCCCAGCAACGACCCGCAGTTCGACGCCGCCAAAGCCGTCGCCGCAAACGATCCGGAGCTCGCCAGCTGGTGGAAGTCGCAAAAGCAGGCCGACCAGAGCCTGAGCGCCTCCCTGCGCAGCTTTGAAGTGCCCGCCGACCTGCGTTCCGCGCTCAAGGTCACCATAGCCGAAAAGGAACGCAAACGCCTCCGCTTCGCCCAAGCTCGCAAATGGTTCTCCATCGCCGCGGCGTTCGTCCTTTGCTCGTACCTCTTTTTCGAATACGGAATCGACCGAAGCGACGACTATACCGGTCCGCTCGCCCAAAGGGCTTTCGACTACTCCGTCGACGGGCCACGCCTCTCCTACTTCGACCGCGACACCTCCAAGCTGCAGACTTGGCTGACCCAAAACGGCTTTGACCTCCCAGACCAACTGCCGCCCAAGCTCCTAGCCCTGGAAGGCGTGGGCTGCCGCCCTCTCGACTGGTCCCAAGAAAAAGTGGCCCTTATGTGCTTCAATGCCGACACCGTCTACCACCTCTTTATCGGCATGGAAAACGACTTTCCAGAATTCGAGGCGTCGGAACAAATTGGATACGCCCAGCAGGACAACGGCTGGACCGTCAGCAAATGGAGAGACCAAGACTACCTCTTCGTGCTAACGGCCAAGGCAACAGTCGACGAGATGTCACAGTTCCTCGCCAGCTACGCGCCTGGAAACGATCCCCTATCCGCAATACGCTAGTGAACTGTCATGCGTCAAACGTAGCGCCGAGCTTCAGCCGGCGACCGCGCTGCAGGATCCATCTCCTGCGGTCGCTGGCAAGCGCCGCCCCCATAGAACGATTCTCTGCAGCGCCAGCCTAAAACAGCTCACCCTGCGAGTAGCGCTTCAACGCTTCCGCATGATGGCTTTTCATCTCCATCTCTTCGAGGATTTTGCAAAGGGCTTCCAAATCCAAACTTCCCGTGTCGAGTTCCTCACCCTCGTGGTGCGTCAGATTGAAGCCGATGATCTTGCGGTTGAGTTCCATGCGCTCCTTCAGCGTTGGCAGGAGTTCCCGAAAGAGCGGCGGCTTGATATCCGAGGCATTGGCCATCACGCCATCGATGTCTCCGTATTCGGTTAACCACTTCACCGCCGTTTTCGGACCGCAGCCTGGCACCCCGGGAATATTGTCGGAGGTGTCACCAATGAGCGAGAGATAGTCGACCATCTTCTCCGGCGGCAAGCCCCACTTTTCCTCCACGCCAGCTGGATCGAGCTCCCGCCAACCCAGTCGCGGATTAGCCGTTGGAGGTGGCAGCAAAAGATGGATTCGCTCGGTGACAGACTGGGCAAAATCCTTGTCCGCGCTCACGATCTGCACGAGGGCGTCCGGTTCCTTGACGACGAGACGGGTCGCGTAGGCAGCAAGCAGGTCGTCCGACTCCACTCCTTCCAGTTCGACTAGGCCAAACCCCATGGCTCGGGTAAGCTGCTTGATAATCGGCACCTGTTGCTCGAACTCTTCGGGGGTCTCGCCGCGGTTCGCCTTGTAATCCGGCAAAAGCTCGAGCTTCTCCAGCGCTCCGCCAAGGTCAAAGAACACTGTCACATGGTCCGCCTTTTGGTCATCGAGCAGCTTCCACATCGAGCGGACCCAACCGTAAAGGGCGTTCGTCGGAAAGCCGTCAGAACGACGCAGTTCCTTCACCGCGTAAAAGGCGCGAAACGCCATGTTGAATCCGTCGATCAGGAGATATTTCGCCATGACGCAGCGAATGCCAGAGCCCTCCGCAGATCAAACCCAAACGAGCCTGCTTACCAGAGATTCTAGGGGACAATACCCAGACCTATTTTTGGCGGAAAAATCCAGTTGGGCCATTCGCGACCGATGAAGTTGAAGGGGAAAAGCGCCCTTCAACCAAGATCCACCTATGAAAGACATCAAATCCACCCTCTCCATCCACACTGCAATCGCCGCTGGAGCGACCGTGTCCGGGCTTGTCTTCATGTCCCTGCCCGCCCTAGCAGCCACTCGTGAAAGCCTGACCGCAAGCCTCGGACTCTCCGGCCAGCTGAACCTTTGGGTCCCGGTCGGCAGCCTCATCGCAGCCTGCCACGGACTCGCCTACTTTCTTTCCCTCAAGAAAATCGCCCGCCCACTGCAAAAGCTGGCAACCAACGCCAGCCACTGCGAGCACGGATTTGCCTTCAAGACACGTAGCAACTCTGCGGAGGAGGACACTATCAAGCACGCGATCGAGGCCAACAACCTGAAGACCCGCGAGGCCATACAACAAGCCGAAGAGCTCCAGGAAGAAGTGCGAGATCTCAAATCCCAGCTGGAAGCCGCCCAGTTTAAAATCCAAACGATCAGCGCCGAAAACGAGGAAGCCGTGCAAGCGGTGTCCGAATTGAGGGTCGAGCGCGAAACCTTGAAGGCCACCAATACGGCGCTCGAAACCACTCTCGAAAACGAGCGTAAAACTAAGATCGGGGTCGAGGTCGAGAAACGAGCCGAAGAAATCTACGCGCAAATGGAACGGGCCATTTCAGCAGCTTCGCTGAAATCGCTGTGGCTCCCCTCTTTCGTGCAGGAACTCAAGGAGCCAGCCGCCCTAATCAACGAAATTTCGGGAGGCCTGCGCGACAATTGCAACAACACGCCGATCTCAACCATCGCCGCGCAAATCGAGCAGATCCACAAGCAAGCAGAGAAGCAGCTCGCCACGCTCCAGGCCATTCTCGATCGCCAACCCGCCGACATGAAGATCGACGCTCCTCGCGAGCCAGCTGCAGCTCCAGCGCCCGCAACGACAGGCGAGGTCGAACCGGAGCTTGAGGAGGTTGTCGCCGAAATCGCAACCATCGAAATCGAGGAGGAAACGGAGGATTCCTTCCAGGCAGGTCATCGCGAAATCGGTCTTTCCGTTCAAGCAGAGCCAGAAGCCACTATCGAGAAAGTCCCTGAAGAGAATCCTTACGCAGTGGAAACGGTCCTGCAGAAGATCATCGAAGAATTCTCTCCGCGGGCCATGGATGCGCATATGTCCTACACGGTCGACACCGACCTCGGTATCGAGATCGCCGACGAAACCTTGCTCGGCCTGATGCACTCCCTCACCCAGGCAGCGGTCAATTCCGTCGAGGAGGGAGAAATCACGCTCGGGATCGACCTCACTACCGAACACTTGATTTTCGACGTCGCCTGCGAGGGCGACCTTACCTTCAGCGACCCCGCTTGCGTCGACAAAGCCAACCGCTTGGCCGTCCAGCTCGGCGGCCAAATCGACATCGATCGCCCCAGCGAGAAGGAGCTCCACTTCAGCTTCGCCTATCCGATTGGCGACGAAGACGGTGTTGGCGAGGAGGACGACGCAGTAGACATCCAATCGCAGCTGATTGGAAACGAGCCGCTTAGCTGAGGAAAAGATGCGAGAGCGCCTTTTTCACGCGAGCATCCCAACCCGAGACTATTAAAAAAGGCACGCCCCAGTGGACGTGCCTTTTCTACTTGAAATCTAGATGCCGTTATTGGCTGCGAGATTCGCTGCCGCTTGGCGTGACCAAGGTTGGGTTCTGGAACAAGGATCCAGGCTGCACCCCGCGCAGCGTTTGGCGCTTGGGAGACCCACCTGGGCTCACCATGTTTGCCGTCACGAAAATCAGCAGGTTACGCTTGGCAGAGCTTTCGCCCTCCGAGCGGAAGAGCCTTCCCATGAAGGGAATGTCGCCGAGGAAAGGAATCTTGTCGTTCACCGTGACCACATCTTCGCGCGTCATGCCGCCCATGACGACAGTCGCTCCATCCCAGATCGTGACCTTGGTCTCCACTTCGCGGACCGCGAAAATAGGCTGATAGAATCCCGATGGAGTCTTAACGGTCGTGCCTCCGGAAATCGCGATACTGGGACCACCGTACTCGACGAAGCCCTCGAATTCCGTCACGCGGGGATTGAGGTCGAGCGTGATGCTGTAGTCGTCCTCTTCCACGATTGGAGTCACGAAGAGCTCAACCCCGACGTTGCGGGTTTCGAAGTCTTCGGGCGTTCCCGGCGTGATCGTCACACCCGCGCTCGCGGAGTCGCCACGCGTGCTGCCTACGTCGCTCTCCGTGTCGGAGTAGCGGGTCGGATAACGGAACTCCTGGCTGACGTTGATCTTGGCTTGGTTGCCGGAAAGCACCGTCACCTTCGGCGCGCTCAACAGATCCGAGCCTGACTTTTGCGAGAGAGCTCGAATCGCCACGTTCAAGTTAACCCCATCGATGCTGCCGATCACGTTAGTGAAGGGAACCGAGTTCGCTCCCAACAACTTGTTGCCGGGCAAACTGGGGGGCGAGATGTCGTCGACACGCGAAAACGAATCCGAGTCGATCGTGATCTGGCTCGCCGTCGTTCCCGGAGCGGCGGCATTGGCGAGCGTACGCAAGGAAGAACGATAAACTTCGCCGGTCTCATAGGCAGGATCCGTCTGAGCCCCCCTCTCGTCGATGACCCAGTCGAAACCAAGCTCTTCCAACGCGCCCTCCTGAATCTCGAGGAACTTCGCCTCGATCTCCACCTGCTTCACGTCCGTGTAGCGGTTGAGGAGATTGCGGATACGCTCGAGGTTACGACGCGTTTGGGTAACAATCATAGCCGAACCGTCGTACGCCAAGGTGCTTCCTTCCACTCCGGCGAAGTCGACCCCCGCCTGCTGCAAGAAGCCGCGGATGGTTTGTGCATCGTTGGCGATCCCCTGCTCTCGCACGCGATCTCCCGAATCCGTGAAGAAAGGATCGTCAAAGACCCCGCTACCTCCCGCTCCCGAGCTTCCACCGGTCATACGGATCACCGTCGAACGCGAGATCGGGAAGAATTCCGTATCCAAATTCGTGCGTTCACCGCCCGGTCGCACCACTACCGCATCCGCCTCCACTTCGTATTGGAAGCCAACCGAGTCGACGATGAAGTCGAGGACCCGCTTGAGGGACAAGTTACGCAGCGTGATGTTTACCGTGGGGTTCGCTCGCTCGGGATCGATCAAGACCAAGTTAACCCCCTTGATACCTAGGCCCGTGGCATCGAACTGCTCGGAAATCGCACTCAAGGTATTCACCACCTTGCTCAACTCCACTTCCGTGAAGTTCACGCTGGGAATGATAATGCGATTCAGCTTCTCGGTGAGGGGAAGGGTTACCGTATCCACAACTTCGATTCCCGGACGCTCCTCGTAGATACTGGGACGCTGCCAAGCATTGGAAACCTCCTGCAAAAGCTGCTCGCGCGTCTTGAGCTTGTTGAGGTAGCCCATCTCCTGGCGTTCCCGGGCGATGCGGATGAGGAAATTCTTCGCGACGGCGTTGTTGGGATCCAGCGCTTCGATTTGCTTGAAGGTCGCTTCCGCACCTTCGATATCTCCAGCGAAAAACTGGCTGCGGCCCCGCAAGTTCAAGACCTCGATTTGCTGCTGCAGCTTCACGAAATCCGGGCTTGCCTCATGCACAGAAATCGACCCCGGAGAGCCATCGGCAGTCGTCGCCGAGTACTGGGACTTCTGGCGAAGAAACTCTCTTTCGTCCCGCTTCAACTCCTCGATCAGCACTTGGGTCATCGGATTCGGCTCCAGACCAGAGATAGCCCGCGAAATGGTACGCAGGGCAGGGTCGTACTCGCCTCGATTGGCTTGGCGGCGAGCCACTTCCCGCATCTCTCGCGAACTTTGCATGGACTTCTCGATACGCTCCGTCTCCAAGCTGGCCAAGTACTCAGCCTCGCGCTGGAGCGCCGCGTTCCGGTCCTCAGTCGAAGTCGAGCTCGCGCCCGAGCTAGAACCTTGGTTCTCGATCAAACGTTCCACGCTGCCCAAGATCCGCTTAACCGATGCATCGTTGGGCGCGATCTCGACGAGCTCCTCCAACTTGGCCTTCGCCAATATGAGGTTACCCGAATCGCGGGCCTGCAAGGCTTCGGTCATCAGTCGGATTTTAGTTTCCGTGTCGTCCTGCCCGAACGAGCCAGCGGCGATCGCCAAAGCGAAACCGAGACTGCACAAGCGAACGAGGTACCTAAGTGTTGGCGTCTTCTTAGTCATGTGGTTAGTGGATTTGAAATAGCCGCTCTGCAATCGTCAGCCTTGGGGCTTTTCGCCCGGGGACCGTGGCCTGATTGCGAATGGGCTTGGAGGAGCAGCTTCTTGGCGACTGCCGCGAGGCTTGAGATCGGAAACGGGAGCTGGGGTTAGGGTGCGGGAAAGACGGCGGTCGCCGTCTTTTGAAATTTTTGTAATCATTGCCTCTTGTGGCTGCGCAGACAAGTCTTCGATGAGATAATCTCCTGACTCCAGCTCCAAGCGGCTTCCCACCTCAACGTAGCGAATGTTGCCAGCCGGCAAGAGACGTACCTTGGCCTCTAGATCGGAGAACATTTTCGTCTCCAAATTCGTGAGACTCATCTGCTGACCGGAAGCGTAATCGGCAAGGCGAGCCACGCCCACGTCCTGCACGATGGGAGTACCGTTTTCGTTAGAGATTTCGATTTGCTGCTCTTGGAAGGAGGTCAATCGGACACCCAGTTCCGCGTCCTCCTGCCCTTCCCGCAGCAGCACGATCGCTCCAGTGGACGTGTTCTCGAAATAGGCGACATAGCTGCCCCGCTCTCCCGCATAGCCAACCAACTGCAGCTTGTAAGGGCGCAAACGCACCTCCAAGAGCTCCAAGTCGAACGTAGCCCAAGTGTTGTCTACCGTATCCGCAGGCTGCATACTGGGAGGCGTAACGGCAAACTCCCGGGAATTCGGATCATAATAGATGACTGGCGGCGTGAACACGTCGAAAACCCAATCCTCGCCGCGACTCTGATTCTCGGCCGGTTTCCAGACGACATTCTCAACCTGAGGCGCCTCAGCCTCGTACAGGGGCGCATTAACTTTTAGCTCGGAGAGCAGCGGCCGACTCTGCCCCGCAATGCTGTCGAGCTTGCGCACCTCGAAGATCGCCGTAACGCCCACCCAGGTGAACAGCAACATGGCAACCAGCAAAACCAGTTTGTCCAGAAGCTCCGTGAGCTTGAACCTATGCATCAGCGCCTCCCTTCCCCGTGCTTGCGATACGCGGTTCTTCGATTTCCACCGCTAGCTGCAAAAACTCGATAGTGACTGCGAACAAAGAGGTGTTGTCAGAGATAATGGGTACAGCGGTCGCCACGGAACGAGGGTTCGACTCCCGGCCTGAAAACGGATTCTCGGAAATCGCTTCCAAACCCTGCTTTTGGCCTCTTTCGCTCGAAAGGTCGGCCTCCACCCCTCGAACGACAAACGGCAAGGGAGAATTGGAAACACGGTTGAGAAAGGTGCGCAACGCGACCGACTGCCCGCGGAAAACGACTCTGAACAAGTAGCTGTCGAGCGTGCCCGGAACCGCCAAACTCTGCCCCGGCTCCACCACGAAATAGTCGCCTTCGCCGTAGAGGCGATTGTCTGGGGCGCGAAGAGCCGACGACGGCTTCCCCTTTTGCGGCTTTACTCCTCGCTGTATCGTCTCGAAAGACGCGATCCCCGAATCGAACAAGGTATCCAACAAGGATGACATTATCACAATTTGCTGGTGGACCGACTCCATCTCCGCTGCCGGAGGAGCGCCTCCAGAGAAGTTCCTTACTCCAAACTCAGAGCTTTCCGGCAATACGATCGAGTTGCTCAAGGCCGCGTAGCGAGCGTTCTCCTTGTAGCGATGCAGTTCGAACGACCAATCCGCGCGAGACGCTGGCGTCTCGCCGTAGAAATTCCTCTCGTCGAACGTATTGAGTTTCAGGATACCCAGCGCCTTTTCATAGACTTCGTACAACTCGTCGTAATTGGCGTCGATCGCCTCGAGGTTCGAGCGCGTGGGTGAGGGCTTTGCGGAGACGTAGCGGTCGTACTGCGATGACTTGGTTTCATAGGACGCCTTCAGTTCTCCCAATGTCGAACTCAAGCGCGCAAGGTACCAGAGCCCGGTGAAGCAGGCTGCCAGGAGCACGAAAAGCATCGAGTAGAAGACTGGGTTTTTGCGAAAGAAGCCCATGCGAAAAGCCTAGAGCGGCACTCCTTCCTCTACCACCAAGGTAAACTTGAATCCTAGGACACCAGGAACCGTGTAGTCGAATTGCTCGTCCTCCAAACTCGCCACGAACGAAGCTCCATTTAAGTTTTCCAAGAGCGTTTTCACTCGTTCGTAGGAAGCCGGGCTTACGCTGGAAACGGGATTGTAAACATCGATCAACCTACCGCTGAGGTGGACCCGAGTCTTACCGTCGCTTTTCTGGACGCGAGCCACGCCCTTTCCGCTGCTGACCGGAGCCTGCGGTCTCTCCAGACGCAACTCGTCCAGCCAAACGTCCTCCACTTCGGCCAAGCGCCGTTGCAGATCGTTAAGAATGTCGAGCCAAGTCGAGCGGGCAGCCGTGACGTTGGCGGTCTTTTCGATGACATCCCGGATGCGCTTGATCTGTTCAGTTCGACTGTAGATCTCCTTGTTGATCTGGCTGAGCGGCCGAATTTGTGCCTCCAGGTTCTGCAGCTCCTGCTCGTAGGCCCGAATTTCGAGGGAAGTGTTCAGGATAGGCAGCCCCACTGCTCCACAGGCCACCAAGCCTGCCAACAAATAAAAAGGTTGCTGGCGGCGAAATTTCCGATGCCAAACCAGACTCCTCGGAGTCAAGTCAAGCGTCGCCCCATCCGGCATGAAGCGCCCTACGCCGATGCCAATCGCGTCTGCGAGAAAGGGGGCTGCATTTGCGAGTTCACCGCGTAGCGATTCATTGGATACCGTCAAGTTACGAAGCGGATCTAGGTATCCGACCGGCAGCTTCACCTTGGCCGACAGGACGCTGTCGAGCTGAGGCAGGAGGGCCCCACCCCCCGTAAGATAAACGGATTTCGCATCGAAATCGAAACCTTGCCGCTTCAATACCGCTGCGGTGCGAAGAATTTCCGTACCCAGTCTCGCCTCGAAATTTCGCTTCGCGTCTTCAAAGGCCCTATACTCCTCCCGAGCCAAAGCCTCTTCCCGCGTCGCGGAAATCTTGATACGCTCCGCTTCACTGACCGCAACCCCCAGCGTTTCCGCCATCTCGGAGCTAATAGACTGGCCGGCGAAAGGCAAGTTGCGGGAGTGGTAACGCTTTCCGTCAACGAAAACAAGATCCGTGGATTTCGCTCCGATGGACACTATCAAGGCTCCATCCTTGATGTCCGCGTGGTTGTAGCGAAAGACGTTGACCAAAGAAGTCGTCGAGGGCTCGATGCCTCTGAGATCGATTTCGGAATCACGACTGTAGCGGGCGATCGTCTCCACAATTTCAGTACGCGAAGCTCCGATCACCGTGTCGAAGTCCAAGCCGTCCTCCTCGATCACCGCAAACTCCCAAGTGACCTCCTCGATCGGATAGGGAATATTCTGCTTGGCTTCGAAGGCTACGATCTTCGGTCGCTTCCCGCGCGGAACATGCGGAATTTTCAAGTACTTGCAAAGCGCCACATGACCGGGAATCGAGAAGCCCGCTGGCATCTGGCTCCGAAAACGCAGGGCCACCGCATCGAGATGGGATGAAGTCGCCTTCAGCCAGAGCATCGGATCGTTCGACGAGAAGTCTACCGTGTCCATCTGGTAGTCCAACAACTCGCAACGCCCGCTTGGGTTCATCTTAAGATGCACCGAGCAGAGGTAATTTGCCCCTAGGCTGATCGCTAAGAAGTGAGGATTGGACATAAAGGAAGGTTCAGATGAACGGTTAGTTCATTCTTTTTTAACAAGTAGCCATTACAAGCTAAAATCTCTCTGAGCTAGGGACTTACGTGTCCCCCATCGAGGCAAAGGCTTATCCCCTCAGTTTAATCGCCTACTGGCTTCCTAGACGGGGGTTAGGCGTGTTTCTGGGGTAGAGCCAAGCGAAAGGCGTCTGATGCTGCAGGCGCAATTCGCTCGAACCCGCTGCGCCGGCAGCCACTTTAGAGCGGAACGACTGCAAGGCCCCGGGCCGCTCGAGGTTCGGCGAGACCAAGGCGAACTTCAACCCCTCGCGAGAGAGCAGCTCGATCTCGTAGGCAAAAGGCTCACCTCTCACCCGGTCGCGCTTAACGATTTCCGGAGGCAGGTAAAACCGAGCAACGTGCTGCCCCACCTCCAAGGAGGGATAGTCCGCCTTGGCCGCATAAAACTCGTAGGCCCGTCCACTCCCTCGGTTCACTTCGGTCGCAAGGGCGAGCGACACGGTAATGTCATCGGCGAAGCGCGGGTTGCCCTCCGCCCCTCTTTCCCCCTCTGCCACCGAAAGCACCACGGAGATTGCGTACCAAGGGTCACGAGCCCCATCCTGCTGCTCCAAGTCAAAGTCCACCCGAACGATCTCCACCTCAGAGGCGATTGCGGCGGTCCCTCCAAGCAGAGCGAGCGAGGCGAGCAGGATACGAAGTGACTCGAGCATGCCAAAGCCTATCGCTCCATTCTGCCTTGGTAGCAAGCGAATCTCCCGATCCATCCCAATTCCAGGGCAATTCCTCTTGCCCCTAAGCCAGCCCTCTCGCCTACTGCAGCCGCCTAGATTCAAGATGCAGTATAAAATCAGCGCACTCATTTTCCTGAAAGACCAAGCCGGACGCTTCCTCATGCTCAAGCGAGCCAAGGCTCCCAATGACGGACTTTGGAGCCCTATCGGCGGAAAGCTGGAAATGCCGCTCGGCGAGTCCCCCTTCGAATGCGCCATCCGCGAAGCCCGCGAGGAGACCGGCATCGAGCTGGAAAACAAAGACCTGCACCTCTTTTGCATGGCCGCCGAAAAGGCTTACGAGGGAAAAGGCCACTGGCTGATGTTCCTCTTCGAGTGCAGCAAGCCCCTCGAGGCCCTGCCAGCTGCCATCGACGAAGGCGAGTTCGCCTTCTACAATCGGGCGGAGATCGACAGCCTTCCCATCCCCGAAACCGACCGGCAGGGACTGTGGGACATCTACGACAAGTACCACGACCGTTTCGTCGCCCTCAAGGTGGACTGCCAGCCCGGCAAGCCCCTTAATTTCGAGATCGAAGGCCTTGTGCCAGCGAGGAAATCCACTCATGCAAAGCCGCAAAACGACTAATCGAAACGACTTGCGACAAAATTATCCCGCTGCAATCCACCGCTTTGTTGTTGTCTCAAAGCGGCCAACACCTTGAATCCCCGGTTTCCAAAGAATTTCCTTCTCAAAAACCGAGAACACGAGACAGAAAAGTGAGCGCAAAAACCACGCCAAAGAAACGCGTAAAGCCAGAAACATCCAATCTGGCCAAAGAAGCGAAACTGCCTATCAACAAAGATCTCTCCAAGGAAGAGCTCATTGGATACTACCGCGACATGGTACGCATCCGCCGCTTTGAGGAACGTTCCCTCCGCGTCTACCAACAAGGTAAGATCGGCGGCTTCCTCCACCTCTACATCGGTCAAGAGTCTATCGCCGTCGCCTGCGCCTCCCTCATGGGCGAGCACGACCACATGATCACCGCCTACCGCAACCACGGGCACGCCCTCGCGGTCGGCATGAACATGAACGAGTGCATGGCCGAGCTGCTCGGCAAGGCCACCGGTTGCTCCAAGGGCAAGGGCGGTTCCATGCACTTCTTCGCTCCGGACAAGAACTACTGGGGCGGCCACGGCATCGTGGGGGGACAAATCCCGCTGGGAGTTGGTCTCGCCTACGGCGTAAAGTACAAGGAGCAAAAAGGCTCGGCCATGGCCTTCATGGGCGACGGAGCCATCAACCAAGGCGCCGTGCACGAAGCCTACAACCTCGCAGCCCTCTGGGACCTGCCCGCCATCTTCATCATCGAGAACAACGGCTACTCCATGGGCACCTCCCAGGAGCGCTCCTCCTCCCACCCCAAGGAAGGCCTCGCCGCCCGCGCCGAGGGCTACAACATGGCTTGGGAAAACATCAACGGCGAATCCCTCTTCGCCATCCGCGACGGCGTAGGACGCGCCATCAAGCGGGCCCACGAGGAGTCCAAGCCCACCATCCTCGAGATCCACACTTACCGCTACCAAGGCCACTCCGTCGCCGACGCGAACGCCAAGAAGTACCGCACCAAGGAAGAGATCGACGACTACCGTAAGAACCACGACCCGCTCAACGTCTACCGTCTCTACCTCCTCGACGCCAAGATCATGAGCGAGGACGAAATGAAGGAGATCGACGCCGAGGCGAAGGAAGAAGCAGAAGTCGCTGCCCAGTTCGCGGACGAAAGCGAATTTCCGACCGTGGAGTCCATCACCGAGGACGTCTACTGGGAAGCGGACAATCCAGAGCAGCGCACCTCCCAAGGCCGCCTCTTCTTCAACGACTAATTTTTACACAGGACACGATTTAAAATGCCAGAGATCTCCTACAGACAGGCAATCAAGGACGCGCTCGCCGAAGAAATCGAGCGCGACGAAAACGTCGTCATCATCGGCGAAGAAGTGGCCCAATACAACGGCGCCTACAAGGTCACCGAAGGCCTCCTCGAGCGCTACGGACCTAAGCGCATCGTCGACGCACCCATCTCCGAAGCCGGCTTCATCGGCATGGGCATCGGCGCTTCCATGCTGGGCGTTCGCCCCGTCATGGAACTCATGTTCTGGAGCTTCGCCTACGTGGCTTGGGACCAGATGATCAACAACGCCGGCTGCGTACGCTACATGTCCGGCGGACTCATCAACGTGCCCATCGTCATCCGCGGTCCCGCTAACGGCGGCACCAACGTGGGAGCCACCCACTCCCACACTCCAGAAAACCTCATCGCCAACATGCCTGGCCTCAAGGTGGTTTGCCCAGCGACTCCTTACGACGCCAAGGGCCTCATGAAGGCGGCCATCCGCGACAACGACCCCGTCTACGTCATGGAATCCACCCTCCTCTACGGAACCACCGGCGAAGTGCCTGAGGAAGAATACGTCATCCCGCTCGGCAAGGCCGACATCAAGCGCGAAGGCAAGGACGTCACCATCGTTTGCCACGGTCCCTCCGTTTCCGTCGCTATGACCGCCGCTCAAGTCCTCAAGGAAGAGCATGACATCGACGCCGAAGTCGTCGACTTGCGCTCAATCCGCCCGCTCGACGAAGACACCATCATAGAGTCGGTCAAGAAGACCAACCGTGCCGTGCTCGTAGAAGAAAATCGCCCCTTCTGCGGCGTAGACGCCCAAATCGCCTACACCATCCAGAACAAGGCCTTCGACTACCTCGACGCTCCGATCCAGCGCGTGTCTACGATCGACGCTCCCGCCATGTACAGCCCGGCTCTCGAGCCAGAGCAACTTCCCAAGGCGTCCAACGTCGTCGAGAAGGTTCTCGCTATCATGTAATCCAATTTGCCTCTAATCTCACACCAACAAATCTAGACATATGGCAACATTCATAGACATGCCGAAGCTCTCCGACACCATGACTGTCGGAACCGTCGCCAACTGGCTCAAAAACGAAGGCGACGCCATCGAGTCCGGCGACGTGATCGCGGAAATCGAAACCGACAAGGCGACCATGGAGTTGGAAGCCTTCGAGGACGGCATCTTGCTTAAACAAATCGCGAAAGCCGGCGAACAAGTCGCCATCGGAGCCCCTATCGCCGCCATCGGCGAGGAGGGCGAAGAAGTCGAAGTCCCCGACGCTCCCAAAGCCAAATCGAAGTCAAGCGACGACAAGGACGAAAAAGAAGAAGCCAAGGCCGAAGACAAAAGCGAAAAGTCGGACGACGCGAAGAGCGAAGCTTCATCCAGCGACGATTCCCGCATCAAAGCCTCTCCCCTAGCCAAGAAATTGGCCAAATCCGAGGGCGTCGATCTCTCCTCAATCAAAGGCACCGGCCCCAACGGACGCATCGTCAAGCAAGACGTGCTCGACGCCAAGAAGTCCGGCGGTTCGTCAAAGCCAGCCAAGAGCGATTCGAAGTCCAAGCCATCGGTAACGCTTCCTGGTCTCGCTATCGCGGAAGACGCAGACCTCCCCGTCTCCAGCATGCGCGGCGTTATCGCCAAGCGCCTGGTCGAATCCAAGGTCAACGCGCCACACTTCTACCTGCAGATCGAAGTCAACGCAGCCAACCTGCTCGCCACTCGCGCCAAGATCAACGCCGACCTCGCCAACGTTCCCGCCGAACACGGCGGCGGCATCAAGCTCACGGTAAACGACTTCATCCTCAAGGCCTCCGCTGAAGCCCTGCGCCGCGTTCCCACCATGAATCGCTCGTGGCAAG
Source organism: Pelagicoccus enzymogenes (assembly GCF_014803405.1). Taxonomy (NCBI): domain Bacteria; kingdom Pseudomonadati; phylum Verrucomicrobiota; class Opitutia; order Puniceicoccales; family Pelagicoccaceae; genus Pelagicoccus; species Pelagicoccus enzymogenes. The sequence goes on from NZ_JACYFG010000036.1 coordinate 374,817, forward strand.
GCGACACCATTCGCCAAAACGGCGCGGTACACCTCGCTTTCGGCGTAGCCATCGAAGACGGCCTGCTCACGCCCGTTATCCGCAACGCGGAGAGCAAGACGCTCAAGCAGATCGCCCTCGAAGCCAAGGAACTCATCGGCAAGGCACGCAATAAGAAGCTCAGCCCAGCCGAAATGTCGGACAGCACCTTCACGGTGACCAACCTCGGCATGTTCGGGATCTCCAGCTTCTACGGCATCATCAACACGCCCAACGCTGGCATCCTCTCCGTCGGCGCCACCGAGAACAAGCCGATCGTCAACGAAGCCGGCGAAATCGTTCCTGGCCAGATCATGACCATCGGCGTCAGCTGCGACCACCGAGCAGTGGACGGAGCCGTAGGCGCCCAGTACCTGCAAGCCCTCAAGACCTTGCTCGAGACGCCTGCCCTCTCCCTCATCTAGGAACGGCAAACTAATTTCCAGTTTCAAAAACAAGCCTCACGCTCCTGCGCGTGGGGCTTTTTCGTGGCCAACAAAAACGAAGCAGGGCGCCGGGTCCGCTCCTGCAGCATCAACACGCGCCAAAGCTCAAACGCCAACCCGCTGGTTCAAGCCCTCTATCGCCAGCTTCAAGTCCGAAATCCCAAACGGCTTCGACAAAAAGCACCCGCAATCGCCCTCGTCTTCGATCAAGCCACTGATCTCGTCGTTGGAATCACCGCTCATGCGTATGATCGGCAGCTCTTCCGCCGAAGCTCGAATCGAGGCGACAACACCGTGGCCATCGACCTCCGGCATTTGCAAGTCCACCAGAGCAAGGTCGAACTCTGACTTGCGACGGGCAAACGCATCGATAGCGGCGGCTCCATCTTCCGTAACCTCGACCTCGTAGCCAAGCGATTCGAGCATGGTGCGTATCGCAAGTCTCAATACACCTTCGTCTTCGGCCAACAAAGCCAAAGGCCTCGACTTGCTGGCGTTGCGCGTGGGCGAACGAGGCAAGTCGCTATCAAAAACCAATACCAGCTCGGAGTGAACTCCCGCCACGCCAGAGCTCACGCTAACGTTTGGCGTCTTGGAAAGCGCCAGCAACTCCGCACTCCCCACCGGCTTGCCCGTATAGCTGTAGCGCAATACCGGACAGTGGCTGCCGCTGGCGCTGTTTCCTCGCTCGATCGAAAGGTAGATGCGACTCTTGAAGTCAGTCGTAACCCTGTCGGCAACACAAACCAGAGCCTCCGTGAGAGCGAAACTCAACGCGCGTGTGGAAAGGCCGAACAAACGCACCTCTTCCAAAGCGTCCACTTCCAGCTCCACCCGCGGCGGCAATAAGCTACTCATCGACCCGTAGAGCTCGCGAACTTCGGAGCTCAACTCTATCGCCTCGATGCCATGGTTCCCCTTGTTCGCGTTCAATTGCAGCACCTCGTTCAGACAAGCGAAACTCGAGGATAGGCGCTCCAATTCTCGGATACGCTCCACAATGGCAGAGTCACCCCGGAAATTCTCTCGAATCTGCGAGGCGTTCTTCTCCAGCTCAGCGGCAATCCGCTCCATGCGAATGCTCAACTTTTCACTCAGAGAGTTTTCCAGACCCGCTTTCCCGTCACCGTGATTGCGATCGGTGATGTCGATATGAGAACCGAAAAGGCTCGAGAGCTTACCCGACTCGTCCGGGAAAATTTCAGCGCGGCAAATCATCCAACGGTAGCCTCCGTCCCTGTGCTTCATGCGGTACTTCAGCTCCACTTCCGAAATCTCGCCACGCAAAGCTTGCCCGAACACTTCTTCAACGGCAGCGAGGTCGTCCACGAAAAGATGCGACTTGAACGCCTCCAAGGTGTTGGGGAATTCGCTGCTCGAATAGCCCAACTGCCCTTTCCACCGGTCACTAAAATGCAACTGGTTCTTGCGCAGGTCCCAAGACCAAAGCCCTATGTTGGAAGCCTTCAAAGTGAGATCCAACCGACGCTGACTCGCCTTGTAGGCCTCTTCCGCGCGCTTGCGCTTGGAGATGTTCCGCAGCGTGATCAAAGAGCAATCACGGCCTTTCCATTCCACCGCCACCGATCGCAACTCAGCATTCGGCACCGCCGCACTTTCAGTTTGAATTTCCAATTCGACAGAGTCCGCCTCTAAAACCGCGTAGTCGAAAAGCCCCCGCACGATGTCACCCGCGCCCTTGGCAAACCAGGTTTCCGCGACTTTGTTGATGAACAAGAGCTCGCCCTCCGGCCTCGAGACTAGGAAAAGTGCGACGTCCAAACAATGCAATAGCCCCCGGAAAATGCCCTTACCCTCGGACGCAGTGTTTTGCTGAACCGTCTTCAACTCGCTCAGCAGCTCCCTCCTCTCGAAGGCATGATTCACCGCTTCCAGTAGACGATCCTGGTTTAGGTCCTTGTAGAAAAGGTAGTCATCCGCCGCCGACGCAGACGTATCCAGAATCACTGACTTCTCCTCGTCCTCCAACAAACAAAGCACTAGAGGCTCGTATTCGCTTTTTCGATATCGGGCCAGTACGTCAACATGGGAAATCCCATCTAAAATCCCCTTTGAAATGACTAAATCAACCCTGACATTCATCAGGGTCCGTTTCGCGTCGCGAAGGGACTCGGCATGATAGCACAAGAAGTCGTGGCGATCGGACTTCTTGAGCGATTCGAGTACTTGCTCCGCTCTTTGAGGATCAGACTCAACTACCAAACTGGTAATCGATGATAATGGCATTCAGGGGATTGGATAGAGGAATGTAAAATCGGAGACCATCAAGAGTGACGCGATGGCGCAAGCTGAACTACGTGCATAAGTAGACATACCTAGTACCTCACCTAGACAGACGCAGCAATCCATAGGAAGAGCGCCCGTGAAAAGGTGGGCGGATTGACTCGCCTCCTCGCATGCCCTTCCCTTCTTCTTTACTCCTCAGTCCTAGTCTCACTCTCCCCTTCTTAAAAGATATGTCGACCACTTCGCGAGCAGTCCACTCCCCAACCTCTGCTGTGCACGAAAATTCCCCCATCATCCCGAATGAAGGAACGTGGGCGGGACGAATCTGGCTCCCCGCAAGCCGAGCCGTAAACAAGCTGGCCGGCCCACGCGTGGTGGCCATCCGCGAGCAAAAGGTTTACGACTTGAGCCACAGGTTCCAGACCTTCGCCTCTCTGGTGAACGCCTCGGATCCAGTCGGCGAAATTCGCGAAGCGATCGGCACCGAAATCTGCTCCTTGCAAGAGCTTCAAAAATCCCAGATGGGATTCGAGGTCGACGAGAATCGTCAAGAAAAGGAGCAGCCCATCATCCTCGCCCCGAACGACATTCTCGCCACCAAGGCCTGCGGCGTTACCTTTATTCGCAGCCTGCTTGAACGCGTCATCGAGGAGAAAGCAAAAGGCGACCCCCAAGCCGCCACACGCGTTCGTCAGACCATTTTGGATACGCTCGGAAACGACCTCTCGCAAGTAAAGCCAGGATCCCCCGAAACCGAGGCCCTGAAAGCCAAATTGATAGAGCAAGGTATTTGGTCGCAATACCTGGAAGTCGGGATCGGACCAGACGCAGAAATCTTCACGAAGGCCCAACCCATGTCTTCGGTCGGATACGGTGCGCAGATCGGAATTCATCCAAAGTCGAAGTGGAACAATCCTGAACCCGAAATCGTGCTCGCCGTATCCAGCCGTGGAAAGATTCTGGGAGCTACCCTAGGCAACGACGTAAACCTGCGCGACTTCGAGGGTCGCAGCGCATTGCTGCTCGGCGAGGCCAAGGACCAAAACGGATCCTGCGCCATCGGTCCCTTCGTTCGTTTCTTCGACGAGGAATTCTGCTTGGAAGACGTTGAAAACTGCGAAGTCTCCCTCGAAATCCGCGGAACGGACGGCTTTCACACGATTGGAAGCAATAAGATGCGAGAGATCAGTCGCAGTCCGGAGGAGCTCGTTAGCCAAGCGATCGGCGACAACCATCAGTATCCCGATGGATTTATGCTCTTTCTTGGAACCATGTTCGCCCCCACAGAAGATCGCGACCAGGCAGGCGAAGGCTTCACCCACCATGTGGGAGATCAGGTAACCATAGCGAGCGAACGTCTCGGTCGCCTCGTGAATTGGGTCAACCACGCCAACGCGATCCCCCGTTGGGAGTTTGGCATCACCCAACTCATAGAATACCTGCAGAGATCCACCCAGCCCTAGTCCGAGTCACGACCGCATTCGATTCTAATACGAAAAAAAAGAGAGGCCGGTTGAAACCGGCCTCAGTAAACAAGAGATACGCGAGTCGCTAACCGATGTAGATTTCGTCGCTGAAATCGAGCTCCTGCGGCTGGCGCTTCCAAGCTTCTAAGAAGGCATCCTTGGTATCTGCATAAAGAGCCGACACTTCGATGGCCTTGTCGTATCCTTCGGGAATTTCGATACCAGCTGCTGCAAACCACTCGCGGAAAAGCTTGATCTGATCCGCCTTGCAGCTTTCCGGCGAATCCACGCCTTCCGCGTTCTTCACCGGGCTGAAATCGTTGAGCCGTGTCGTTTCAATTACGATCGGATTGCTGGCAAATGGAATCGAGTCGAAGACGAACATCTCAAACTTGATGCCGTTAGGCGTATCCGGTTTTTGGACTTCACCGGATTCGTCAACGAAGGGGATCTTCTTGTCAGCTCGGTGGAAAGGCAAGGAAACCGAACTTCCCGGAGCGACGAGCGAGCGAGCGAAATTCACGTCGATGACATGGATCGCGATGCTACCCGCGCGGAACGAAAGCTGCCCGTCCGGATCACGCTTTGCGCAAAGCTCGTCCGGCATATCGCTGTATTCAACAACTTGGCTCACCCCATTCAGAACGCAAAAGTGACCGAGCTTTTCCTTTTCATAAGCCTTGGGAAGCATCTTGCTGGAAAGCGTGGAGCCCGACTTCAAGTGAAAGCCGATGAAGTAAGGGTCGACCGGCTGCACGAGCGGATTGTCGACTTGGAAGTAGCTAAGAATTTCGATCCCGTCATCCGCCATCGCCTGAAAAGATCCGCTACGGTCCAAGGCCCGCAAAGCGCCGCCGTGCCCATCAGGGCTCATGGCGATACTTCCCTTTGATTCGAGGATGATCTTTCCGTCGTGATCCACCGCTGGCATGCGGCCTTGACGGAAAAACACCACCGAGCCATCGTCCAAGCCAAAGTTGTCATTCTCTTGAAAGAACGCCACCGTAGCCGTGTGGTTGATGTCACTCGTCATGATGAACCAGGGCAGCTTGCAAGCGTAACGCACGCGAGCCGCTTGGATTTTCTCCGCGAAGACTTGAAAAAGCGTTTTATTCTTAACGGGAGTTACTGGATACGTGCCTTTTGGCCCGTCGTAGCCGAGGCGCGTGCCTTGACCGCCCGCGACCGTGAAGGCCGCCACCTTGCCAGCTTTCAAGGCTTCCTCGCCAAGCTTCTTGGCCTCCTGCCACTCCGCATCCGTATCCACATTTTCAGGAAGCGAAACATAGGGAGCCGGCTCTAGAGCGCTGAAGTCAACTCCAGCATGGTCGTTGTCGCCCTTCACCAAGGTAGCGACAAGATTGTCGAGTTCGTCGAGATCGATCTCTGCGGCTTGCGACTCCAAGTTCGCTCGCTCCTCCTCACTCAGTCCATCCCAAAAGCGGAAGACTTGTTCTTGTCCACGGGACTCGAAAAGCTGTTTTTTATCCATAGTTCAGTGCGAATGAGCCTGCATACCTCTCAGCCAGCCGCGTCCAAGGCAACAAACTTCTCCTCACAATCCGGCGACGACCGGCAAAAGACGCAATCTATCGCTCGAAACGGAAAATCAGTTCACCGTCCTTCGCATAGTTGAGCTTTGTGCGTATCACAGACTCTACATACTCGGGATCGCCTTGCAGGCTCTTCAACTGAGCTTCCCGCTTGCTAGATTCATCTTCCAGGGCGTCGTGCCGCTTGGAGAGCACAGTGTTCTCCGAACGCAGATTGTCCAAGTGTTGATAATCTCGATACAGGAACGCAGCCGCAAAAATGCCGGCCCCGATGAAGAGGACAGCAAAAAACAAGTTGGTGAATCGGCGAGCGGTCATGCGAAAAGGATGCTGCTAGAAGAAACAGGTATCCAATTATTGCAAAAAAATAATTGTAAGCCCCCAGCAATTCGCGGACATTTCGGCCCAATGTACCAAAGTTTCTACGGTCTAAGGGAGATGCCGTTCAACATTACTCCCGATCCTAACTTTCTGTACCTAAGCCCAACTCACCAAGAAGCGCTTCAACACTTGAAATACGGTGTTGCCGAAAAAAAAGGCTTCATTGTCCTGACGGGTGAGGTCGGCTGCGGCAAAACAACTCTCTGCCGCCACTTCATCAACGAGATCGACGAGGACAAATACGAGATCGCCTTGATTCTCAACCCTCGCATTACCGAAACCCAGCTCCTGAAGACCATCCTGACAGAGCTCGGAGCCAGCGGCAGCATGAGCCGCAGCCGCGGAGGTCTCGTGCAACAAGTCAACGACTTGCTCCTCGAAAAGATCCAAGCCGGCAAGGACATCCTACTCATCATCGACGAGGCCCAAAACCTCACATTCGAACTGCTAGAGCAGCTTCGCCTCCTTTCCAACCTCGAGACAGACAAGCAAAAGCTCTTGCAGATCATTCTCATGGGACAACCGGAGTTCAAAGAGATCCTCGCAGAGGAACGGCTCCGCCAGCTACGCCAGCGCATCCTCGTGCACACCGAGCTGCGCCCTCTCAACCGGCTCCAAGTCGAACAGTACATCCACCACCGCATCGCCATGGCCGGCGGCCAAGGCATCCCCTTCTTCACCAGTTGGGCCGTGCGCTGGATCAGCTGGAAATCAAGAGGCATCCCCAGAATCGTTAACAACATCTGCGACAAGTCGCTGCTTTCTTCCTATATTAGAAGCAGCGAAGTGGTTACTTGGAAGGACGTGCGGGCGGCCTTAAAGGAGATCAAAACGCTCGATTTTAAGTAGGCCCTCCGCGTCGCCCCCCGAATTTTAGCCAGCCAAGCCGGCCCCGAGGCTAAATTAAGAGGCCCCGAAGCCGTTTGTTTACTGGAGCTAGCCTTTGCAAAAGGCTCGCGTAACCAACCAGCCAGCAAACGGAAATGAGCCTCATAAACCAAGCCCTCAAGCTCGAGCAACAGAAACGCCAGACCCAGTCCGGTCCGATTCCGCCCATGGCAGGTCGTGCGCCCTACCGTGGCTCGAGCAATAAAATGCCGCTACTCCTGTTCGGGTTTACAGGCATGGGAATGCTGCTGGCCGCGTCCGTAACGGCGATTTTCTACTTCGGCTCAGCCTTCCTCGAAGCTGACAAGCCAGTGGCTGCGAGCCTGTCCACGCCTCCTTCCGTTTCGCAATCCAGCCCTGCCGCAGCCGCTCAAGATACTAACGCAGAGCCCCAATTAGCAAACCTGCTCGGCAACCTGTCCGAAGACCAGCTCTCCACTGTGCAAAAGATGCTTATCGAAAGGGAAGCGGAATACGGGAAGCAAGAGCCCTCCACCCTAGATAGCCCCTCCCCCGCTACGACTGTCGCTCCCGAAGCGGAAGTCGACCTGTCCGACATATCTCGCCTGCAAGGAGTCGTGGACTCCTTCTCAGTGCAAGGAATCCGCAAAGCAGGCACCGATACACGCGTCTTCCTCGACGGAAAGATTCGCAAGATCGGCGACATCGTAGACATAGAGAACCGTCTACAACTCATCGGCTTCACCGAAAGCACCTTGGTTTTCCGGGACCCCAGCGGTCGTCGCTTCGAAAAAGCCCTCTAGGTCCCGCCTCCGGGCTGATCCATCGCAGCTTTGAGCCGGATTCGAGCCGGCTCGATGCGCCGAGGTGGCCCCTCCCCCCCCCGTCATTCCATGAGTTTACGGCGGGCGAAGCCGATTCTACTCCCTCGGATCGAGGGATCAGCCCCCCCTTGAGCAATTGATACTACATCGGTAATCAGGCAAAAGATGAGACACCAGTAAGGCGCCCCATGCTCCCATAGGTAGCGGGCACATTTGCGTTTGCGCTTGTACCTAATCTTGGCGACTCTCATTACGTCTTTTTTACGCTTGATCATCCGATGCTAAAAAACCGCCAAGAAGGAATCCTCAATCTGCACGGCCTCTGGCAAGCAGCTTGCCTCCTCATCCTCTTCCTCGTCGTTCGCCACGTTTTCGAACTTTCTGGATACCGTTTGAAGGTCGAGTACCTGAACCTGTACATGGCTGGCGTGGCGATCGGCTCCTTCGTGAACCTTCGCCTGCTCAAGAGCTACTCTGAGCACTTCGTGAACCTCGGCTGGTACAAGACCTTCCGACTCACCTTCCAGCAGGTCATCCGCATCATGCTCCTGCAGCTGGCAGTCGTTTTCGCCCTGAAGGACACCGACATCAGCCGCCTCTTCCTCAGCACCTACTTCGCTTCTTCCTTCGCGGTCTTGTTCGCTATGAACAAGATTCTACCCAAGCACCTCTGCCGTCTCAGCTTCAAGACGCAGGTGATCCCCACTCTCATCGTTGGCTCGACCGAATCCCTTGCCAGCCTAGAGGCCTGGATTGCCGACAAGGCTAGCTACGGCATTGAAATCGTCGGATACACCGGGGAGCAAGACTGTCCCCCTACCAAAGAGCAGCCCATCCCCTGTCTCGGTACCCTCGACGACCTCAGCCGCAACATCGAAGCGCACCAAATTTCGCAGGTCGTCATCATCGACAAGGCCCTGTCCCCCGAGGGCGCGAAGCGCGCCATGGCCCTCGCACAGAAAGCCGGCTGCCGCGTGCGCATCTACAACAACTGGCAAGCCGACTTCCAGCAGCGCATCATGGTCGAGCACGAAGGCGACTATACCTTCCTCACCTACGAAAACGAGCCGTTGGAAAACCCCATCAATCGAATGATCAAGCGCGGCTTCGATGTTGCGGTCTCCCTGCCCATCGTCGCCTTCGTCCTTCCACCGCTCACCCTCCTTGTTTGGGCCTTCCAGCGCAAACAATCTCCCGGTCCCATATTTTACGCCCAGCCGCGAACCGGCATGACCAAGCGTACTTTCCACATCATAAAGTACCGCACCATGCATATCTCGGAGGCCAACGCTAAGAATGTGGCCAAGCAAGCGACCAAGGGCGACTCCCGCATCTACGCCTTCGGAGCCTTCCTACGCAAAACCAGCTTGGACGAACTCCCTCAGTTCATAAACGTGCTGCTGGGAGAAATGAGCGTGTCCGGACCTCGTCCGCACCTCATCGACCACGACCGCGAGTTCTCGGAGAAGCTTCAGGTCTACTACACACGCCACTTCGTGAAGCCAGGCATCACCGGGCTGGCCCAGTCGCTCGGACTGCGTGGAGAAATTAATGAACCCGAGCATCTCACCAAGCGTATCGCCTACGATATTACCTATATCAACACTTGGTCCTTCTGGCTCGACCTCAAGATCATGCTCCGGACCGCCAAGGCCGTCATATTCCCGCCTAAGAGCGCCTACTAGGATAGCAATAGATTGGGTTGCGCCTTGATACAATCAGGGCGAATATCGCCCCACCTTGGAGGAAGCCCCCCTAGATACGCCGATCGGATCCTGCCGCCTGCTCGCTTGCGAAGCAGGCCTTTGCAGCATCGCCTTCCTGGACGAAGACGAGCCACAATCCCTTTCATCGGGACGCTGCGCCAATCCGCACCTCGAACAAGCGATCGAGCAACTCTCAGCTTACTTCGCCGGACAGCTCACGAAATTCGAGGTTCAACTCGCGCCGGAGGGAACCGCATTCCAAAAGCGAGTTTGGCAGCGCCTTTCCGCGATACCTTTCGGCGTAACCAAATCTTACGGACAAATCGCTCGAGAGATCGGGCAACCTAACGCTTCGCGAGCAGTTGGCGGAGCCAACAATCGCAATCCAATCCCTGTGATCGTACCCTGCCACCGCGTCATCGGATCCGGCAACACCTTGGTTGGATTTGGTTGCGGATTGTGGCGAAAACAGTGGATGCTCGAACACGAAGGCATCGCCCTCCCACTCGGTTGATTTACTGTTTCCGCTATGGCCCCCAACCTCCTTATCGAAAGCATCCTCCCACACCTGGGAGCCATCCTAGGTCTCGGTCTTGGGGTAATCCTGATCGCTCGCCTCATGCGAGAAAAACGTCGCCCCAGCAACACCTTCGCATGGCTACTCGTCATCATTCTAGCTCCCTACATCGGAGTTCCCCTCTTTCTGCTCATCGGAGGCAGAAAAATCAAGAAACTCACGAACGATAAGCGTTCCCTTCGCCTCCATACGGAGGACCACACCCAGGATTACATCGAAGACTCTCCCTTTGGCTTGCTCGGACACGGAAACAAAACGCGATTCCTGCCTGACGCTTCCGACGCCTACGACGTATTGATCGAGTCCATACAAAACGCCAAGGAGTCCATAGATATCACGACCTTCATACTCAGCCACGACGCCGTCGGCCGACGCGTCGTCAAAGAACTTTCCAGGAGAGCCAAAGAGGGCGTCAGGGTCCGACTCCTGCTCGATGCCATTGGCTCCTTCGGCAAAAAGACTTTCTACATGCTGGAGCTCGAGAAAGCAGGAGGGAAAATCGAACGTTTCATGCCTGTTTTCCCCATTGCGTTCCCTGGGGCCACCAACTTGCGCAACCACCGCAAAATCGCGATATTCGACAAAGACACCGCCATCATCGGCGGACGCAATATCGGACGCGAATACATGGGCCCCAACCCGTCGAAAAGCCGTTGGACCGATTTTGGGGTACAAATCGCCGGTCCCGCCGTTTCCGCCCTGAATACAATCTTCGAAGAAGACTGGGCGTTCGCGTCACGCAAACGTGGATACAAGGCGGTTACCCAAACGGCGGTCAAACCAGTTGAAGGCGGCCGGTCTACCATCGAAATAATGTCAAGCGGCCCCGACACCCCAGACGATCCTCTCTACGAAAAAGTGCTCGCCAGCATCCAGGACGCCGAGCGCTCGATTACCATAGTAACCCCCTATTTCATTCCTGACGAAGTCCTGCAACGCAGCCTCAGCGTCAAAGCCCGTACCGGTAGAGATGTCACCATCATCGTCCCCCAACGCTCGAACCACCGCATTACCGACCTCGCTCGGCGACACTTTCTAGAGGAACTACAGGCCGCCGGCGTCAAGGTGCTCGCGTACCAACGCGAAATGATGCACGGGAAAGCCATGCTCATCGACCAGAAGCTGGCCATGACCGGATCTGCAAACATGGACCTACGCAGCCTTTTCGTAAATTTCGAGGTGGCTGCCTTTTTCTATTCGAAGCCCGACATCCAGGAAGTAAGCAAATGGATCAGCGACGTCTCCTCTCGCTGCGTGGAACTGCAGCCCCGGGACCTCAAGCGACAACGCTACCTCAAAGGCCTCGTGGAAGACCTCAGCCGCTTGATCGCTCCCCTGCTCTGAACGAGCGAGCAACGCGGCAAAAAAAACGTTCGCCATCCCACAACAAGCTCACACCTTCGCACCTTCCGAAAGGTAAGTAACGATGGATAAACTCACAGAGATCATGAACTGGAAGGCCCAGGAAATCGCGGAACGCATTCGCCCCGTGGCCGATCACGAACTCGCAGCTTTCGCTCAGGAAGCCCCCATCCGAGGATCCTTCCTGCAAGCCCTCAAGGCCCCGCCTCGGCTCGCCGTCATTTCCGAGATCAAACGCAGATCCCCCTCCGCCGGCCAAATAAAGGACCTCGGCCCATCGATCGAGCAGGCCGACACCTACCTAGCCGCCGGCGGCGACTGCCTGTCCATTCTTACCGACAACAAGTACTTCGGAGGCGAACTGAACGACTTGTCTTCCGTCACCGAGAAATTCAAAGCCCAGAAAAACGGCATCCCCTGCCTCCGCAAGGACTTCATGATCCACCCGGTCCAAGTTCTCGAGGCCGCTCAAGCCGGAGCCTCCGCCATTCTCATCATCGTACGCGCCCTCACAGACCAGCAAATGACCGCCCTCCGCAAGGCAGCCGATCTGGCTGGACTGGATTCCCTCTACGAAATTCACAGCGAGCACGAACTCGAGAGAGCCGTCGCCCAAGACGCCAAGATCATCGGCGTCAACAATCGCGACCTCGCCAAGTTCACGACCGACCTCGCCTTTTCCGAGCGTCTCATTCCTCAATTCCCCGAACACGTCGTCGCCGTCTCCGAATCAGGAATCTGGAACAAGGAAGACGCAGCCCGCGTTCGGGCCTGCGGAGCCAAGGCCATACTCGTGGGCGAAGCGCTGATGAAAGCCCCGGACACCGCTCAACTCATGGCCGACTTCCACAACGCCTAAACCAGCTTCAAGGCCCACACTTTTCCCTTTCACCCTTTGCCGCTCTCGCCCTCACAGACTCGCGACCTGCTCGAACAACTCGGGCACCGCCCTAAAAAACAATTGGGGCAAAACTTTCTCATAGACGGTAACATCGTCCGCAAGTCCCTGGAGCTCGCGGAGGTAGCAGCTGGCGACCATGTGGTAGAAATAGGCCCCGGACTCGGCACCCTCACCCGAGCGCTGCTCGACGCAGGCGCCATCGTACACGCCGTCGAAAAAGACCCTGTGCTCGGTACCCATGTCGAATCTATCGCTACGGAAGAACCACGCCTCCATCTCGTCAAAGGCGATGCCCTCGACTACCCGCTGGGCGACCTTCCCGAGGACCTGCAGGACTACAAAATCGTGGCCAACCTCCCCTACGCGATCTCCACTCCCTGGATGGCTGCCGTGCTCGAAAACCGCCTCCCCAGCGTCATGACGCTCATGCTGCAAAAGGAGGCCGCTCAACGCTACGCAGCCAAGGCCGGTACCAAACAATTCGGCGCCATCAGCATCTTCCTTCATGCAGCCTTCGACGTACTCCCCGGCCACGACGTGTCCGGCTCCTGCTTCTATCCTAAGCCCGACGTCGGCTCCACCCTCATGCACCTGCGACGTAAAACTGCCCCCTTTCGCTTCAAGCCAGAAAGCACTCAGCTCATCCGAGAAATCTTCCAACAACGCCGCAAGCAAATCTCCTCCCTTTTGCGTAAGGCAAAATCGGATACAGCAACGCGTTGGTTAGAAAGCCTAGCATCTGCGGGCATCGACCCCTCCGCGCGTCCCGAGCAAATCGATACCCAGCAGTGGATCTCGCTGGAAAAAAGCTAGAAGCTTCACGAAACCCAGTCCGTTGCCTTCACTAGACAGCCGCTCGCTCCGAGCAGCATGCGACGTTGACGTCGCTCCCGTATCCACTGAGGAATGACAAGCAATCGACGCATCATATTCTGACTGCGGCTGTCGATCGAGAGAATGCTACGATCCTGACTACTCATTTCCAGAGATCTCCACGCTGAGGGCTTCAAGGAAACGCACCAACTGCTCACGGTTCGTCGTACCTGCGTTAGTCGCAACGCCCTCGGAGGGGCTTTGCCGATTCAAAACCTCTCGCGAGGCCATCGCCCAAGCGTTAGGGCGTTCCGTTAAATGCTTGGACGCAACTTCCACACTCTCCTCCAGAGTGAATCCGAATTCGTCCTGCAGCCCAAGGTCCCACTTCGGGGTCCACGTTTCTTCGAGTCGATTGATTGAGTTCATGCACGTACTCTACCAATAGGTATAAGACATCTCCTGTCCTACACCTAAGAACCCCTCGAAATTTCCGAAAAATAAAAGGCGCTTGAAAAAGCGAGTCACGCTGGATAGCGTAGCTCACAGTTTAGAATTTCCCACCCACACACCACCCAGCCAGGTCGTCCCCCTCGACGGCCTGGCAATTTTTTGTCAGAGCGACAGGCAGGCTACGCCGGATTCTCGCTTGCTCCTGAGCAAGGAAAGCAAAGACTTCGCAGCAGCCATGAAGACCGCTCCTTTCAAGATTCTCGCCGGCGTCGCGTTCGCTGCCCTTTCCCTTCTCGCGGGCTGTACCGAGGAGAATAGTTCCACTTCTGCAGCGCCTGTAAAAATCTCTTTGGGCGATAAAACCCTGACCATGGAGTTCGCCATCACTTCCAGCGAGCAACGCAAAGGATTGATGGGACGCGAGGGAATCGCCGACGATCACGGGATGCTCTTCGTCTACAAGGAGCCGCAACGCATGTCCTACTGGATGAAGAACGTGGACTTCCCCATCGATATCGGCTTCTTCACCGCCGACGGCGTACTGCGCGAGGTCTATCCGATGTACCCTCAAGACACGCTCGCCCGCAAGTCCATCCGCGATGACATGCTTTACGCGCTGGAAACGCGCCATAGTTGGTACAGCGACAATAAAATCCGCCCTGGGGCCCAATTGGACCTCGAGGCCGTCCGCAAAGCGATTGCGAATCGGTAGCCGCAGCCTAACCGTTGAAACTTTGCATGATCGAGAGGAACGGCAGGAAGAGAGCCAACACGATCAGCACCACGGCAATCGCCAGAAACACGATCATCAACGGTTGCACCATGGCAGTGAGGCTGGAGATCGAGTTGTCGACTTCCTCGTCGTAGATGTCCGCGATTTGCCCAAGCATCTCAGGCAAGTCGCCCGTTTCCTCCCCTACTTCGACCATGGAAGTCACCATCGTCGGAAAAATCTTGGTGCCCACCAAGGTCGAGGCGATGCCCTCGCCATCCTTCACTCGGTTTCGGACAGTCTCCACCGCGCTGATCACATGCTTGTTTCCGCAAGCGTCTCGCGTAATGCGAAGCGCGTCGAGAATTGGTACGCTGCTTTCGATCAAGGTACCCAAGGTCCTCGAAAAGCGGATCACGTATACCTTTGTGTAAAGTTCCCCGATTCCGATGCTCTTTAGTTTCAGCCAATCGTAAAGGCTGCGCCCGACACTCGTCGCTCCAAACAGGCGCTTGAAAAGGTAGAGACCAAACAAGCCTCCAAAAATGGCATACCAGTATCCCACGATAAACTTGCTCACCATCAGCACATAAACTGTGAGCAGCGGCATCTTATCCTCCCCGATTTCCTCGATGAAAATCTGTTCGAACTTCGGCACCACGAAGATTAGCAGAAACATCACGATGACGAAGGAAATCACCATCACCACCGTCGGATAGGTCATGGCCGAGGCTAATCTGGCTTTCATCCGCTCCGTCTTTTCCAAGTAGGTCGCCAACCTCGCCAGCGAAACTTCCAGCATGCCGCTCGCCTCTCCAGCACGGGCCATGTTTACGTAGAGAAAGTCAAACTCCTTGGGAAAGCCCGCCAATGCATCGGAAAAAGTACTGCCGGATTGGATACTCTCGATCAAGGAGTTCTGTATCCATCGAAAGACGACATTCTTTTCCTGATCCTTCAAGACCTCCAAGGACCGCACGAGCGTCAGACCCGCTTGGAGCAGGGTTGCCAACTTTCGCGTAAATTCAGCCAAGGCCTTCTTTTTCACCGCCGAACCGATGTACATCGGCTTTTTGGCAGCCTTAGCCGACTTCTGTCCGGTCGCCGTGGCCGAGGTGTCGTTCGCGCCCGCAGGCTTCACCACAGTAACGCGCGCAGGCGTCAGACCGTAGCTGCGGATTTGCTTCACCGCCTGTTGACGAGAGGCGCCTTCCACAATCCCTTTGCGCTCCTTCCCTTCCGAGTCTATAGCGATGAACCTGAATTTCGACATAACAATTGCGAACCGCTGTTAAGGAGCGATCAGGAGTAACGTATCACTTCTTCCACCGAGGTGACACCGGTGAAAATGTTGCGTAGGCCATCTTCCCGCAGCGTTCGCATTCCCTCGTTCAACGCCTGCTCCCGGATAGCCGCAGCAGGACGCCCCTCGCTGATTAGCTCCCGCACCGATTCCGACACCGACAGCATCTCGAAAATGCCTTGCCGGCCCGTATACCCCGTGTTGGCGCAGGCCACACACCCGCTTCCCTGGAAAAACTCCTTTTGCTGGATGATTGCCGCATCCAGATTCAACTGCTGCAGCAGGGTCGCATCCGGTAGATACGAACGACGGCAATTAGGGCAAATCTTGCGCAGGAGTCGCTGGGCTAGCACTGCCTCCAACGACGAGGAAATCAGAAACGGCTCGACTCCCATGTCCATCAAACGGGTCACTGCGCCCGCCGCGTCGTTGGTGTGTAAGGTGCTGAGAACCAAGTGCCCCGTCAGCGAAGCTTGGATCGCGATCTGAGCCGTATCCAAATCACGGATTTCGCCCACCATGATGATGTCAGGATCTTGCCGCAGGAAGGACTTGAGCGTGCTGGCGAAGGTCAAGCCGATGTGCGGGTTCACGCCCACCTGCATGATACCGTCGATTTCGTACTCAATCGGATCCTCTGCCGTCATCAACTTCGACTCTACCTGGTTCAACCGTTTCAAGCAGCTGTACAAAGTCGTCGTCTTGCCCGATCCTGTCGGGCCTGTAGAAATGAAAATCCCGTTAGGCCGGGCGATCGACTTCTCCACCGCCACGAGCACATCCTCCGGCATCCCCAAAGAATCGAGTTCAAGCTGCGTCGCCCCCTGGTCCAGGACACGCAACACCACGCTTTCGCCAAACTGTGTCGGCAAAGTGGATACGCGCAAATCCACATGCCTACCAGTCACGACGAGCCGCACCTTCCCGTCCTGCGGCACGCGACGTTCCGCGATATTCAAGTCGCCCAAGACCTTCACGCGAGAGATGATCGGGACAGCGAGTTCGCGCGGCGGCGGCGACATCTCGTAGAGAGCTCCATCGATTCTATAGCGAATCTTGAACTCCTTTTCGAAGGGCTCGAAATGGATGTCCGAAGCCTTGTCTTTGATGGCCTGAGCTAGGACGAGATTCACAAAGCGAATGATCGGCGTTTCCCCCGCCATTCCCAACAAGTCGTCAGGACTAATGTCGTCCTCGTCCGAAACGTCGCTTAGATCCAGCTCCTCGAGAATCCCCGTGTAGTCGACATTCTTGGGCCGGTAGTAGACATCCAGCAATTCATCCACCACCTGCGGATCGAGCAAAAGCAGCCGCACATCGCGATTGACCGCAAACGCAACATCGTCGACCACGCTCGTATTGAAGGGGTCCGTCGTCACGATAGTGAGCTGACGCTCGGTGCTTTCGATCGGCACCACCCCGTGCATGCGAGCGAGCGACGGCTCCAGCATCGAAATCAACTCCGGCGCAATGTCGTAAGGAGCATCCTTCAGACGGCGAATTCCCAAATAGCTCGCTACCGTATCCAAAAACACAGAACGATTCAGCTTCGCATCCTCGACCACCAAAGTGGCCAACGACCCCTTCCCATCCGCGACTTTTGCGAGCAATTCGTCCAAGGTCGCGCGGTCCAGCAAACCGTGGATTTGGCAGAGGTCGTAAACCGCCTGGTTGTGTGAGTCGTACATAGAGGAACGAAGTCCAGAAAATCTATCCCTGCTTGTCCCCGCATGTCCAGCGACATTCTTAGGGCGCTTACCTCATAACTTCCCTCTCAAATCCATCACGGCCCGCTTGATCTCTCCCGGGCGGGTCCACGGAATAAAGTGGTTCACCCCTTCCAATATCCGCAATTCAACTACGCCAGCAGGCATGACGCGCTCCACGTAGTCCGCGTTTTCCTTGGGCACCAGCTCGTCCTGATCTCCCTGCAGGACGATAGTCGGAACCTGCACCCTCGCCAACTTTGGCTTCAACTCCTGCAGCTCGCCCCGAAGCGGCCAAATTTCGTCGTTGCTGTTCCGCCACTCGCGCGAGAGTCCCCAGCGAACAAGAGGAAACTTGCCTACCCAGTTGAACCACTTTCGCTCCTCCAAATCTGGGTCCATCGACGGAGCTACCAGAATCATCCCCGCGACCGATTCCGGATAGTCGACCGCCAGCTCCGCCACCACGGGTCCGCCCAGAGAATGTCCCACCCAGATAGCCGGCAAGGCCACGCCGGATGCCACCACCGCGTCGCGAATCCGCTTAGCCTGCATAGATATCGAGGGCTCCGATCCATTCGGTCGCGTTTCGCCAAAGCCCGGCCGATCCACTGATACCACGGTGAACTGCGAGCTCAATTCCTCGTCGGACAGCAGGTGCGCAAAGTTGTCCCAACTCCCAGGCGAGCCGTGCACGAAAACTAAGGTCGGGCCCCCGCCCGCACGTGCCAGAAAAACGCTGCCCTGCTCATCCTGATGTTCGAAATAGACTGGGGCCGCTTGCCCACGCTCCGCGAAAAGCTCCCGAATTTCCTCCTCCGGCATCCGCAAGGACATACAGCCAGAAAACACCATCGAAACGGCGAAGCTTCCCGCCAGCAGGAACAGCATGCACCCAAGTGATTTCCCAAGAGTAAAAACGCGGACTGCCATCACACCACACAACGAATCGCAAACTCATTCGACGACAAAAAACAGACATTCGCAAACGCTGCACAAACGTTGTTCCCACTGCACACCGCCCTTTTGACTTCACAAAACGAAAATAAAATACCAAATAGTGTTTAGTGAACTGGATCAGAGTAACAGCAGTCCTTCTCATCACAGCGATTTTTAATCCGCTGTGCTGCTGCCTTGATCTCAGCGCGGAACCGCTCGAGCAAGCGAGCCCAAGCGCCGCAGCACATTCCTGCTGCACCGCTTCCACCGAAGCGAAGTCGGGCCTCGGCAAACACAGCCAAGAAGAATGCCCGCACAGCTCCGAGAAGGATTCTCAAATCAACGAGGGAGCCTTGGCCCAGGACTCACTGCAAAAGCCCCACCAGCCCCTCGTTTACACTTTGCCCGCGTTGCCAGTTCTTGCCGCGGCGCCCCAGTCGCAAACGCCACGCGACAACACTCGGATTCGGGCCCTACAGGAACCCAGCTCCCAGCGTTCCTTGGCGTACTGTGTCTACTTGATTTGACGCGAGCTAAGAGCTGACCACCTCTAACGTCAGAGGGGCAGCACTACCGAACTAGGAGCCGACACGTATCGGCTCGACTGTACGAAGGCGAGTAACGCCTTCCGATCTACGTTCAACCGATCCCGCAAGGATCAATCTTCGCTCGCAACAAATGACATCCGTAACTACTCGTTCAACGCTCCGAACACTGCAGACGCTCGTCCTCGGCTTTTCGATCTGCGGCTCCGTTCCTCCTCTCGCCCTCGCCAACGGCAGCCAAGAGACTGCCGCATATGGGCTCGCCGACCGCGACATCGTCGGCCCCTACATAGCCGCCGCACTCGAAAACAATCCCGAGCTCCAAGCTGCCGAGAAACGCTACCAAGCAGCCCGCCAAAGCATCGACTACGCCGGAGCGCTCCCCAACCCCAGGGTCCAGCTCACCCATTTCGTGGAATCCATTCAGACGCGCACTGGACCTCAGCGGCAAGCGATCTCCCTGCAGCAACCGCTTCCATGGTTCGGAAAACTGGATACGACTCGCCAGATTGCTCGTAGCCAAAGCGAAGCCCTCTGGCACTCCTACGCGTCGCAGCAATTCGAGCTAGCGGACAAAATAGCTTCGAGCGTTCTGGAAATAGCCTTTCTAGACAAAGCCATCGCCATCACCAAGCAAAACGCCAGCCTCCTGAACCGCCTCGAAGCAATCGTGGAGGACAAGGTTAAAGCCGGCGGCGACCTCTCAGACCTGCTCAAGATACAGGTAGAGGCGCATCGATTGGAGGACACCTTGGCGTCCCAAGAGACAAAACGGGTCATGAGCCTCGCGACCTTGCAAAGCCTCCTCGGGAGCGACTCCGAAACCCTGCAACTTCCCAGTGACTGGAACGCTCCCTCACTCGCCTCAACGCAAGAGCAGGAATGGCTAGATGCCATTCGGCAAAGATCTCCCAAGCTCGCAATGCTGCGCTCCCTCGCGGAGAACCAAGCCTCAAGAGAGAGACTCGCCCAGTTCGCCGCAAAACCGGATCTCAGCGTCGGCATAAACTACATCCGCACCGGCCAATCGCTGGGATCAAACGCTCCCGACAACGGCAGGGATCCCTGGGCCATCATGGTCGGGATAAGCCTTCCCATCTGGGGTAAGGCCAACAACGCCATAGCGCTCCAGGCATCCTTGGAAAAAGAGGCGATGGAAGCGGACATTCGCGGACTGGAGCTGGAGCTGAACGCGACGGGCAAATCCTTGCTTGCGCGCTTAGCAGACTCGAAAGCACGCATGATACGATATGAGACAAAACTCCTGCCCCTCGCTAGACAAGCGCAGGAAATCTCCGCTTCTAGCTACCAGACCGGCAAAGCTTCCATCCTCGATCTTATCGATAGCGAGCGAGCACTCTTGAAGTTAGAAACTGAATACTGGCGGGCGGCCGCCGACGCATGGCAAGCCCGTTGGAAGCTCGCCAGCCTAGCCGGAGGATTCTGGCTGAACTAGCACCCAAATTTTCAAAAAGTCGTTCCCATGAAAACGAAAAACCTAATTATTTCCGCAGGCATTGCCCTGCTGATCGCAGCCTTCCTAATCGGACGCTGGACCGCTCCTTCGCCTGCTGTCCATGACCCGTCCATCGCTGAAAAAGCCGCTCCGACAACAGCCGAACCCGAGGTTTGGACCTGTTCGATGCACCCCCAGATCCAGCAGCCAGAACCAGGCGACTGCCCGATTTGCGGAATGGACCTCATTCCTCTGGAAAACGATTCAGATGGAGACGAGGGGCCACGAACTCTTAGCATGAGTGAAAGCTCCAGAGCATTGGCCAACATTCAAACTTCCGTTATCAAACGTCGTTTCCCGACCGCGGAGATTCGTCTCGTAGGTAAACTTGAATACGACGAAACGAAAGTGAAGTCGCTCACCGCACGCTTTCCCGCTCGCATCGACGAGTTGTTCGTCAACTTCCCAGGCGTCCCCGTGCAAAAGGGTGACCACCTCGCTCGCGTCTACAGCCCCGAGCTCCTGACCGCCCAGAGCGAACTCATCACCGCCCATCGCTACGATCCCGACAGCGCCGCAACGCGAGCCGCCAAAGAAAAGCTTCTTCTCTGGGACCTCCTCCCCAATCAGGTCGATGCCATCCTAAAAAGCGGCAAAGCGAGTGACACTTTCGAACTGAAAGCTCCAATCGCAGGAATCGTAGTCAATAAAAACATAAACGAAGGCGATTACATGAAGACAGGGCAACCGCTCTTTCGTATCGTTGATCTCAATACGCTTTGGCTGCAACTCAACGCCTACGAATCCGATCTCGCTTGGCTCCGCTTCGGTCAACAAGTCACCTTCTCCGTCGAAGCTTATCCCGGGCAGAACTTCCAAGGACAAATCACATTCATCGAGCCCGAAATCAACCGAGCAACTCGCACAGTCGCCGTCCGAGTAAACGTCGACAATGCCGCGGGCAAACTGAAACCAGGCATGTTCGCTAAAGCGCGCGCTAAATCTCAGGTAGCCCAGGCCGGCAGCGTCTTCGAGCCGGAATTTGCCGGAAAGTGGATCAGCCCCATGCACCCCGAAATCGTTAAGGATGGTCCTGGTCACTGTGACATTTGCGGGATGGACCTCGTGCCCGCAGAAGAATTGGGCTACGTACAAAACCCCGATGCGGAACCGCCACTCGTCATCCCCGCATCCGCCGTGCTACGCACCGGAAAAAGAGCAGTGGTCTATATCGAAAAACCGAATACAAGCCGTCCTACATTCGAGGGCCGAGAAATTGAATTGGGCCCGCGAGCCGGCGAAGTCTTCGTCGTGAGATCTGGACTGGCGAAAGGTGATCGCGTTGTGACCAATGGAGCCTTCAAAATCGATTCTGCTCTCCAGATCAAAGCCAAGCCCAGCATGATGAACCCCCAAGGCGATGCCTCGCCCCCAAGTCACCACCACGGAGACGGTGAAATGGCATCAAGCGCTTCGAAAGCTGCGGCACTCGAGATCGCTCCCGGAAGCGCCTCCCAAATCGTGAACCACTACCTCGCGATGCAATCAGCTCTTGCGGGAGACGATCTCGAGGAAGCCAAAAACGCAGCAAACGCCATGATGAAGATCACCGGACACTCTGGAGACCTGCCAGATCTGCTGCACGACATGCTGGCAGCAGATGATATCGACGCGTTCCGCCGACCGCATTTCGAGAAACTCTCCAATGCCTTCATCGCTGCAGCGAAAACGGACGCCAACGCCTTTGAGCAGCCGCTGACAATAATGCATTGCCCCATGGTGTATCCAGATCGTGGAGCCGATTGGCTGCAAGGAGACCTTAACCTGAAAAACCCTTACTTCGGCGCCATGATGCTCACTTGTGGAGAGGTAAAAGGGACGTTGGGCAAGGAACGAGAGTCAAGTGAGGTCGAGCAATGAGCAAGCATTCAGCCCTTTCCCAGCGGCCAACGTCGCTGCTAAACAAACTCATTCGCTTCTGCCTAGAGAACAAACTGGTTGTCGCTCTCTTTACAGCGGGACTCATACTCTGGGGCGTAATGGTCGCTCCCTTCGATTGGGAAATCGATTCGCTGCCTCGCGATCCGGTGCCAGTGGATGCCATTCCGGACATAGGCGAGAACCAGCAAATTGTATTCACCGAATGGATGGGCCGCTCGCCGCAGGACATAGAAGACCAGATCACCTATCCGCTTACCACTGCTCTGCTGGGACTTCCTCAGGTCAAGACGGTGCGCAGCTACTCCATGTTCGGGTTTTCTTCCATCTATATCATATTCAAGGAGGAAGCCGAATTTTATTGGACCCGCAGCCGCATCCTGGAGAAGCTCAACAGCCTTCCGAGCGGCACTCTTCCTCAAGGCGTATCCCCCCAACTGGGACCGGATGCCACCGCTCTCGGACAAGTTTTCTGGTATACATTGGAAGGCATGGACCCAGAAGGGAAGCCCACGGGCGGCTGGGATCTCGACGAGCTCCGCAGCACCCAGGATTGGTACGTACGCTACGCCTTGCAAGGAGTCGAGGGCGTAGCGGAAGTAGCCTCCATCGGCGGGTACGTCAAGGAGTACCAAATAGACGTCGACCCAGATGCATTGCGCACCTATAACGTCGCATTGCACGAGGTCTTCGACGCCGTGCGCGGCAGCAACCTCGACGTCGGAGCTCGCACGATCGAGATAAATTCCGCCGAATACGTTATTCGTGGCCTTGGATTCGTTAAGAGCCTCGACGACTTGCGGCGTACGGTGGTAACCCAACGAAACAACGTCCCCATAACTCTCGACCAATTGGCAGATATCGAGTTTGGCCCAGCTCTACGGCGCGGAGCCCTCGACAAGGCGGGAGCCGAAGCGGTGGGCGGCGTCGTTGTCACGCGTTATGGCGAGAACCCGCTTGAGGTCATCAAGCGTATCAAAGAAAAGATTACGGAAATCTCAGCAGGCATGCCGAGCAAGACGCTGGAAGACGGAACCCTCAGCCAGGTGCAAGTCGTTCCTTTCTACGATCGCACGGGCCTGATCTACGAAACTCTCGGTACGCTCGAAGAAGCAGTCAGCCTGGAAATCCTAGTTACGATTATCGTAGTCGTACTCTTGGTGATGCACCTGCGCAGCGCGTTGTTGATATCAGGCGTGCTGCCGCTTGCCGTTCTCTTTGCCTTCATTGGCATGTGGTTGCTCGAGGTCGACGCCAACGTTGTTGCCCTTTCCGGCATTGCCATCGCCATCGGTACGATCGTGGACATGGGCATTGTCGTGATAGAAAATATTCTCAAGCATTTGGACAAGGCCGACCCCAAGGAGAGCCGACTCGAAGTCGTCTATAGAGCAAGCGCAGAAGTCGGCAGCGCGGTTCTCACGGCAGTAGCGACTACGGTAATTAGCTTTTTGCCGGTCTTCACCATGCAAGCAGCAGAAGGAAAGCTCTTTCGTCCTCTCGCCTATACAAAAACTTTCGCCCTGATCGGCTCCATCGTCGTAGCCCTCACCATCATCCCTCCCCTCGCCCACTGGTTCATAGCGGGAAGGCACGAAAACCGTATCAGCAAAACAATTACATGGGGATCTATCGCGACACTCGGACTCGCCATTCCATTCTTCTGGAACGGTTTTCCTTGGCTACTCAGCGCATTGCTTATCGGAGTCGCCAGCTTCAACCTCTTTGCGAACCGTTTGCCTGAGTCTCTCCGCCAACGCTGCCACTACGCCTTCAATTTCATAGTCGCCTTCGTCGTCGCTCTCATACTCGCGCAGGCGTGGAAACCGATGGGCCCCGAACACCCATGGCAGAACGCGCTTTTCGTAATCCTCGCGATCGGTAGCCTGCTCCTGCCAATGCTCGCCTTCATCTGGATGTATCCGCGAATTCTGACATTCATTTTGAGGACAAAAGCCGCCTTCCTATCACTCAGCCTGTTGGTCGTCGCCTTCGGATTCAGCGCTTGGCTTGGCTTCTCTACTCTCTTCGGCTGGATGCCAGACTTTGTGAAAAAGTCATCGCCCTATGTCGCGGTCAGCCACGCCCTCCCTGGCTTGGGAAAGGAGTTCATGCCTCCCCTGGACGAAGGCTCTTACCTGCTCATGCCTACGACCATGCCGCACGCGTCCATCGGCGAAGTGATGGACGTATTGAAAAAACAAGACATGGCCATCAACGCCATACCTGAGGTGGAACTGGCTGTCGGAAAGCTTGGACGCGCGGAAAGTCCTCTCGATCCCGCACCCATTTCCATGATCGAAACCATAATCAACTACAAACCGGAGTTCGTCGTCGACCAGGATGGACACGTTTTGACCTTCGCCTACGACGAGTCGAAACAGGAATACTTGCGCGACGAAATGGGACAGCTCATCAGCGACGAGGACGGACGCCCATTTCGCAACTGGCGAGACGAGATACGAAGTCCAGACGACATCTGGGCAGAGATCGTAAAAGCTGCCAGCATTCCGGGCACCACTTCCGCACCGAAGCTACAACCGATCGCAGCTCGCATCGTGATGCTGCAAAGCGGCATGCGCGCCCCCATGGGATTGAAGGTTTACGGGCCGGACCTCGAAACCATCGAGTCGCTTGCCTTGCAAATCGAGGGCATCCTGAAGCAAGTCCCCTCCATCAAAGCGGAGGCCGTGCTGGCGGACCGCATCGTCGGCAAGCCGTACCTTGAGATCGACATCGACCGCGACGCGATCGCCCGCTACGGCATTCGCATCAAGACAGTGCAGGACGTGATCGAAGTCGCCATCGGCGGCAAACCCATCACCCAAACCGTCGAAGGTCGCGAGCGCTATCCGGTTCGCGTCCGCTACCAACGCGAATTACGCGACAGCATCGAGGACATCGAAAGCATTCTGGTAGCCGCTCCCGACGGTACTCAGATTCCTCTCAAGGAACTGGCTTCCATTCGGTACGTGCGAGGACCGCAAGTAATCAAAAGCGAGGACACCTTTCTCGTCGGCTACGTAATCTTCGACAAGCGCAACGGATTCGCCGAGGTCGAGGTAGTCGAGCAAGCCCAGCAACTGTTGCAGGAAAAGATAGCGAGCGGCGAGCTGAGCATCCCCTCGGGGGCCAGCTACCGTTTCACCGGGAGCTACGAAAACCAGCTGCGAGCTGAGAAACGCCTGAGCATCGTGCTGCCGATCTCCTTGTTCGCCATTTTCCTAATACTCTACTTCCAGTTCAAGAAGGTGCCGGTAACGCTGCTGGTTTTCTCCGGAATCGCTTTCGCTTGGTCCGGAGGATTCATTCTCCTGTGGCTCTACGGGCAAGATTGGTTCTTCGACCTCTCCCTGTTCGGGCAAAACCTGCGCGACCTTTTCCAGGTCGAGACGCTGAACTTAAGCGTCGCGGTTTGGGTCGGTTTCCTCGCCCTCTTCGGCATCGCCACTGACGACGGCGTCATAATGGCGACCTACCTCGAACAACGATTCCGCGAAGCTCCCCCAAAAGACCGGGAGGAGATCCGTCAACGTGTGGTAGAGGCAGCGCAAAAACGCGTCCGTCCCGCAATGATGACCATCGCAACCACGATCCTCGCCCTGCTGCCCGTATTGACATCTTCAGGACGCGGATCAGACGTGATGCTCCCCATGGCAATTCCTACCTTCGGCGGCATGCTGCTCGCCACCATCACCATTTTCGTCGTGCCTGTGCTCTATTGCAGTATCGAGGAGCTGAAGGCGAAATCTTCTAACTAATACCATCATGAAAACCGTATTCATCTTAGCGCTGTTGGCATGGGCAACGAGCTTGTCCGCCCAACACCACCACCCCACCCAGCTTGTCTCGCCCTTTTCCAAAAGTCTCGAGAAGGCCTACCTGAGCTTGCAGTCCAGCTTGGCGGCGGACGACTTGAACGGAGCGCATGAGTCCGCCCTCGCTTACATCTCCGCCTTCGAGAAGTCTACCGCGCGGCTTAACGTCGAAGCCCTCACCCAACACGCCGAAGCAATTGCGCAGGCCAACGATATCGCTGCCGCCCGAGCCTCTTTCAAAACGCTCAGCTCGCAGGCAACGATGCTTTTCGACTACCTCGCCAGCAGCGATTCCTCTCCCCTCTATCTCGTGCGTTGCAGCATGGCATTCGATGGAGCAGGCGCGGAATGGCTGCAAAACACGCAAACGATCTCCAACCCCTACTACGGCAGCAGCATGGCGAATTGCGGTTCCATCGTGAGAAGGATCGGCTCGACCGCCCCCGCCCCCGCCACCGCCAGCAGCTCATGCTGCGCAAGCCAAGAGAATCACGCGGCAAGTTGCGAGCACCACAATTCACCCTCCTGTTGTTCCCAGTAGTCCATCTTCCCGAAACCTTTTTTTCGAAACAAGAACCCATAAAATCTAAATCCGAGTACATTACACAGCCATGAAAACACTCATCCTAACACTGATCGCCACAACCTTAGCCGTCGCCAACCTGCAAGCGCACTGCGGTACCTGCTCCACGAGCGAAGGAGCCCACGAACACCACGCATCGTGCGCCAGCCACCAGCTCGACCCCTACTTCGCAGCGCAAGCTGCTTTGGCTTCCGACGACCTCGCAGCCGCAAAAAATGCCGCGAAGTCCATGCTGAAGACGGGAGAAGAAAAAGGCTGCTCCCTCGAGGAAGGCGCTTGCTGCGCGACCGAACTGACTGCTGCAACACAGATCACTGAAGCATCCGATATCAAAGCGGCCCGCAAAGCCTTCAAGTCCTGGTCCGATACGCTCATTGCCAAACTGGACGAGGAAGGCCTCGCCGAAGGCAGCGCCATCAAAATGTACTGCCCGATGGCTTTCAACAACATGGGTGGCGCCTGGCTGCAATCGAGCAAGGACCTCAGGAACCCATACTACGGCTCCATGATGCTCACCTGCGGCATGCCGCAAAAAGAGTACGGCAAGGGAGGAACGCAACAACACTCCGGCGAACATCACCATCACTAGTCGTGCCTCGACGGCAATCGCGCCGCAAGCCAGCCCATCATTCCAGCCGACGCTTCCTCCCCAGGAAGCGTCGGTTTCGTTTGTGAGCTGGCGCCTTGCCAAACCTAGACTCAAAAGGGCCTGTCCCCCTACAAAAACGCCGCACGCGCTTTACTTGCTCGCGTGCCACGACTGATTCCTAGACCCTATGCGGCTCCCACTCCCTACCGTATCACCGTCCTCAGAATGGATCCAGAAGCCCCCACTCAGAACCAACAGGCGAAAGACGTCGGAAAAGCGATTCTCAGCGGCTCCGCGTTTTCGACGATGCATCGCCTCCACTGGCTCATCATTTTCCTCTCCCTCGTAGTCACCATTGCCGCTTGGCGAATCACATCCAGCCAAATTCAAGAAAAAGCTGCCAACACCTACGAGCGCGAAACGTCCAAGATTCTCGATCTCGTGCTGGAGCGCATGCAGCGCTACGAGGACGCCCTGTGGGCTGGAGCGATCCACATCAACGCGATCGGGGGAGACATCCAATACCGGGACTGGAAACGCTACGCCGAAGCAGTCAGCATCGAGAGAAAATACCCTGGCATTAACGGAATCGGCGTAGTGCATTACGTGGCACCCGATCGCCTCCACTCCTACCTCACCGCCCAAAGGGTCGACCGACCGAGCTACCGCATCCACCCGGATCACGACAAGCAAGGTTTCTGGCCCATCAGCTACATCATACCTGAAAAGGGAAACGAGAAAGCCGTCGGCCTCGACATGGCTCACGAGAGCAACCGCTACGCTGCAGCGCAACTCGCGCGCGACACCGGAGAAGCCAGGATCACCGGCCCCATCACTCTGGTGCAGGACGAGCAGCACACGCCCGGCTTCCTCTTCTTCGTGCCCTTCTACCGATCAAGTACCGCCCCCTTGAACGTCGAGGAGCGCCGTGAAACCTTCGTCGGCCTCATCTACGCTCCTTTCGTCGTAAACAATCTCGTGGACGGGGTGCTCTCCCGCGAACTGAGAAGCATCACCTTCTCCATCTCCGACGGAAGCGAGGAGATATTCAATGAGGACGCAATCGCCGAGCACGAGTTCGACAACGATCCGCTCTTCCAATCAAGCTCCGAGATCGAGCTCTACGGCAGGACCTGGACCTTCCGCTTTCGTAGCAGCAAGGAGTTTAGGAGGGACCTATCCAGCGACCAGCCAATGACAATCCTCATCGGCGGCATCCTCGTGGACCTGCTGCTCCTGATGCTCTTCGTGCTGATATCGCGAAACAACAGGCGCAACGCACATAACGCTCAAATGCTGCTACAGGCTCAAAAAAAAGTCGAACGCGCCAACGAGGAACTCAGCCACTTCAATTACCGCACCTCCCACGACCTCGTCGCCCCGCTGAAAACGATTCGCGGCTACGTCGACCTCGCAAAGTACCAGATCGAGGACAAGGACATCGAAGGGATTTCCGACTGCCTCAGCCGTATCGGCAAGCAAGCGTCCCGTCTAGAGAAGCTGGTCGAAGACCTGCTCAACCTCTGCCGTATCGAAAATCAGGATTCTCCTCCCGAGGCCATCGACCCCCACGAGATATTCGACTTCGTCAGCTCTACCTTGCAAAGCCTCTGGGAAGAAAAAGGCGTGCAGGTCACCTTCGAGAACCACTTGCAGGCGCCCTTCTACGCTGAGTCGGTAAGGGTGCGGCAAATCATGGAAAACCTAGTTTCCAACGGAATCAAATACTCCGACCCCCAAAAATCCGAACGCTGGGTGAAGGTAGGTTTCACGCCTGTAAGAGAAGGTTGGATACGTCTCGAGGTGGCGGACAACGGCATCGGAATTCCCGACGAAAGCCGCGATAAGGTCTACGAAATGTTCTATCGCGCCGGAAACAATTCCGAATTCGGAAGCGGTTTAGGCAATTATTTGGTGAAGAAGCACGTATCCTCCCTCAATGGCACAATCGACTACCGCTCCTCTCCTCAGGGAACGACCTTCCACGTGGACATTCCAGCCAAAATGACTGGGCGCTAACGCCCCATTTGAATCTGCGACGTTCCTCTCCGACTCTGAGAAGGTGCTAGAGAAATCTGACGTCTAACCCCATGATGCCTTACCCTGCTCCCTTCCCTCAGAAGGGAGCAAAAACTACGAGGCGAGTAACATCACCGAAGCAAAAATCGCCACGAAGACCAGTAGGATAAACGCCAGTCCGGCGCCCAGCGGCGAACGCTCCACATCGGGATTGAACGCGTCAGCAGACCCTTTGTTCATGCCGAACCAAGCCCGCGGATTTCCGAAATTGGACGCGAGCAGCGACGCGATTCCGTCGCGCGTTTTCGCTCCGGCCGCGAAGAAGGCATTGACCGGCTTCACAAGCAAAGCGGTGGCCACCGGAGCTCCACGACGGTAGAACCAGTCCGTGTCCAAGGCGATGTAAGGCTCGCCGGCCAACTTGGCCCGCAACACCCAAAAGCCGATGAAGGTGAAGGTCAGAATCTGGGTCGCCTCTACCAAGTGGTAAGCCGTGTACGGATGGTACTCCGCGTCGAAAGGCAGCAAGACGTAAAGAGCATGCGGATACACGCCGAAAAAGGTGCAACCAAACGCGACCAATCCCATCGCCACGTACATATTGCGCGGAATCGGCTTCGCCTCCAGCTTCTGATCCTTACCCCAAAAAGTGAATACAGGAATCTTCAGGCCGGTGTGCAGGAAGGTTCCTACCGAGGCGAGCAACAGGCCTAGCATGATCGCATAGTGGTGAGCCTCACCGGCTGAGGAAACGATCATCGACTTGCTGATGAATCCGTTGAAGAGCGGGAAGCCGGAAATCGAAAAGGCTCCGATCATGAAAAGCCAAACCACGCCGCGCATCTTCGGAGCCAAGCCCCCCAAGTCGCTCAGCTTGCTCACCCCAGTCGCTTGGATCACCGCGCCCGCTCCCATGAACAAGAGAGCCTTGTAGAGGATGTGGCTGAACGCGTGGGCCGCCGTGCCGTTCATCGACAACGCCGTACCGATGCCCACGCCGGTGACCATGTAGCCAACCTGGCTGATGATATGGTAAGCGAGAATCTGGCGTATGTCGTTCGCCAATACAGCGTAAACCACACCGTAAAGCGCCATGAAGAGTCCCATGTAGATCAAAAGATCCCAGCCGGGAAACAGAACCAGCAGAACGTAAACCGCCGACTTCGTCGTCAGAGCGCTCATGAAAATGGCTCCCGTGATCGTCGCCTTTGGATAAGCGTCCGGCAGCCACGGGTGCAGCGGCGGCAGGGCCACGTTCAAGGCGACGCCAGCGAGCACCAGCCAAGCGGCCAATCCCATGTCGGGCGTCAAGGCCTGCAGGGTCAAGGTGCCGGTCTGGCCATAGAAGAGAATGATCCCGCCGAAAAGCAGGGAGCCACCCGCCACGTGCACTAGCAGGTAGCGGACACCCGCTCGGAGGGAGCGAGCTTCCTTGCGTGCGAAAACGAGCCAAGCCGAAGCCACCGCCATCAGTTCCCAGAAAAGCAGCAAGGTCAGAAAATCACCCGCCAGCGTCACTCCCAAGGCCCCGGCCGCGTACGACAGGGCAGCCACTTGCTGCCCGCGGTCGTCCACGTGCCAAGCGTACACCCCGGCTACCGCCGAGATGAGCAAGAAAATCACCGCGAACACGAAGTTCACCTTCGTCACGGAATAAAGCGTCAGCTCAAATCCCGCCAAGCTGGCGTTGGCTGACGCGCCCACTCCCATCGTCCACAGCTGCCAAAGTCCTACCAGCGGTACAGCGACGCAGATCGCCGCCCGGAGGCTCTTGCCCGGAAGTATCGCAGCCAAAGCAGCTGCCCCTAGTAGCCAAAAAGCTGGCGCCAGCTCAAACATCTTCGTCCCCCTTGTAGTAGTCTTCCTTCTTTTGCAGCCAAACCTTCCCTAGGAATTTGGAAACCACGATGATCAACACGCAGCCGACAAACCCGAAGATGCAGTAGAACAGCGGAATCGCGTCCCACGCGTGCGGATGCGGATGCGGAGGCCCAAAATACTGCAACGCCAGCGAACCGAGCGTCACCAATCCTAAAAGTATCCAGTGTATCTTCTTCATCGCGCCAATCCGATCTCGTTAGCGTTCAAGGCTTGCGGTAGTTCGCCCATCACCGACTCTACGACGCGACTTGCGATCTCGAAAAACGGCAGGGGAAAGTCCGGAAAAATGCCAAATATCAAGGCCAAGGTGGCCGTGATGCAGAGCGGCACCACCATCCACGGCGTAGCCTCCCCTTTCGGAAAGTGGGCGTCCGGCGCTGCGGGACGGAAAAAGCCGCGAATCACGATGGGGAAGAAATAGCCCGCGTTGAGCAAACCGCTCAGCAGGAACACTCCGAGCACGATTCCCTGCCCCGAGTCCAAGCTCCCCATACTCAGCCACCATTTGCTCAGGAAGCCGTACACCGGCGGAATCCCCGCCAGTCCCAAGGCTCCGATACCGAAAGCGGCAAAGGTCCACGGCATGCGTCGCCCCAGCCCGTCGAGCTGCGAAATCTCCGTCTTGTGCGAGTGGACGATAATCGCGCCCGCGCAGAAGAAGAGCGTGATCTTCATCACGGCATGGGCCGAGAGGTGCATCAAGCTACCGGTCAATGCGGCCGGCGAAGCGAGCGCGGCGCCCATCACGATGTAGGACAAGTGCCCAACCGTTGAATACGCGAGCCGCTTCTTCAAGTTGTCCTGACGCAAGGCGATCGTCGACGCGAGGAGGATCGTCGCTCCCGCGAAGATAGCCAGCAGCACGTCAAGGCCATGCTCTCGCATCATCTCGGGACCAAAAACGAAACCGGTCACGCGCAGCACGCCAAAGGCGCCTGACTTTACCACCGCCACCGCGTGCAGCAAGGCGCTCACCGGCGTCGGAGCCACCATGGCAGCCGGTAACCAGCTGTGCAGCGGCATCACGCCGGCCTTCACGCCCACGCCTACCATGAAGAGCAGAAAGAGCAGCTTGAGCTCCCCTTCGCCGAAAGCGCCTTCGGGAATGAAGCCTCCCGCGATGAAACTGACTTCGCCAACCCGGACGTTAATCCAGACCGCTGCTGCCAAGAACAGCAAGCCGGCCGTCAGGGCGTAGCCGAGGTACATGCGACCGGAACGCAAGGCGTCGGGCGATTCCTTGTGCACCACCAAGGGGTAAGTGGCCAAGGTGAGCAGCTCGTAGAAAATCAGGAAGGTGATCAGGTTGTCCGAGAACGCGATGCCCAAGGTCGCCGACAAGCTCAGCGCGAAACTGCAGAAAAAGCGGGTCTGCTTCTTCTCGTGATGCCCGCGCATGTAGCCGAGGGCGTAGGCCGTGGTCACGATCCAGAGCCCCGACGCCACCAAGGCGAAGAGCACGCCCAGCGGATCCGCCACCAAGCTGAAGCTAATGCCAGGTGCGATCTCGAGCAAAGTGATCCCTACCGACTCCCCTCGCAAGGCGCCAGGCACCAGCGAGAGAACCAAGGCGAACTTGATACCCGCCGCCAAGAAGCTCCACGATTCGCGGAGGTTCGGCATACGGGAACTGAAGAGGATGGCCGGTATCGCCGCCATGGATACGAGGACGGCGAACAGGGGAACCATTGAAGATTGGAAAAGTGCGTCAGTCGTCATGGGATCAGAATCCGGGCAACATTGGGCTAATGAATTTCGAAACGATGAAGACGTTGCCGAAACCGAGAACGAGGAGGGACAAGGCTAGGACCAAAGTCGATAGTCCCATCGCGAATGGCAGACGAGCGCCCTTCGGGGCTTTCTCCTCTCCCTCGTCCTTCCCGAGATAGAGTCGCTCCAGCACCCGGAAAAAGTAGACCGCATTGAGCAAGCTGCTGACGATGATTACCACCACCAGAATCCAGCTTCCCTGCTCGTAGCTACCGAGCAGCAGATACCACTTGCTGAAGAAGCCAGCCGTCGGAGGCAGACCGATCATGGAAATCGCCGCCAGCGCGAAGCAAGCGCAGGTCAAAGGCATCTTCCGGCGCAAAGCGGCGTTGAAGCCCTTGATGGAAGTTCCCTCCCCTTGTCGCTCGAGATTGGCCGTCACCAGGAAGAGACAGGCCTTCATCACCGCGTGGTTGATCACGTGCAACACCGCTCCGATGTAGCCGTTGGGAGTCGCCAAACCGAAACCGACCGCGATGTATCCAATTTGCGCTACGCTACTGTAAGCCAGCATGCGCTTGATGTTGTCCTGGGCGATCGCCATGATGGAGCCCCAGATGATACCAACCGCGCCGAGAGCGAGAACGATGTCGAAGATCCGCAAGTCTGCCAGCAAAGCTTCGTATGGCAGCACCTCGTAGCCTAAGCGCAGCACCGCGTAAGCCGCGACTTTCGTTCCTAGGGGCGCGACCAATGCCGTGCTAGTGGCAGGCGCATTGGTGTAGACGTCCGGCAGCCAATAGTGCAGCGGCAGCAGAGCCATCTTGATACCCAAGCCGGTAAAAATGAACACTACCGCCAGCGTGGTCGCTGGACCGAGCCCCTGCTCCTGCAGGATCGCAGCGACGTCCACCATGTTCAAGGAACCGGTCTTCGCTAGGAGCAGCCCGATTCCGATCAGGTAGAAAGACGCACCAATGGTGCCGATGATCAGATAGCGGAAGGAGGACAGCGCCGCTTTGGCGCTCCCGCAGCCCAGAACGGCGTAGCCCGCCAAGGCGCTGATCTCTAGGAAAACGTAGAGATTGAACAAGTCGCCCGTCCCTACGATGCCGCTGAAACCGGCCAGCAAAAGCAACGAGGACGCGTAATAGGTCATGGTGTTGCCCGCGCCGCAGTCTCTTACAACCGATTCGCGAGAGTGCAGCAGCACGAAGGCCGAAACCGCTCCGATCGCGAAGGTGAAGAAACAGGACAAAGGATCCGCCACCAGCTCGATGCCGACCGGAGGCGCCCAGTTGCCCATTGAGTAATGGATCGCCCCAGTGCTGGAAGTCAGCCAAAGCCCATAAGCGCCGAGAGCGGCTACGATCAGGCTGGTCAACCAAGCCAGCGTCCACGGCAAATCACGCCCCAACTTGCTCGCAAGCGGCATCAAAAGCGCCACGAACAAATACAAAAGAATCGGCAAAGCCGGCAAATGCTCCGCAATCATTTCGAAGCCTCCCTTCGGATATCATCCTCGTCCAAGCTGCCGTAGGCGCCGTAGACACGGATCAAGAGTGAAAGCGCCACGCCCACAGTCGCCACGCCCACCACGATCGCCGTCAGCATGAGGGCGTGAGGCAATGGATTGATGTAAGCGTCCGCCTGATCGAGAGGAAGCGCCTCATCCTTCACCGGAACCGTGCCGCCCGTCTTGTAGGCAGTCTGGATGAAAAACAGGATTATAGCCGCTTGGAAGATGGTCATCCCGATCACCTTCTTCACGTAGTTGCGCTTGAGCAGCATCCCGTACAAGCCCACCGTCAAAAGCAGGAAGCACAGGATGTACGCCGAGTAGTTGCTGAAAAAGTCGCTCATCCTTCGCTCTTATCGTCCTCCGTCAAAACGTCGAAAATCGCCACCAGCACCGTCATCACCGCTAAGGCCACGCCCAGCTCGATTACTAGAATTCCCCAATAGTGAAGACTGACCGCGGACAAGCCCATGGCCGGCAAGGCGTCGTACTGCAGGAACTTGCCTCCGTTCAAGAGCGCCAAGAGGCCCACCCCGCCGAAAATCCAAGCACCCAGCGAACCGAGTCCCATGGTGGCGCCTGAGGCGAGCTCCTTCTGGCTCGCGCTGCGGCCCTCGCCGATACGCAGCAAAATCACTGCCGCCGCCAATAGCGCTCCCCCTTGGAAGCCTCCGCCCGGGCTGTAGTGCCCGTGGAAGATGACGTACAAGGCAAAAACTTGAATCAAGCGCGACATGTAGCGGCATGCGAGCCGCACGATAGGACTGACGTCTACCCCCTTCATGATTCGCGCCTCCCGCGTAGGATGAGCAAGCAAGCGATACCCGCAGCGAAAACGACCACCGTCTCTCCGAAGGTATCGAAGCCACGATAGTCGGCGAGCACCACCGTCACGATGTTGTCCGTACCGGCGTCTTTATACGAATTTTGGATGTAGTGCGTTCCGGCCGTCGGGCTTCCCACTTCGCTTTGCTCGCGGTGCAAGGGCACGTCCAAGTCCCCGCGTGGCGGCAGGTCGCGAACGACCGATACCATGGAGATGAAAAATCCAGCCAAGATTAGAAACTGTAGCGCTTTCAATCCTCGGTCCTCCGTGTGGTTCGCAATATCATCGCAATGAAGTAAACTCCGAGCACGCCCGCTCCCACGACCGCTTCGGTGAAGCCCACGTCGACAGCTCCCATCTCTATGAAAAGAACCGCGATCACAAAGCTGAATACAGAAGTGGTCACCGCCGCCGCGAGCAGATCCTTCACGTTGATCGCGATCAAGGCCGCAATCACCAGAAACGAGTACAACAGCAACTCGATATAGTTATTCATTCGCTACCCTCCTTACGTTCGGCAGGTGTCTGGTCTTCCGCGCTCCACGGCTTCAATCCGCTCTTCCACGCCGCGCGTCCCAAGGCGTGCGCCGCAACGGGATTCGTCAACATGAGGAAAAAGGCGATGAGCAACACCTTGCCCGCATCCAGCGTCACACCGCTGATGACGGCGACGCCGATCACAGCAATAATCACGCCCACGGTGTCCACCTTGCTGGCAGCGTGCGTACGGGCGAAAAAGTCCGGCAGACGAACCAAGCCGATACTACCTACCAACATTCCCAGGAGACCGATAAAAATCAGTACGACCCCGACGATATCGCTCACATCCATTACTCTTCCTCCTTCCGCAGGCGAAAGTACTCCGCCATGGCGATGCCGCCGATGAAATTCAAAATTGCGTAGCCCAAGGCGATGTCCACGAACATCGACAAACGGTCGTACATGAGCCCCACCAACAAGATGAGCACGATCGCCTTGCCTCCGATCGCTCCAATCGAGAGCAAGCGGTCAAACACCGTCGGCCCCTTGATCAGGCGGTAAAACGGGATCGCCGTCGCCACGATGAATAGCAAAATCATCACGTTCGCGATTGAGCTCATTGTCCTGCCTCCTTCTTTTCGAGAGGTATCCTCTCGACTGATACATTGGCCTCGCTCTCGCTCAATCTGGCTACCTTGCGAGCCATTTCTCCGTTGAGCACATCCTGCTCGGTGTTCTCGGTGAGCGCGTGAACCACTAGTTCGTCGCCTTCCATGTCAACCGTCAGCGTGCCAGGGGTCAGAGTAATCGAATTCGCGAACACCACCGAGTTCACCTGGCTCGGCATCGCGCAACGGACTCGAAACATGCGCGGTTGCAAGCCCTCCTGCGGGCCGAGAATCTTTCGAGCCACGTACCAAGCCGACAAGACCATCTGCCACAAGAGCCAAAAGATGTAGATGAAGGAGGTAACGGGACGCAAGCCTCGCTCCCCTTCCTCGCGGAAGGCTGGCAAGCGGGATTGCAACCAGAACAACAGGGCAACCGTAGCGGCGCCGACGCCAAGATGGAACGCATCCAACTTACCGCTAAACAGTACCCAAAGTAAAAAGAGTCCCACAACAACGCCCAAAGGCATCTTGCTCCCTCTCGCGGCAGTTTTCTCAGTCCCTTTACTCATGTGGCGAGCGAATGTCTAACAGCGAAGGACCATGCCAGCGCCCTCGCGCCACGCCCTTCACTGCAAACTATCTGATGTCCCCTGTTCATTGTTTCACTTGGAAACGAGCACGCCTCGCAATGGCAGTGCACCGGTCCGGAAGGACCGCTTTTCTTTACCCCTACGTCTGCTTGTCAACCAAAACAGACTCTTTTCGCTTCGAAAGCGTCAGAATAGAGAGAACGAAAGCTCGATAGCATCATACTGGAAAACAGCTTCCAGCCCGTCCTCGAGTGGTCCATCGAGCGCCCCTTGACCACAGGCGAGCCACCGCTCGAAGCAAGATCGCCCCGCCAACCCTACTTGGCCTCTTTTTTGCTCTATTGTCGCAAGCAAGGGTTTGCGCCAACATATACTCTCCCTAGGTTAAGCAAGTCGACCCAGACCTCCCATCCATGACACTTATCGAAACCTTCCCTCTCGCCGCCTCCGCCAACGCCTCGCCCATCCTCGCCGACCTCGCTTGGATCATGCTGGGAGCCGCCGTCGCCGCCTTGATCTGCGCCCGCATCAAGCTGCCTCCACTTCTTGGATACCTCTTCGCAGGCTTCTTTCTCGGACCAAACCTCGGCCTGTGGCCGCCTCTTGTAACCCTCTCCAACGTGCAGGACCTGAGCGAACTCGGCGTGGTCTTCCTCATGTTCTACATCGGGCTCGAGTTTAACCTAGAAAAGGTACGCAAGGTTTTCGCGCCCGCTGGCACCGCCCTCGTGCTGCAAACCTTGTTGATGCTCTTTATCGGGCTGCAAGCGAGCGAGTGGCTCGGCCTCTCCACCATGG
Source organism: Pelagicoccus enzymogenes (assembly GCF_014803405.1). NCBI lineage: Bacteria > Pseudomonadati > Verrucomicrobiota > Opitutia > Puniceicoccales > Pelagicoccaceae > Pelagicoccus > Pelagicoccus enzymogenes. Next base: position 412,436 of record NZ_JACYFG010000036.1, read on the forward strand.
ACGGTTGGTTCCTCGGCGGACTTCTCTCCATCAGCTCCTCCATGGTATCCGTAAAGCTGATGCGCGAGAACGGTTCCTTCAACCGCCAGCATGGCCAACAAGCGGTTGGCATCCTCGTTTTCGAAGATATCCTCGCCATCCTCTTGCTGGTGCTGCTCAACGGTATGGCGGCTTCCGGCTCGTTCGACTACGCCAAGCTGGGAAAAACCGCCTTCTTCATCGGACTCTTCATCGTCGCCGTCTTCCTGATCGGGACCCTTGGATCGAAACGCCTCGTGCGCGTGCTGGAAAAACGCGGCACCACTGAAATGATTACCATGGCCACCCTTGGCCTCATTTTCGGGGTCAGCCTGATCGCCGAACAATTCCAATTCTCCTGGGCTCTGGGCGGCTTCCTCGCCGGAGCCATCCTCCCCACCGCAGGCATCGGCCATCGCATCGAAAGCCTGACCGAACCGCTGCGCGACTTGTTCTGCGCCCTTTTCTTCGTCACCGTCGGCATGCTCATCGAGCCAGCCGCCCTCTGGGAGAACGCACCCGCCATCCTCATCCTCTCCGCCGTAGTGGTCGTGGGCAAGTTCGCCGCCTGCTGGCTCGGGCTGTTCATCGCTGGACAACACGCGGACGTCGCCGGACGCGCCGCCATCATCAAGTCTCAAATCGGAGAATTCAGCTTCGTCATCACCGCGATCGGAGCCAAATACGGCGCGACCAGCCCCGAACTGCAGTCCATCGCTTCCGGCGTCGCCTTCGTCACTATCTTGCTCACCCCCTTCCTCATCAACAGCGAGGGCCCCATCCTGCGAGCCATCGAGCGGGCTGCTCCCAAGGCGCTAAAGGAGTTTACCCAGCTCTACGCCCAATGGCAGGACAATCTGGAACTGTCCTTTAACCGCAGCGTCCTGAATCTGGCTCGCGGACCGCTCATGCGGATCGTCCTCCACTTCCTCATCATCAACGCGATCATCATCGGGGCCGCCATCGTATCCGCCCACGTAGCGAAACCCGACTTCGTCCCCATCAGCGACGAGCACTTCAGCCAAGCGCTCTTCCTCTCGTCCTTGCTGTTTAGTCTGCCCTTCTTCGTCGACACTGTCAGAAACTTCAACGTACTCGTCCTGCTCTTCTCCGACGCGGCCCTCAGCCAAAAGCTCTTCCAGCAATTCTCGAAAGGAGCCTTCCGCAACGTATTCAATGGGTTGATACTTCTGATCCTTCTGTTCGTCTATGGAACGGTATTCCTCATCGTGGCAGCGCCTTTCTTCCCCACCGGCGCCATCTTCTTCGTATTCGTGGGCGCAGCGCTCATTCTGAGCTTCACTTTTTGGAAACGGCTGGTGCACATGCACAACAACTGGGAAATGGCCTTCGTGGAATCGATGGAAAACGAAACTCGCAGCCAAATCGAGAAACGCATCGAGCACAACCTAACCCAATTGCAGAAGGAAAACCCATGGCAGGTGCAAGTCGAAGCGGTCGACATCCTCAAGACCTCCAAATGGACCGGCAAGGAGATCAAGGACATCGATCTGCGCCGCCAGACCGGCACCACCATCGCCGGAATCGAACGCGGCGGCTTCGATCTCACCGACATCCAGCCCTACTCCCGCATCTTTCCCCACGACAAGCTCTTCCTTCTGGGAGAACCTCAACAAATAGCCGCCGCTCGCATCTACTTGAACCAAGAGAAGGAAGGCGACGAAACAGCCCAATCCCCTTTCCGTTTCTCTAAGGAAATCGTTCCGCCCATGAGCACTTGGGACGGTCTGTCCATCAAGGACACTCGGCTCCGCTCCGAACATGGCGTCACCATCGTAGGCATTCAGCGGGCTGGACAACGTATCGTCAGCCCCAGTCCCGACGAGGTCCTCCACGTGGGCGACCTCCTGCTGATGATGGGCTGCGAAGACCGGCTCGCCAAAGTCAATCAGCTCCTTCTACTGGAGGAGGAAAGAGCGAGCGCTAGCTGATGCAGCGAGCGAAGCTGCTCGCTTCAACTGTCAGAAACCGCGACCAGCTCCAAGATCAAGCCTTTGAGCAACTCCATCTCCACGCCGTTCATGGCGGTGATTGTCATTTTCTCGGGACCAACGTAAACCGACCCGACTCGCACCACTTGAGCCTCTTCGTCTATCGGCTCCTGCAAATCTTCTTCGCCTTCCAAGGGCTGTACTGGCGGGCTCGATACAGGCAGCACATGAATGTCGAAGATCGTCTCGCCCAGCGGATCGAAGCCAAATTCCAGCGGATCGACCTCCGAAAAGAAAGGATGCCGCTTCAATGCCTCAATGGCATTGTGCTTGTCGGCATCCAAATAGAAGCTGGCGCGGCACGGATCCTCCGGAGGCATTCCCGCCTCTTCCCCGCCGCCTAACTCGCCCACTCCATCGCGCTCGTCCTGGATGGAAGTGCAAAGGTTCCATACCTCGGGCAACGCTCGCTGCAATGCCTCGTTTACCTGATCCGGCTCCGTATCCAAAAACTCAAGGATCGCATCGATCGCCCCCCCCAAGACATCCGCCGTCCCTACGAAAACGCCCGGTATCACATAAAGGCAATTTTCGTGAACCAAGAAGCGTCCAAACATGAGAGCTCCACGCTCCAGCGGTTCCTGGTCTCCAAAATCGACATACAAGTACTCTTCGCCCGGCTCGAAAACGTTTCGTACCGTATAGTATGGTAGCGACGGATTCGCATCGGTCACTTGCACGAACAACGCTTTGCTCCGTGCCAACTTTTCGAATACGAGACGCGCATCGTTCCTGAGACTCCGTTCCTCCTTGTCCTCCAGCACCTCCTTGACTCTCGGAAACGCCCTGTTGCTAAGAGCTAGATCCAAGATCGTCCACTGCGTTTCGTAGGCAATCAGCGGCAAATCGCGTTCCGGAGCGAAGCGCCGGTCCATGGCGTCGAAACGCCTCGCCCATTCGCTCGGCCCCACCGTCTTCTCCAGCCACCGCGAAGCTGCGGCCAAGCCCTTGCCTACAATCGCGTCAAACGCCTTGGGTGCGTCCGGATTGAAGGGGTTGAAGGGACAGGTCAAAGGGCACATTTGCTCGATCACCCGCTCCGCGACACAGCGTTGCACAGTAATCGACGAGCCTAGAGCGGGACAAAACCTCCGGTCGGGAGTGGAAATAGGAGAAACCATAGCGTTCTCCCAGATCTAGACCTCGCGAACCATAAATCCAGCACCAAAAGCGGGCCCTCCCGAATGCCCTTCTGTAAGAGCGTCGAAATGCGTATTTCCCTTCACACGATGCCGACATTGCAACATAAGACCCTAACCTATGGACATTGGAAAACTTGCTAAAACCCTCACCCTCGCGGCGGCATTTTCTGCGACCTCGTGCTTCGCCCAGCAGTTCAAAGCGCTGCTGTTCACCAAAACCGACGGCTGGCACCACGACTCCATAAACGCCGGAGTCACCGCCATCCAGGACCTCTCCAAACTTCATAACTTCGAAGTCTTCTGGACGGAGGACGCAGGACGCGTGATGAACGACGACTGGCTCAAGAACTACGACGTCGTCATTTTCCTGAACACGACCGGAAACATTCTCAACGACGAGCAACAAGCCGCGTTCGAACGCTACATCCAAGCGGGCGGCGGATTCGCGGGTATCCACAGCGCCTCCGACACGGAATACGAGTGGGAATGGTACACCAACATGGTCGGCCATATGTTCCACATCCACCCTGCCGTTCAAACCGCCGTCATGAACGTCGAAGACCCGAACTTCCCCGGGATGGACCGATTCGCGCCAAGGTTCATCTTCACCGAAGAATGGTACGAATTTGACGCGCCCCGTACCGACGACCTCAACTATCTGCTCAGCGTCGACGAAAAAACCTACAAGCCAGAGGCCAATTGGGGCGCGAAAAAGGGCAAAGGCATGGGCGATTTCCACCCCGTGAGCTGGTACAAGGAATACGATGGAGGCCGCGCCTTCTACACTGCCCTTGGACACATGCCCGCCACCTACAAAGATGCGGATTTCATGCACCACGTCTACGGAGGCATCTACTGGGCCGCTACCGGCAACAGCTTCACCGCCGGAGACTAGGATAGTCCCAAGACTTCAAGCATTCAAGGCTGCCTCCTCCGAGGCAGCCTTCTTCTTTTACGCTCTAGCTAACGCAAAAGAGTCCGCATGTCCGTATTCACCCTACAGATACACGAAGAAGAACATCCGCAATTATGCCAAGATTCCATCCACAAACGATAAGCGTCCACGCCCACTGCAAACGGACGGAAAGCTTGCCACAGCAAGCCGAAGCCCCGAGTAACGAGTCGCATTTTCGGAGAGCGAGGCGCGCGCAAACCGTTCGGAACAGTAATTGTCACCGCTTTGTCGATACGGAAAACCTTATTTTTACAGCAACGGATTTCTCATTTTTTGACATATCGCTTCTTGGCAAGCCATCCCAGCTGCGTAGATTACCCCCCTAAATGACTCCGGATTCGGACAATCCAACTTTTCCCAAGTCGCTCGCCGCCACTTTTTTAGGGACCTCCCCTTCCGCCCCTCCCGAGCAAGAAGGCAGCTATAGCCCTGCCCAACTCAAGGAAGCCCTCGAAGCGGCATTCCAAGCCGGCACCGAACACGGGAAACGCCAGAAGAAGCAAACTGCCGACCCTGACATGCTTTTCTGGCAATTGATGGACAATCTGCCCGACAACGTCTATTTCAAGGACACCCGCAGCCGATTCACCTGCGTCAACAGAGCGCAAGCCCGCTTTCTCGGCCTGGAAGACCCTAACGACGCCATCGGCATGTCCGATTTCGACTACTTTCCCGAAAATTTGGCCAATGTGCAATTCCAGGAGGAACAGGAGATAATCGCCACCGGCAAGGGCTACAGCCTGCACGAAGAGAAACACCTCAAGGACGACCGCTTGGAGCGCTTCATCATTTCAAGCAAGCTGCCGCTAAGGGACCCAGACGGCAACATTTGCGGAACCTTCGGCATCTCCCGCGACGTCACCAATCGCTATCTCGCCGAACGCGAAGTGAAACGCCAACGCAACCTCCTCAAAGCCATCATCGACATCCTCCCCTGCCGCATCTTCGTGAGGGACCTAGAGGACCGCTTCGTTCTGGCCAACCAAACCTACAAGACCGCCCTCGGCATCAAGTCCTCCCAAGACCTCATAGGCCATACCCTCGCGGAATTCAGCGACGAGGAACGTGTCGCCAAAATCCGAAACGAGGATCGCCGCGTTCGCGAAGAAGGGATCCCCATACTCAACCAGGTCGATTTCGACCTGAGCGTGTTCAAGAAAGACAGCTGGATCGTTACCTCCAAAGTTCCACTACGCGGGAGAGACGGCGCCATCGAGGGAATCGTAGGCATGACCTACGACATCACAGAGCAGAAGAAAGCCGAAGAGGAAGCTCGCTCGCTTTCCGAGGAACTGCGCGGCAAAAACGCGCAATTCGAAGCTGAACTCCTCGTCGCTCGCCAATTGCAAGAGACCTTGATGTCAATCGGCTTCGACGCCCAGCGCCACTACTCGAAGTCCGGGTCGAAGTGGACGCTCAGCTCCAGCTACTTCTACAAACCGAGCCACCACTTGGCGGGCGACTTCTTCGACCTCATTCAAATCTCTGACAGCAAAGTCGGAATCCTCGTCTGCGACGTCATGGGCCACGGCGTGAAGGCCGCTCTCGTCACCATGCTGCTACGCGGACTTATTTCAGAATTCGCAGATATATTGGACCAGCCGGGTAAAGTCCTAGGGCAGCTCAACAAGCGGCTTTGCTCCCTCGCCGAAGACCAGGAATTTCCTCGTTTCACCACCGCAGTCTACCTGATCCTCGACCTCGAAACTGGGGAAGCGCGGGTCGCCAACGCAGGACACCCCGGCCCACTTTGGAAAACCCAGAACGCATCTGGACAAGAGGTCTTCGAACCGTGCCCCTCCGGTGAAATCGGCCCCGCCCTCGGACTGATCCCTGAACAAGAATTCCGCCGCCACGAGTTTACCTGCAGCGCAACCACCGAGTTTCTCCTCTACACCGACGGAATCATCGAGCAGAAGGACGCCATGGGCAACGAGTTCGGTATCCAAAAGCTCGAAGAAATCCTTCTCAACAACCACGGAGACGACCTCGCCGAACAACTCAAGACCATCCGCTCCGCCTTGCGCCTCACTGCCGGCACCGAGGAGTTCGACGACGATATCTGCATCGTCGCCGTGAAAATGGAACCGATCATCGCCTAGCGAGGACCTGTCGGTCGCATCCCTTAACCGAGAACCTTCTTCACTTCGCTCGAAGCTAGCTTCATGTCCAGCGCCGGACCGATGTCCGCCTTCAGCTTAGCCATGACGGCTCCCATGTCGCGCATGGAAGAAGCGCCTGTCGCTTCCACCGCATCCGCCACCAGCTTGGGGTAGGCATCCGCGTCAAGCTTCTCAGGAAGCAGAGCCTCCAACAGCTCCGCCCGCTCGTTGATCTCGGCCGCCTTGTCTTCACGGCCCGCCTTGGCGAAGGCCGCAGCTGACTCTGCGAACTTGCCCGCTTCCTTCTCAACCACAGCCAAGACTTTCGCTTCGGAAAAGTCTTCGTTGGCTCTCACTTCGCCCTCCTGAATCGCCGCCAGCGCGGCGCCGTAGGCCTCGGTCGCAGCAGCGTCGCGAGCAATACGGGCTTTCTGATGAAGTTGCTTGAGCTTGTCTTTCATTTCGCCGCCATTGTCAGAGCCCAATCCCTCTTGGCAATGGTTATCTTTCGCCTCCTAAATTACCTGTATCAGCCCAAAAGCGATGGTTTCCCTCGCAACTCAGCCCGCATTACGTTCGTATTTCCCCTAGCAACCTCCTCTCAGCATGCCCGAAAAAAAGACCTCATGGATTAAATACGCGATCGTAGCCGCCGTCCTCGTGGCCGCCTACTTCATCTACGTGGAAGTGCAAACCCGCTTGGGCGAGAGGGTGCTCGCAGAGATGCAGCTCCAACGGAATAGCCTGCCAGAAGCCTTCGGCAAGGCAAAGGCGGAGAACAAGCTGGTGCTGGCAGACCTGTCCGCCATCTGGTGCCCCACTTGCCGCAGCCTCGACAAAAAAATCTTCTCCAACCCCGTCGTACAAAAGAAGATAGAAGAGAAATACGTCTTCGCTCGCATCGAGTACGAGTCGGAAGAAGGAAAGCGCTTTCAGGAAACCTACGATACCCGCGTCTTCCCCACTTTGCTCGTCCTCGATCCTGACGGCAAGAAGCTGGACGAGCTCCCCGTTACCACCGATCCAGAAACGTTTATCCAATTCCTCTAGCCGCCGAGAGAGAACACCCCGGAAAAGCCCCGCCCGCTTCATAACCTCGAATCCTGGCTTGACAGATTTTATTTTCAGTATTTTCTGAAATTTAAATCAAATGAGCGAACTCGCGGAAATAAAGGACAACTTCGTAACCCAGTGGGGAGCGCTGGGCAGCCAATGGGGGATCAACCGCACCATGGCCATGATCCATGCCCTGCTCCTGGTTTCGCCCAAGCCGCTCACCACTGACGAGATCATGGCCGAGCTTTCGATCAGCCGCGGCAACGCGAACACCAACCTGCGCGACCTCGTGAGCTGGGGCCTCATCCGCCAAGTCATTCTCAAAGGCGAACGCAAGGATCACTACGAGGCCGAGAAAGACACTTGGAAAATCTTCTGCATCGTGGCCCGGGAGCGCAAGCGCCGCGAAACCGAACCTGCTAGCCAAGTGCTCAAAGACTGCATCGACCGGTCCAAAGACTTGAAGTCCGCAGAGGCCAAGGAACTGCACAAGCAACTCACCTCCCTCAACGACTTCGTCACCCTCGCGAACACCATTATGGAAAAAGTCGCTTCCAGGGAGCAAAGCGCCCTGCTGCCGAAAATCCTCAAGGTCCTCAGCTAACCCAACAAAATTTCACCATCCCGCAGGCCCGTCCAGACAAGCCCTTGTCGGAGCCTGTGGCACATAGGTCGCCCCTGCTTCCAAGCGACGGCCCAGAAAACGCAACGTTCCGCGTCAATACATACGAGAAACGCTCCCAGAGCTCTAACTCTCAAGCCGACCGCCCGATACCAGCCCGATTAACGGCCTCCTTTATTTTCATTTTTTCCTGAAACTTCCAATAGTTTAATCCTAAATCGAAAACGTCATGAACTACACGCTCATCGCCACCCTCGCCTACCTAACCGCCGCCATCGGCATGACCTACTACGTGGGACGCACTTTGCGCATCCACGGACGTCCCTTCCTGGAAGAAGCGTTCCAAGACAAGCCGGAGTTAGCCGACGCCATCAACGTCTTGCTGAACACGGGCTTCTACCTGCTCAACTTCGGAATCATCGGAGCCAGCCTCAAGTACGCGCTCGAAGCGAAAACCTTCGTGGAGGCGATCAACGTGGCAGGCTACCGGCTCGGTCTCGAGCTGCTCACCATCGGAGTCATCCACTTCTTCAACATGCGCATGATCAACAAGGTTCGCAAAGGAGAACCCAAACATCGCCCTGCGCCAAAAACGGAAGCCCTCGCCTAGGCATCCTCCCATACCGAACAGACTAGAGCGAGGCAAGCAGCCCCCCGCTTGCCTCGCGCCACCTCATTCCATAGCCGCCATGAAAAAGCTCGTTATCGCCGGAGGCACTGGCTTTCTCGGACAAGCCCTCGCCCGCCACTTCACACGCAAGAACTGGGAAGTCGTCATTCTCACGCGAAACACGCAGGCGCCCACGCTTGCAGGACGCCTCGTCGCGTGGGATGGCAAAACGCTTGGACCATGGGTTCAAGAGCTCGAGAAGGCCCAGGCCCTCGTAAATCTCAGCGGCAAATCTGTCGACTGCCGCTACCACCCGCGAAACCGCCGCGAAATCCGGGAGAGCCGGCTAGCGCCCACCCGCGTATTGAGCGAAGCACTACAAAACGCCAAGGCTCCGCCCTCCGTTTGGCTCAACGCCGCCAGCGCCACTATCTACCGCCACAGTCTCGACACCCCAATGGCAGAGGAAGATGGCGAAATCGGAAACGGGTTCTCTGTCGAGGTATGCCAGGCTTGGGAAAAAGCCCTTTTCGAAGCCCCGCTTCCCGGCATTCGCCGCATCGCCCTGCGCACGAGCATGGTGCTCGGGCACGCTAAAAACAGCGTCTACCCCATTCTCGCTCGCATTGCCCGTTGCGGTCTCGGCGGAAAGCTTAGCACCGGCGAACAAATGGTGAGCTGGATCCACGTCACCGACTTTGTGCGAGCGATAGAGTTCGCCATCGAGGACGAAGACCTGCAAGGCCCACTGAACATCACCGCTCCCGCTCCGGTTCGTAACTGCGTATTCATGAAAACCCTACGTGAAACATTAGGCATACCCTTTGGACTGGACCACTACAAGCCACTTCTAGAGGTCGCGGCCTGGATCCTACGCACCGAGACCGAACTCACCCTTAAAAGCCGCTTCGCCGTACCCGCCAAACTCCTGCAACACCGATTCGTTTTCTACTACCCCTTTGTTGACGAGGCCCTCAGCGACCTGGCGATGCATAGGAATCGAACCGCCTCCCCGTTCGATCCTCACTTGCTGGAGCTGCAAAAGCCCTGAACTGGGCAAAACCACAAGCCCGCAAAGGGCTCGCCTGGATTGCGACCTCGCCCTTGCGAACTTATCGAGTCTCTCCGCAGCGACAGACTCCGCAGAAACAGTTCAGCGCTGCAGCGCGCCAACAAACACCCCAAGGCTAAAAATCTACGGGACTTCTCGTATCCGTTCTTTGACGACAAGGGTTGCGCGGACCTCCAAGCTGTGCGCCAATTTTTGGATACGTAATCGATTTCACCTACAATCAATGTAAACGCACCCTTAGTTTACATTTTTTTATCAATTCAAGTTGACGGTGACTAGCTGAGAAACAGCATCGAACTCGAGATTTAGAGAACGCAACCCTTGCGGGTTCCTCCAAATCACCAAGCTCCAATCCACTCTCTTTAAAACAGAAAAGCTGCCCTCGCTTCCTCACCCCAAACCACTCTTACTCCTTGACCTGCAAAACCTTGGACAAGAAGAAAGAGTTCCGTAACCAAGGAACGGGACGAACGACGGTCCAGCGCCTCTCCATTCTCCTGCCAGTCAAGTTTTGTAGTGTCATTGATGATACACGATTCCCTCCAACTGATCGTCAACGAACTGAATGCTGCTCTCAAAGGCAACAATTCCGAAGACCCTGTGTTCCTCGGCAATATTGCCCAAGTCGAAAGCGGCACAGCAGAAGCCGAAAAACAAGTTGTCCTCAGCCTCGTGAATGTGGAGGAGGAATCCTCGCTCAAGAACGGACCGCATCACCGCATCAAGGACGGAAAAGTCGTCTACGAAAATCGTCCCGTCCACCTCTCCCTCTATCTGCTCTTCAGCACCAACCACAAAAACTACGCCACCGCCCTCAAGCGCCTGGAGGCGATCATCACCTTTCTCCAAGGCAAGAACGTATTCACCGCCCGGGCCGCCCCTGACCTGCAAAAGCTCTCTCGCACTCCCGAGGAGCTAGCGGGCTTCCGCATGACCCTGGAACTCTTCTCCCTTTCTTTCGAGCAGATCAACCACCTCTGGGGTTCGCTCGGCGGCAAACAGGTCCCCTTCATCCTCTATCGCGCTCGCCTCGTCAGCCTCACCGCCGACGAAATCCAACGCAGCGGCCCGCCAATCACCCACATCTCCGTCGACGCGGCAGATACCCTCGCGACCTCCGCCCATGCCCTTTGAGATCGCCTACCGCCCTCTGCTCGCAGCGAAAATCGAGCACGACTACTTCAGAGACTTGGGAAACAAGGAGTTCGAATCGCTTCCCCTCGACCTGCAAAACCTCCAACGTTCCAAGTATCAGCTATCTGACTACATAAGCATTCTCCCCACCTCGGAGACCGCCGCTCTCTTGCAGCGCCACCGCTGCCGCATCCATCCCAGTTCCGATCAACTGCTGATCCTTGCTTCAACCACCGAAGAAAACGGCAAGCACCGCCCCGAACGCCCCCTGCCCGATCAAGCGACGCTTTACTTCACCGTTCACCTTCGCTCCACCGCCTTCCTTTCCCAAGCCAACGTCCCCGAAATAGGCCAAGGCCAAGGGCTTTTCTTCAGCAATCGATTCGAGCACGATTCCTCCAGCCGCCTGCATCTCACGCAGCCCCTCGCCGCCTTCGACGCAGCTGCGAGCTACCAGGCAGGCGACCTCGTCCTGGACAGCGCCAACGCCCCTACTCAACTTTTCGAAGCCAAGACCAAACTCACCCCGGCCGCGAATCCGGATGCAGCCAACTGGCTAAGACTCCCTGCCCCGCCTTACCAAAACGGCGCTTCCTACAAAACGGGCGACCGGATTCTCCGCGCCGGTAGATGCTACGAAGCCAAAAGCGACGGACAGCACCCCGTCCCTCCTGACAACGCTTGGACGGAACTCTACACGCCGACACTAAACGAAGGCGTCAGCGCCGCCGATCGCGTCAACTTCCGCCCAAGCCAGTTCACTGTTTCGCTCGCTTCTGCCCCTACATCCACCTTCGCCACCGCAACCCTGAAACATCAGAGCAACGCGGTTGCCTGGGAAAAATCATTTTTCAACCCGCACGGGGAAGCCCTGCAGACGCTCGCCATCGACGCCAGCGGTCTCGCTCCCGATTTCTACACCCTCGAGGTCAAGCTCGGCGACGGCTCCACACTCCCCGGGCATCCACTCTCCTTTTTCCTTCTGCCCGCATCGCTGGCAACCGCCCCCTTCGCCCTCATCGAAATCCAAAACCGCGCCGCCGGCTCTTCGCACGCCCTCGTCGACGCACAAGGTCACCTGCAAAGCCCCACATTCTACATCCGCTTTCGCAAACGGCACGCCTACTGGCGGTATCTGTTCCATGGAGACACCAGCGATTACCCGCCCAGCGACACCGGACCGCTCGTTCAAGAGGATCCGCAAGACGCCACCCGCTTTGTAACCACCGAGCCACTACCGCTCACCACCGCCCCCTTCTCTCTCGGTTCCTTCGACGACAGCTCGATCACTCTACCCGCCCCCGCTGCCCAGGTCATCCGCGAAGCCGACCGGGTCGTCAGCCAAACTTTCATTCACGTTTAATCTAACCAAAAACCGCATCGCTCATGGCCTCATCCTATAAAACACCCGGCGTCTACGTTGAAGAGATCTCCCTCTTTCCACCCTCTGTCGCTCAAGTAGAAACCGCCGTCCCCGCCTTCATCGGCTACACCGCAGAGCACAAGCGCCGCGGTTCCGACCTCAAACTGGTCCCCACAAAGATCCGCTCCCTCGCCGAATACGAAGAGGCCTTCGGCAAAGCCCCGCAAACTTCCGTCACCTCGGTCGACCTCGACAGCGAAAACAACGTCGTCGCCGCCAAGCTCAACAACGCCTTCATCAACTACGACGCCATCCGCCTCTTCTTCGCCAACGGCGGCTCGAAGTGCTACATCATCTCCATCGGCAAATTTCCCGCTACCACCGGCGACGCGAACTCCGCCGACTTCCACAAAGGCCTCGCCGCACTGGAAAAGGAGGACGAGCCCACCCTCATCCTATTCCCCGACGCCATCCACCTCAGCGCCGACAAGATGATCGGACTCCAGCAAGCCGCCCTCGAGCAAGCCGCCAAGCTGGGCGACCGCTTCTGTATCCTCGACACACGGCCACAAGAACGAGACGGCAACGGACAAGTCACCGTCGACTTCATCGAGAAGGTGGAAGCCTTCCGCAATGCCATCGGCGTCAGGAACCTCAAGTACGGCGCCGCTTACGGCCCCTACCTTAAAACCAACCTCGAGAAGACCTTCAGCTACCGAGACATCAAAGGTAAGATCACCCGCGGCGGCTCAGCCGTCGGCCTCAAGGCACTCTCCGCGGACTCCACCATTACGAAGTCCATCGAGATTCTCGACCTCGCCGTCAAGGACGTCGACGAGCTCAATACCCTCCTGCCCGGCGGACTCCCCGCCCTCGAAACCGCTTATCTCGAAAAGGAAAACGACTTCAAGACCAAGATCAACGATCCCGGCGCCAACATCGGTCCCCAGCAGACCGCTTACAAGAACCTGCTGCTGAACGTATTCGACATCCTCAAAACCAAGGCCGAGGTCATCTCCAAAAACACCGGCGGAAAATTCGCGGCTGGTGTCGTCGATGCCAAAGGTAAGCCGATCCGCACCATCATCGACGACCTCAAAGCCTCCATCGGTGCCGACGCCCCGGGAGCCTTGTATTCAGCGGCCAATACACTGCTCGCCCTCGCTACCCACGGAGCTCGCACCGGAGCTGACCTGAGCGGCCTCAAGAAAACCGACCTCGCCACCGATTGGGGAGCCTTCGTCGATGGAGCGGCCGACGACTATTACGCGACCGATCCCGGCCCGCTCAACGGTGACGACAAAACAAACGCCCTACGTGCCAACATGAAGGAAGGCGCCGCCCTCGCCGCCGCAGCCTTCAAAGGCATCTACGCAGAAATGGGCAACCTCCTCGACACCGCGCGCGGCTACGAAAGCACCTACGAAAACGCCCTCGTCGCCATTTTCCCAATACTGAAAAACATCATCGACCGTACCAAGAACACTGTCACCGAACAGCCTCCATCAGGAGCTATCGCTGGCGTGTACTCCAGCGTCGACGCCACTCGCGGCGTTCACAAAGCGCCCGCCAACGTCAGCCTCAACAGCGTCGTCGGCGTAGCCATGCAAGTCACCCACGAACAGCAACAAGACCTCAACGTCGACGTGGTCGCGGGCAAATCCATCAACGTCATTCGTCCCTTCACCGGAAAAGGCATCCTCGTCTGGGGCGCTCGCACCCTCGCCGGCAACGACAACGAATGGCGCTACGTCTCCGTGCGCCGCTTCTTCAACATGGTCGAGGAATCGACCAAGAAGGCCAGCGAGCAATTCGTCTTCGAACCCAACGACGCCAACACCTGGACCAAGGTCAAGGCCATGATCGAGAACTTCCTCATCAACCAATGGCGAGCCGGCGCCCTCGCCGGTTCCACTCCCGAGCAAGCCTTCTTCGTCAACGTCGGCCTCGGCAAAACCATGACCGCCCAAGACGTCCTGGAAGGAAAGATGATCGTCGAGATCGGCATGGCTGCCGTCCGCCCCGCCGAGTTCATCATCCTCCGCTTCTCCCACAAGATGCAGGAAGCGTAGCGTAACCAAACCTCAATTACACAAACTAAACTTCGTGTCCCCTTCGTGCCCTTCGTGGGCAAAAAAAACACAACACCACTCACACTCATGACAGAATATCCACTGACCAAATTCCACTTCGTCGTCGCCTGGGGCGGCTCTCGCATCGGCTTCACCGAAGTATCCGGACTCGAAGCTGAGACCGAGCTCATCGAATACCGCGAAGGCTCCAGCGCCGAGTATTCGAAGATCAAGATGCCCGGCATGCAAAAGTACGCCAACATCACCCTCAAGCGCGGAACCTTCCTCGGCGACAACGACTTCTTCGAATGGTGGAAGACCACTCGTATCCTCGGCAAGCCCGAGCGACGCGACCTCATCATCAGCCTGCTCAACGAAGAGCACGCCCCCGTCATGAACTGGAAAGTCAAAAACGCCTTCCCCACCAAAGTGCAAGCCACCGACCTCAAAGCGGACGGCAGCGAAGTCGCCATCGAAACCCTCGAGCTCGCCCACGAAGGCATCGAGATGGAAGCCATCGCCTAACCTTGTAGGAAGCGGCCTTGCGCCGCGATTTTAATCGCCACATCCGCCCTTTCCCCCACCCAAACCTAGCCTATGAATCGCTTCGGTTTTCTAGGAGCTTTCCACTTCCGCGTTGAATTCCTCGGTCTCGGTGGTGACTCTGTGGATACACGCTTCCAGTCCGTCTCCGGTCTGAGCTCGTCCATCGAAACAGACTCCCTGCGCGAAGGCGGGGAGAACCGTTTCGAACACGCCCTGCCCAGCCGTACCTCCTACAGCGACCTGGTGCTCAAGCGTGGCTTCGTCACCTCCTCCGCCCTGCTCGACTGGTTTTCCAGCGCCATGCAAACCCTCGAGATCTACCCCAAGGACTTGAACGTCGTGCTTCTCAACGAAAAGCACGAGCCCGCCATGACTTGGAAAGTCACGCACGCCTGGCCCAAGAAATGGGCCATCGGCGACCTCGACGCCGAAACCAGCGCCATCGCCATCGAAACCCTAGAACTCGGCTACCACGACTTCCGCCTCGAAAAGTAACAACCTGTAGGGCTGGCGCTCGCGCCACGCCGCAAAGCCCCCCCCTCCCTCCATGACCATCGAAATCCGCCAGCTCATCATCCGCGCCTCGCTCACCGACGAGCCCAAGGACAAAGGCCCGCAAACCGGTGCCGAGGCCCGCGGCGGCGGCAACAAGAACAATCAAAAGGCCGAGATTGTTCGCGAAGCCGTCGAGCAAGTCATGCAAATCCTAAGGGAGGAAAAGGAACGCTAAGCCATGGGAATGGGCAAACTAGAGAAGATGGAGATCACCGCGTTCAGCGACGCGGAATTCTCCCAGCCCGTACCGGATGGACGCTTCGTCACCCAGGTCAACCCGGAGAAGGTAAGCCTCAAGTACGAGATCGAAATCCCGGAAGACCAAGCCCAAGGCACCTCCGGCTCCGAAGCTCGCTTTGGTAAGATTAAGCCTCAGGAACTGAGCTTCGAATTCATGTTCGATAGCACCGGAGCCATTCCCAATCCCGACGGCTCCTCGCCCATCAACGACGACGGCGTCTACGAGAAGGTGAAGCATTTCATGTCGGTGGTTTACGAATACAACGGCGAGGAACACAAACCCAACAACGTGCAAATCGCCTGGGGCCGCCTCCTCTTCAAGTGCGTCCTCAAAACCGTCAATATCGACTACCGTCTCTTCCGCCCTGATGGCACTCCCCTGCGAGCCGTCGCCAGCGCCAGTTTCCAAGGCTCCGTCGAGGAACGCCTCCGTACCGCCATCGAAGCCCCCGCTTCGCCTGACATCACCCACACTCGCACCGTGCGCGACGGCGAAACGCTCCAGCAGCTCGTCACTGAGGTGTATGGACATCCCAAATACACCGTTGCGGTCGCTCAAGCGAACCGCCTGCCAAACTTCCGACGACTCGCCACCGGACAAATCCTTCACCTGCCGCCCATCGTAGGCACCAAGAATGCCTAACCCCCGCATCATCCCTTCTCCCGCCGCTAAGGACGTTGTCACTTCTACTATCAAGGTGAACGGCAACGCCCTCTCACGCACTTTCGAGGTCGCAGCAATCAGCGTGGTGAAAAACATCGGCCGCATCCCTTTTGCCCGCATCGAGCTCTACGACGGCGATCCCGCCTCGGAAACCTTCCCCGCATGCGACGACCCTACTCTCGACCCTGGCGGCGAGATCGAAATCACCGCCGGCTACCGTTCCAACGAAACCCCTATTTTTAAGGGCATCCTCACCAGCCATTCCATTCGTCTCCGCTCGAGCGGCCGCTCGCTGCTCACCCTCGTTTGCCGTCACCCGCTCTATCAAGCCAGCCTCACCCGCCGCTCCCGTTCCTTCCAGGACTTCACCGACTCCGACGCCATCTCGGAAATACTCGGCTCCTACAACGTATCCATAGAAACAGACGCCACCGAAGTCACCCACGAAAGCCTCTTCCAATACCACTGCACCGATTGGGATTTCTGTGTCGCCCGCGCCCATGCCAATAGCCGCCTGCTCATTCCCACCGACGAAGGAGCGAGCCTCAAAACTCTCGACGCCGGCCAAGAGCCTTCCCTGCAACTCCAGTACGGCGCCACTCTCCTGGAACTCGACGTCGAGCTCGATATCCGCAGCCAGCCCACCGAAGCAACCGCTACCTCCTGGGATCCCGCCTCGCAAGAAATCCTGGAGTCCACCGCTTCCGAGCCGTCCCTGCCGAGCGCCGGAAACCAGAACGCCGACAGCCTTGCCGCACTACACGGTCAATCCCAGCACTTCCACCACGCCGGAGCTGTCACCCAAGAAGAGCTCGACGCCTTCGCCAGCGGCCAGCTTCTCCTGCAACGCCTCGGAGCCCGCGTGGGACGCGCCCGATGCATGGGCATCGCCGAGCCCCTCCCCGGCCAACTCGTCGACATCGCCGGCATCTCCGATCGCTTCAGCGGCAGCTACCTCATCTCCGGCGTCCGCCATACTCTCAGCCAAGGAACCTGGTACACCGATCTGCAAATCGGAATGCTACCTGAAAAAGCTGCCGCGAACGCCCGCACCGAAGCCGCCGCCCCCTTCGCCTCCTCCATGCTACCCCACGCCTCCGGCCTGCACATCGGAATCGTGGAAGCCTTGGAAGGCGACCCGCAAAGCGAATTCCGTATCCAAGTAAAACTGCCTACCCAAGGCGAAGACGCCGCTCCCTATTGGGCTCGCCTCGCTTCCATCGACGCCGGTGAATCCCGCGGCGCATTCCTGTATCCTGAAATTGGCGACGAAGTCGTGGTCGCCTTCTTCGACCACGATCCTCGTCATCCGCTCGTCCTAGGAAGCCTCTACAGCAGTGCCCGTCCCGCCCCGCTCGAACCTTCCGACGACAACCACGAAAAAGGCTTTTTCTCCCGCTCGGAAATGAAGCTGCTTTTCAACGACGATCTCGTGTCCGCTACCCTCGAAACACCCAACGGCAACATCCTTCAGCTCAGCGAGGACGAAGGCGCCATCCTCATCGAAGACGAAAACGGCAACAAAATCACCCTCAACGCCGACGGCATCGAGCTCTCCAGCGCTGCCGACCTAAACCTCAGCGCCAGCGGCGACATCAACATCGAAGGCACCAACGTCACCCTTAAAGCCAACGCCCAATTCACCGCCGAAGGCGCCTCCGCCGCCGAGCTCAAAGCCTCCGGCAACACCACCATCAAAGGCGCCCTCGTCCAAATCAACTAAGCCCCTTCAACCCTTCCGCCATGCCTCCTGCCGCCCGTATTACCGACACCCACGTTTGCCCCATGGTTGATCCCTCTTCCGGCGTTCCCCATGTCGGCGGCCCTATCCTGCCACCCGGCGAAGCCACCGTGCTCATCGCTGGCATGCCCGCCGCCAAGATGGGCGACTCCTGTATTTGCGTGGGCCCTACCTCCAGCATCATCGCCGGATCTTCCACCGTTATGATTGGCGGATCGCCTGCCGCCCGCATGGGCGACTCCACCGCCCACGGAGGAACCATAGTATCCGGAGCCCCGACCGTCATCATTAACTAGCCAAAAATTCTCGAATCGAAATGCCTGACCAAAACTTGCCTGCCTTCATCGGAACCGGCTGGGCCTTCCCGCCCGACTTCCTCATGGGCAGCCATACCGTTCGTATGAGCGACGGCGTGGAAGACATCGAGCAAAGCCTCCGCATCCTCCTTTCCACCCTTCCCGGCGAACGCGCCATGCGTCCCGACTACGGCTGCGACCTAACGCCCCTGCTCTTCGAGCCCCTCACCACCACCTTGCGAACCGTCACGGAAGACCGCGTCAAAACCTCCATCTACCTCCACGAACCCCGCATCGAACCGCTCCGCGTCGCCGTCTCGATGGCCGACGCCAACGCGGGCATGCTGCTTATCAGCGTCGACTATCGTATCCGCTCCAACAATACACGGCACAACTACGTCTTCGATTTTTACCAATCGGAAGGCACTGAAACCTGATGAGTTCCCTCGACTCTCAAACCATTCCTGCCTCTTCCGGCACCAGCCAAAGCGAACGCATCATTCCCGCTCTCGATCCTCGCTCCGCTCCGCTCGACGGACGCAGCGAGGCCCAACTCGCTTCATTCGCCCAAGCATTCGCTTCCCAGCTTGCCTTCTGGACATCCGATAAGACCTTTGCCCCCAACGTCGACTGGGCCCAGTTCTTCCCCGACCTCAGTCCCAGCAACTTGCCCGACGCTCTCCAACGCGCCGGCCGCGAACCGCAAGTCGCCCTCTTCCTCGCTTTCCTCAAACTCTACCGCCACGCCCAAAGCGAGCTCAACGCCCTCACCGCCCGCCACCTCGACTTCCAATATCGCGAAGTTCTCCGCCTAACCCCCAACTCTGCCCAGCCCGACCACGCGCACCTCGTCCTGCAGCCAAAGAAAAACGCCAACTCCATCGTCGTTCCCGCTGACACCGAATTTTCGGCCAAACCGGACCTTATCTACACTGCCGACATTAACTCGGTCATCCAACCGGTCAGCCTCAACGCCCTGCGTTCCCTCACGATTTCCCCTTCCAGCCCCGTCCCGCAACACGCAGCCATCGCCGATTCGCTCGACGGGCTCGGCGAACCGCTACCCGAAGAGCAGCCCAGCTGGCACCCATTCGGATACGAACGCGAGCTTCCCCCCGCCCGCCATGGTTTCGCAATTTCCTCCCCTATGCTCGTCCTCCGCGAGGGGACTCGAGTCGTGACCCTCACTCTCGACATCCAGTTAACCGATACCACTCCTTCCGAATCCGAAGCGAAAAGCTTCTTCGAAACTCACGTATCCGTCGAATTCAGCGGCGAGGAGGAATGGCTGCTCGCAAGCGATGTTTCGCTTGAGTCGTATCAACTCACTGGTGACAGCGTTACCCTCGCCCTCAGTTGCACGCTCGACGCCGACTCCGACCCCGTCGTCCCCTTCGATCCTAATGCTCTAGAAGGCGGCTTCGATACGGTGGCTCCCGTCATGAAGCTCTCCGTCGAAGCCAATGCGGACGTCGGAACCGCCACCGCTTTCAGCGAATGCGCCGTGAGCGGCATCAAACTCAAAACCCTCGTCTCTGGCATGCGAGACGTCACCCTGGAAAACGACCACGGACGGCTCGATCCCAGCAAGCCCTTCCTTCCCTTCGGACCGACTCCAAAACGCGATTCCTCCTTCTACATCGGCACCGAGGAAGCCCGCCACAAACCGGTCACCGACGCCACCTTGAGCATCACCTGGAAAGACGTGCCCTCGTCGCTCTCTGCTCACTACGATGCCTATAAGTCCCGCAGCAGCAAGATCGTATCCAACAATCACTACTTCACCGCAAAGCTACAGATCCTTCGCCAAGGCGTATTCAAAAACCTGAGCGACGAAAACGAGAAGCTCTTTGATTCCAGCGACGCCAGCAAAACCGTCACTATCTCTTCAGCTGACGATCAGCTGCAAGTCGCCGCCTTCGGCTTCAAGCTCTTCACAAACCGCTTCTCCCGCACCGTCCGTCGCGGTCAAATCAAGCTCCCTTACCGCAACCTCTCCCTCGCCAAACCGCTTAGCCCGCTACGCGTTTCCCCAGCTCTTGCTTTCAAGGCCCAACTCAAAGTCCCTCGCTTCAAAACCATCCGCGCCCTGCGCCCCAATACGCGAAACGGATTTCTTCGCCTCCAGCTCAACCAAAGCTTCCTCCACAGTCGCTACGCGAACCTGCTAGCCAATACCCTCATTTTCAACGCCAACGAAAAGGACAGTACCAAGCACAAGGACCTGCCCAATCCTCCCTACACCCCGGAAATCTCCGACTTCTCCCTCGGTTACACTGCAGAAACCGAATCCGTCGATCCTCGCCAAAGCGACGCTGCCAGCTTCGAAAATCGAGACATTCGCCTTTACCATCTCGGCGCCTTCGGGCAACGAGAAGCCCACGCCCACCTCGGAGCCGAGCAACCGCTCTCCTTGCTCCCAAGCCGCGACTTCCAAGGCCAGCTCATCATCGGCATCGACAAGTTGGAAGCCAAACAGAGCATAAGTATCCTCGTGCAAGTCGAAGACGGCAGCGCCCATCCCGACGCCAGCCGCGCTGAAATCCAATGGAGCGCGCTCGCATCCAATCAATGGATACCCGTTTCCAAGGACGATCTGCTTTTCGATTCCACCCATGGCTTCCAGACCTCCGGTATCGTGCAACTCATCGTACCTGCCGCAGCCAATACCCAAAACACCTGGCTCGAACCGGGCACCCTTTGGCTCAAAGCCGAGGTCAAAGACAACCGAGACGGCGTTTGTCGCCTGCGCGACGTACAGCTCAACGCCATCCCCGTCACTCTCAAGCAGCCCCTTTCAGCTTCGCACCTCAGCACCAGTCTGCCCGCAGAAACCATCGATACCAACGTAACACCCCTCCGCGGTCTGAAGGAAGTACAGCAACCCTTCGATTCCTTTGGGGGTGCTGGTCCCGAGAGCGATTCCTCCTTCCGCCGCCGCAGCAGCGAACGCCTTCGCCATCGCGGTCGGGCCGTCACCGCCTGGGACTTCGAACGACTCGTGCTTCAGGCCTTCCCCAAGATCTATCGCGCCCAGTGCCTGCCGCACACCAACACCTCCCTCGAAAATGAGCCCGGAGCCGTCACCCTGGTCGTGCTTCCCGATACCCGCGGCATGGATGCCGCCGCCTCGTTGCAGCCAAAAGTCGACGCCGCAACCCTCGCCTCCATCAACGATTTCCTCGAGTCGCTCTCCAGCCCTTTCGCACAAGCCCAAGCCATCAATCCGAGCTACGAAGCGCTATCCCTCAAGTTCAAGGTCGGATTCCGCAAAGTGTATCCGTTCCCCACTTACAAACGGTTGCTCAACGAAGCATTGCTCAAACACCTCGCCCCTTGGTCCAGCAATGCAGACACCATACCCGACTTCAGCGGCTTCATCTACCGCAGCGCCCTGATCGCCTTCGTCGACGACCTCGAGTACGTCGACTACGTGAGCGAGTTCCAGCTTCTCCACCCGCTTCTCAATCCCAACAACTCCCAGAGCAACCAGGCCATCACCGCTTCCAAGCCTGGCGCCCTCCTGACTTCCGTCGCCCAGCACGACATCGAAGACGCCAACTCATGAGCAACGCCACCGCCATCGACAAGAGCCTGTCTCCTCCCACAGCCCTCGACTACGAGCAGCTGCGGGCGGAAGGCATGCGCTACTTGGAGAAGACTATCAGCGCCGTCTGGACCGACTTCAATGCCCACGACCCCGGCATCACCCTGCTCGAACTCCTCTGCTTCGGCATCACCGATATCGCCTACCGCACCAGCTTCGAGGACAAGGATCTCTTCGCCCCAAATCCTCAGGGTCCAAGCGACGAAGCGCCCTTCTTTACCGCTCGCGAGGTGCTCACCTGCGGCCCCGTCACCGCCAACGACTACCGCCGTCTTATCCTCGACCGTTTTGTAGGCAAGATTCGCAACGCTTGGGTCGAACCCGTCAGCCAAACCCTCTACGCCGACACCGCCAAGCGCATCCTTTCGCAAAAGCAGAACGCTGACACCATCGCCTTTCCCATTCGCGGCTTGCACCGGATCCGGCTACAATTCGACAACGCCCTCGCCGGCGACGACAAAAAGAGCGAACGCGACGCCGTCACCGCTGAAGTCGAACGACTCTACCACCAACACCGCAATCTTGGGGAGGATCTCGCAAGTATTTCCTCAACGGATACGACTCCGATCCGCGTCTGCGCCGATATAAAACTCGCCCCAGATGCCGACATCGAACTCGTCCACGCCACACTCGTCCACGCCCTGCAAGCCTTCCTCAATCCCCGCATCCCACGCTACCGACTAAACGAGCTAGTGGAAAAAGGCCTCGCCTCCGAGGAGATTTTCAATGGTCCTGCCCTACAGCACGGCTTCATCCTCGAAGACGATCTCGAACGCAGCACCTCCGTATCCAAAGTCCGGGCATCCGATTTGATCGCCGTCATGCTCCGCGTCCCGGGAGTCATCGCCATTCCGAAGTTGCTGCTCAACTACGCTGGCCTCTCCGAAGACTCCAACGAGTGGGAGCTCGCCATACCTGAAAATCGCGAACCCGTTCTCCAATTCGAGGAAGCCCGGCTCCGCTTCTACAAAGACCTTATCCCTTTCCGTCCCAATAAGGAGCGCAGCCTCAACCTGCTCGCAAAACTCGACCAAGCAGACGCCGACGCGATTTCCAGCCTGCAAGCAGAAGATTTCGAAATCCCCGCTGGCCAATGGCGTGACCTCTCGGAATTCACCACCTTGCAGGAAAGCTTACCCGCCACCTACGGCGTCGGCTCACGTGGCACCGGACGCGATCCCGCACCGCAAAGCATCGCCCGGGCTCGCCAGCTCAAAGCCTACTTACTGGTATTCGACCAAATCCTCTCCAACACGCTCGGCCAACTCACCCACCTGCAAGAGCTCTTCTCCCACAACCGCACCGTTCGCCAATCGCTTTTCTCCAATCCCGTCAGCGATCTTCCGGACCTCGAGCGACTCCTCCAACCCACCGCTGGCCAAAGCGACCTCTCCGCCCAAGAAATTAAGGACGCCTATACCGCAATCATGCAGGGCAGCCTGCAGGAAGAAGCCTTCGAAACCTCCCAGCGTTCCAAGTTGCTCGATCACCTGCTCGCCCGATTTGGCGAAGCCTTTTCCGACCACGTGCTCATGCGCTACAGCGCTGTTGGCCCACAATCTCTCCAAGAGGTGCTCACTGGAAAAGCGCAATTCCTCAGCGAGCTTCCCCGCATCGCCTCGCGCCGCGGCGCTGGCCACGACATCCGGAACGCGGACGAAGTTTGGGACACGGCAAACGTATCCGGATTTAAACAACGGCTGGAGCGCATCCTCGGCTTCCCCAGCTTCAAGCGCCGTTCCCTTTCTGACGTCACCTTCGATCTCTACGAAGAAAAAGACGACGACGACAAATCAGAGATCCGCTTCCGCATCGTCGACCGCAAGGCGAAGTCCAAGAAGACCATCCTGTCAGGAACTACCAAATACAAGGACAAGACCGAGGCGACCGTCGCCATGAAAAAGGCGATTCACCTTGGACTCAATCCCGCCAACTACGAAATGCGGCTCACTAAGGACGATCGTTTCTATTTGGTAATCGTCGACCGAGACGTAGAACCGGTCGACGTCGTCGCCATGCGCAAGCAGTACTTCAAGACGGAGGCCGAAGCTCTCGAAGCTCAGCTCTCGATCGCAGATCTTCTGGCAGACCGCTACAGCGAAGAAG
The DNA here is from genome assembly GCF_014803405.1 of Pelagicoccus enzymogenes. Taxonomy (NCBI): domain Bacteria; kingdom Pseudomonadati; phylum Verrucomicrobiota; class Opitutia; order Puniceicoccales; family Pelagicoccaceae; genus Pelagicoccus; species Pelagicoccus enzymogenes. The sequence continues at coordinate 436,349 of NZ_JACYFG010000036.1, forward strand.
GCTCCTTCGTTGTCGAACACATCCTCTTCCGTCCCCAAGCTCCGAACTGGCCCTTGCTCCCAGCGCCTTGCGAAGCCATTCCCACTCGCCCCCATAGCTGGGATCCTTATTCCCATCAGGTGCACATCGTACTGCCGGGTTGGGGAGCAAGGCTATCCGAGCCCGACTTTCGCAACTTCGTTGAACAAACGATCCGCCGCGAGCTGCCCGCCCACCTAGTAGCCCGCGTTTGTTTCGTTGGTCGCCAAGAAATGGGCGCCTTCGAAAATGCCTACCGCGGCTGGCTAACAGCCCTTGCGAAAAACGAAAACCTTCCCGCACGCCTCGGACCTTTGCTCAAGAGCATCGACGCCCTTTTCACCATCTACCCGGAAGGCACCTTGCACGACTGCGTGGAGGACGGCGACGAAACCAATCCCGTCATCCTAAACCGCACCCACCTCGGATCCATCGATACCGAGCAATAGCTTCAGCGCCCGCCACTATTACGCTTCAACCTTAACGTATCACCACAATGCCTGTCGTACCGATCAATACAGCCTTCAAGCTCCAGGCGCCCGTGCCGGGCTTCACCTTCTTTGCCCAGGACCAAGTTCTCACCGCCGAGCAACTCAACCAGCTCATCCAGTACCTGGACTTCCAAGAGCGCCAAACGCGGGCCTGGCTCGTCGGAACCGGCATCGTCTGCGGCCTTGAACTACAAGTATCGGCAGATCGGATACTACTTTCCGCTGGTTGCGCCCTGACCACCGACGGTGATCTTCTCGCCCTTCCGGCGGACAAGGAGCTCGCGCTCGCCCGCCCCTTCAAGGACGAGAACGCTAAATATCCACCTCTCGCCAACGCCTCCGGCCTGCAAGAACTCATCAGCAAAAAGGAGCAGGAAACAAGCGATGGCTCCAAAGCCATCACCGCCAACCTCCTGAAGAACAAAGTCCTCGTCCTTTACCTGGAAAGCTACACCAAGGAGCCAGACTTCTGCACCACCGAAAACTGCGACAACAAGGGAAAGATCCAACACAATAAGCTACGCGTACTGCTCGCTCCGACAGCCGCCTTCTCTCCCCTCTCTGCTCCCCTCAGCCAAATCGCTTCGCAGCTTCCCGAGCTCGCTCCCATTCGCCCCAAGATCCAATCCGGAATCGTCAAGAAACTGGAGGGTAGCGACAGCCTGCAAAGCCGCTATACCAAGGCTATCGATGCTTCCGCCAGTGTGGTCGCGAAAGCCTTTTCTCTCATCGAAAAGCAGAAACAAGCCTTCGCTCCCGCCACTGGAGGAGACGATCTTAAATGGCTCAGCAAGCTACCCAAAGGCTTCAACCCCAATACCGAGATCCGTGGGCTGCAGAGCGTGTATTCATTCTACCGCGACTTCTGCCAAGCCTTCAACGAATGGAAGGAATCCCTCTTTCTAAACGAGAGCTACTGTGTCCCGCCTCTCGAGGCTCACCCCAAGCACGTGCTGCTCGGACTTCCTCGCGACACCTCTCCTTGCGACACCTCCGGAATGCGACATGGCTTCGTCCGCTCACACGCGAACCATGCCAATGCAAACGCCGGCCGCCGCACCCAGCTGCTCTGGGACCGGCTCCGTTCGCTCGCCCAGAATCTCGACTATGCTCGCACCTTCGGTTTGCCCGAGGTCCGCATTTGCACTTCGACCGCCTGCTCGAATTCGCTGGGCCAGCGCTCCATTCCAGCCTATTACAAAAATTTGGATACAATTCCTTGGAGAGTGGAAAACCTGCTTCGCTGCGACGCAAGCCCCGCTCCTTCCTACGACAACAACGACGAGAACTCGCTAGAGCAGGCCCTGCCTGAAAACGGATTCCTTCGCATCGAGGGTCACCTTGGAAAGTCAGTCGACTCCGTAACCACGCGTCTCGAGCAACTACGCGACCAGTACAACCTTCCCTTCCAGATCCTCAGTATCCAAATCGAGGACGACCCCGATTTCGTTCGTATTCCACCGATTCGCTTCTTCGACCTCGAAACTGCCTTCTTCGATCAACGCTCCCGCTTCAAGCTCCACCTCCGCGACCTCGATGGTTTCGCAGATCGCTTGCAAACAGAAATCGACGCCGGCCAAGATCGCGTTCCAACCGGAGACAAAAGCGTATCCAAAGTCGATCTGGTCAAAACGCGAGACGCCGCAGGTCAAGTCCGGGCCAAGTCCAAGTCAGCCCTGACGGAACTCCCCAGCTCGCTGCAACAGGCTACCTCAGACAAAGGGCTTCGCTTCATGGCCGACTACAGCGAGACGGTGCGCCAAGGCCACATCGTAAACCGCAACATCGGATCCATCTCGAGCAACGTACACTTCTCCCCCGTTGATCGTATCGTGCAGCCCGACTTTTCTGCCAATTGGAAGATACTCGTCGATCGCCTAAAAAAGCGGAAACGCAAGATCGCCCAGCTATCGACCTTCGAAAAATTCCTGCGCAAGAATCCCGGCCTCGAACACCTCGGCGGCGTTCCCATCGGTGGCACCTTTATTCTCGTGTATTCCAAATCCGAGGACACCAGCAAACAAATCGTCAAAGCCGACTTCTGCCTCCCCTACTACTCCTACTTCGACCTCGCCACCCTCGAAGAAGAGGATGCTCCCGTGGAACCAGAAATCAAGATCCCCGAGTTCGACCTCGATATCCTCCCCTGGAAAGACATCTACGATTGGAAGGTTTCTCCGGTCACCGAAATCGCAGTAGACAACATATTCACCGCAAAGACCGCGAATTTCACCCAGTATCTGGATACAACCATTACCGAACGCGTCACCTCCAGTTTCGATATCTTCAAGGACATCGCCAGCTTCACTCGCGCCACCACGCCCGGCAAGGGAGACCTCGATATCGACTTCGCCGATCCCGGTAGATTCGGCAATAAGGCTCCCGAGATCATCGAAATGGAAAGGGAGCTGACAGGATTACAGAACGAAATCGAACGTATCCGCAAGCAGAAGGATCTCGGCATCGCTCCCGCTAACGCCGACAAGCAAATCGTCGAGATCGAAAAGAAACAGGCCGACGCCGCTTCCCGCACCATGAAGCTCATTGCCGAAGAAGCGGAACTCGCTGCCTCCCAAGGCAGGAGCGTGAATACCAGTTACGTCAACCTCGGCAAGACCGCCACTAACATGGTCATGGACATGGAAACCACCGAAGGGCAAAAAATCGTCGCCGAGAGCGCTGACCAACTCGTCGCTTCTCACAGCAACAACAATCAAGTCAAGAAGCTCATCGGCAACATGGGCGCTGTCGCGAAAGTTCGCATATGAGCTCCCACACCGTTCATCAGCTTTTGCTCGACGTATCGCTGCCACCAGGGAGCGATACTCGAAGATTGGATGAACGCCTGCGCGATTTCGCCATGGGACCGCTCGCTCAACACCTGGAAAAGATTCTCGATTCTCGAGACCCTGAGACCTCTATCCGTATCGAGAAACTGGAAATCGATCTCGGAGCAATCCCCGTAGATGAATTCCTTAAAAACGGTGCGTCACGCATCGCTTCAGCTGTATCCAATCAGCTAGGACAAAAGAAAAGCGATATTCCCGCGCACGAAGGCGAGCGTTTCTCTTTTCCTCGCTTCCCAATTCAAACGGGAGAAGCGTTCGCAGATCAGCCGCAAGTGACGGCTCAGGACAGCCCACAACAATCAGCCAACAACGCCGAATCACGAGCCGACGCACTACTGTCCTTTCTGGAATCGGGTCACCTTCCTTGGTGGTTTCCGGCATCTCGCTGGCCAGAAGCTATACATCCCAGCAAATGGAGTTCTCCGGCGAAAAGCAAATTTCTCCAAGGCTTGCGGCAAGCCCTGCAAAACAGTCCTCACGCCGCAATCCGACTCGCTCGCGCTATCGCCCCTCAAGAACTAAAAACGCTTCTAACAGGAAACGCCGGGAACACCATTCCCAACCCCGAGAATCCAGAGCACGCGAATCGCCAACTGCTTCACAGCTACCTTTCGCAACTTCCCGCTCCGCAACAGCCACCTCAATCGGTACTGCAAACAATAACCCCCACCGTTCCCCCTGAGAATCCCGAAGCTACCACGAGGAAGGGCCAAACAAAACCCGTCGCGAACGAAGAGGCTCCCCCAGTTGCTACAAACGACTTGTCATGGAAAAACAATGACACCGGTCCCAGCGACACGTTCCAACAGGAAGTGCCTCTGAACCAAGATCTCCTTGGATTCGCCGAGAACAACGAAATCGCTCCCATTCGTCCGGATGGCCTATTCGTGAGCAACGCCGGGCTGGTCTTGCTCAATCCCTTCCTGAGCCGTCTTTTCCATTCGCTGGGCTATCTCAGCGAAAGCAAGACCTTCCTGCCCACCACCCGCTGGCGGGCCGCCCAACTGTTGCAATTTCTCGCCACTGGTCAAAGCGGGCTGCCCGAACACACCTTGGTCATGGAAAAAGCGCTTTGCGGAATTACCACCGACGAGGTTGCGGAGTTTCCCGAGCTGAGCTCCGAAGAGACCGCGGCGGCTGAAACGATGCTGCAGGCCGCCATCGATCACTGGAAAGCCTTGGGAAAAACCTCGCTCGAAGGACTTCGCCAGAGCTTCCTCCAGCGCGAAGGACTTCTCTACCTCGACTCCCAACCGGTACGCCTCCAAGTCGAGAAGCAAGCCTACGACATGCTGCTCGACCGCCTCCCCTGGCAGTTCAGGTACATCCACTTCCCCTGGTTGAAACAACCCCTGCTCGTGCAATGGCGAAGCTGATCATGAACCACAGCAGCCCACCCCGTAGCGCGGAGCTTCAGCCCGCGGCCACACTGCAGGATCAATCTTCCGAGGACGCGGGCTAAAGCTCCGCGCTACGAATTTCCCCCTGAAAACCCACGCTCCAGCCAAAATCACCGCTCCCACTGCCGCTCAACGGACAGCAGCCTCCCCTTCCGTACCCTTTTTTCAGCCCGCTTCCCCCAAACAGTCAGCCGACTCCGCAAACACGGCCACGCCAGTCCAAGCCAAACTCGAGGTCAGCCAAGCAGACGACCCCCACGAGAGAGAAGCGGAAGCCACCGCTGAAAAAGTGGTCGCCCAACAGGAGCAAACCTTCTTTCGCCCCTCCGCCCCACCGCCCTCGACCCCTGCATCCACGAGCAGCTCTCCCAGTGCAGCCCAGCGTAGGCCAGCCGGCAATCGAGCGCAAACCAGCCCCCGGCTCAGCAAGAGGCTGAACCGAGCCTCGCACAAGCTGTTCCCCAGCGAACCTTCGCTCTCCCGATCGTCCCTTCCCCTAAGCTCCGCAAAACGAGCCCATCCCATCTTCCGAGCTTCCAATCCACGCAGCCGACCCGATAGCGCCCGCGGCCCGCCGGCTCCCGGAAATCGATTTGAAACTCAACTCCGCGCCAGCAAAAACAGCGGAACCCCTTTACCGGAGCCGGTACGCTCTCCGATGGAATCGTCCTTTGGAGCTGACTTCTCCAAGGTCCGTGTGCACACCGACAAGCAGGCCGACGCTCTTAGCCGCTCCATCAACGCCAAAGCGTTCGTCCATGGGCAAGACGTCTACTTCGCAGCCTCCCGCTACCAGCCGGAAACTCGCGAAGGCCGACATTTGCTTGCCCATGAACTGACGCATGTCGTGCAGCAAGGCCAAGCCCCCGCGCGCAGCGTTTCGCCATCTCCTGCACCCCATACCGTTCCTCCGCGTATCCAGCGCATCCCTACCTCCATGGACGAGGTCAGGGAAGAAATAAACGACATCGCCGAAGCCATCCCCGGCTACTCCCTCGGCACCGTGCTCATCGGTTACAATCCCATCCTCGGCCGCGACGTCGAGTGGAGCGCCCGCAACTTCTTCCGTGGAGCTGCCGGTCTCCTACCAGGTGGAACCAAGCTCTTTGATCGCCTGAACGAAGGCGGGGCCCTCGACGCTGCCTTTGCCTGGATCGAGTCCCAGATCACTCAATACGATCTCACGTGGAGTCGCGTGAAAAAGCTTTGGAGCCTCGCCTGGGATCGCATGGGGATCACCGAAGGCATCAGCGGCAATGTTCGCATCTTCAAAAACACCTTCTCCGGATTCTTCTCCGATATCGGCAGCTTCATCAAAGCGGTCGCAGCTAAACTGATCGAGGTACTCCGGGCCCTCGCCGTTACAGCCGTCAAAGCCTTGTTCGGAGAAAACAGTCCCGCCTACGACATGATCGTGATGGTTCTCGGCAGCGATCCGCTCACCGGAGAGGCTGTCGAATGGTCCACCGTCACCTTCCTGCGCAACGCCCTGCTCTTCTTCGGCTTCGAAAACCATCTCGCGAAGATGGAGGAAACCGGCAAACTGCAGGAAGCGGCCGATTGGCTCGATACCCAGTTCCAGATTCTCTATTCCGCCGTCAGCGGTCTCGCCAGCGGCGTATCCGAAATTTGGAACTCGCTCGGCTTGGACACCTTAGCTGATCCCGCCGGGCTCCTGAGCAAAACGGTATCCATCGTTACCACTTTCGTCGGCAAGCTGCTCACCTTTCTCGGCAACGTCGCCATCAAAGTTCTCGAGCTTATAAAGGCTGCCTTGATCGCTCTGCTCAAACCGCACTTGGATTCAATTCCTGGATACCCGCTCCTGCGCGTTTCCCTAGGCCGCGACCCCATCACCGGTGAGGTCGTCGAACGCACCGCTGGAAATTTCATCCGCGGATTCCTCAGTTTCGTTCCGGGTGGCGTAAAGACCTACGACAACCTACAACGCAGCGGAGCCCTGCAAAAGGCCTTCCAATGGTTGCTCGCCACGGTGCAGGAACTCGGACTCTCGCCCACCGCCATCGCCGAACGCTTTACCACGCTTTGGAACAGCTTCTCCATCGACGATCTGATGAATCCGCTGCCCGCCTTCGAACGCGTCGGCAACGCCTTGCTCTCATTCGTCAAATCCGTCCTCACCCTCGTTGCACGCGTCGGTTTAAAGATCCTCGAGTTCATCTTCGTGGGCGTGATGGGGGAAGCGGGAGCCCGCGTTGTCGCTGCCTTGAAGCAGGGCAAGGCCACCTTCACCACCATCATCAAAGATCCGGTCGCATTCCTCAGCAACCTGCTCAAGGCCCTCGGCAAAGGCTTCGCCCAATTTGGCAAAAACATTTGGACGCACCTCAAAACAGGTCTGGTCGGTTGGCTCTTCGGTGCCCTCGCCGGAGCTGGCTTGCAGCTACCGGAAAAATTCGACCTCAAAGGGATCTTCTCTCTGGTAACGCAAATCCTCGGCCTCACCTACCAAATGATCCGCGTCAAGCTGGTCAAACGACTGGGCGAGAAGACAGTTGGCCGCCTCGAAAAGGCCTTCGACTTCCTCAAGCTTTTCCTCAAGGAAGGCTTCGCCGGCATCTGGCAGAAGTTCCTCGAATGGATGGGCAACCTCAAGGAAACCGTCATGGGCGCCATCCGCGACTGGATCGTCACCAAGATCGTCACCATCGCCATCTCCAAGCTGGCCACGCTCTCGAATCCAGTGGGCGCCGTCATCGAAGCCATCATGGCCATCTACAACGTGGTCATGTTCTTCATCGAACGCATGCAGCAGATCCTCGCCGTAGTGGAGAGCGTGATACAGTCCATTTCCAATATCGCAAACGGCAAGCTGCAGGACGCCGCCAACTACGTCGAGCAAACCATGGCTCGCACGCTCCCGGTTATCATTTCCTTCCTCGCCCGCCTCATCGGTCTCGGCGGCATCGCCGCCAAGATCAAGAAAGTCATCGGACAGATACAAAAGAAAGTCAGTAAAGCCGTCGACAAGCTGCTGAACTGGATCGTGAAGAAAGGCAAAGCCCTGCTGAAAAAATCTCAGAAAAAGGGTAAGGTAGATGCCGATAGCCTGACGCCAGAGGAGAAAAAGAAACAAGCCCGCCAGGAAGTCGAAAAGTGGCTCGACCACGGAAAACACAACGGAAAGGCGATCCAAGGAAAGCTCAAGGAGGTGAAGGACAAATTCAAACTGAAGTCCGCCACTATCGAGTTCTCGGGCGGACGTCCCCGCATCTCCTACGTCGCCTCCCCAGCCGAATACACCTACTTCGACGTCGTTATCGCAGAGCAAGACAACTCCAGCAAAGCCCCACCTGCCACCGGAACCCGCAAGTTCACTAAGATCGTCAACATGAGCGGAGTCCCCACCCCTTACGGCATCCTGCAACAAACCTACGGAGCCAAGGTAAATAGGGACAAATTTGGATACACCGCCGCCACCCTGGACCGCCCCAAGGCCGTAACCGCCGAGAAAGCGGAAGCCACCGACTCAAACCACCGCGGGTCCAATACTGTGCAGACCGGAGCCGGACACGTCGGCCTTGACGAGCAAAAAATAATGATCGGCACCCCCAAAACGATCTATCGCGGTGGACACCTCATTTCCTACGCCTTCATGGGCGAAAACAGCAATGTGGGCTACAACCTCGCTCCTCAAGTTAACCGCTTTAACGCTCCGACCTATTTCAATCTGATAGAAGCCCCTGCCATGAAGGCAGCCCAAAAGGTAGAGATGTCGGTAAACCTTGGTTACGAGCGAAGCTCCTACACCGTCGATCAACAGACTCTCAAAGACCATGGACTCATCAGCGCTATCGACCTCTCGAAACCTTGGACCGTAAGTATTCCGCAACGGATACCATCCACCTGGAACGCGACCCTCACTTCCAAGACCGACGCGAATCTTCCAGAGGGTGGAGCCACTAAAACGACAGACACGGCAACCCAAGGCCGTGTTGTCGATAGCGAGGGGCGCGTCTACTCTGACAAGAAAAAGAAAGTCGTCCAAAACGCAGATGCCTTCGCGAAGATGGCTGTCGTCGACGGTGACCGCCCAGACGACAAGGTCCAAAAATGGCGATCCTTCAAATTCCTCATCGCAGAGGGAGGCAAGGTCGAGGACGACGGCGAAATCAAAACCGGTGGCGGCAAGACTGTATCCATAAATGCCCAACAAGTCAGCTACGCTCCGCCACCAGTTAAACCACGTCCTGCTACTCAGACAACTAAGGTCCCCGACACCACTTCAAAACACAAGTCGCAGCCCAAAGGTACTGAAACTTCAAAAACCGAAACTCAAAGCTCACTCACCACTATGAAAACACGATCACATCTCCCACGCTCGCTTCGGCGCGTACAACGCTACCGCAACGAAAACGCATTCTTCGGCAGCGAAGGCCCCAGCCCAGAGCCATTCTTCTCCCCCAGTTCCAGCAGCGAGAAGCGACAGGAAAAAGGCGAAAGCGCTTTCCCAAAGTCCAACGAAGAAGAGGAGCCCCAAGCCAAGTTTAAGGAAGAGGAAGAAGAAGCGGTCCAGGCGAAATCCGAGGAAGAGGAATCCCAGCAACCCAAGGCCGAAGAGGAAGAAGTCGCTCAACCGAAGTGCGATTGCGGCTGCGACTCCAAAGGTCCCCAAGAGGAGGAAAGCAAACGTGGCTTCCCCACTTCGAAAGGTGGCGATGCCCCCAGCGCCGCCGCATCCAAGCAAAACACCAAAGACTGCGACGAGACCAAGACCAAGCTGATCAACTCCGCCCGCAGCTCTGCTAAATCGCTCGCCGCCAAAGCCGTGGGTGCCTCCACCTTCGTCAAGACCTTCGGAGGCATCGACCTTGGTTCTGGCCCGAGCGCGGCGGAACAACACTATGCGCGCTGGTTCGGCGAACACACGCCACGCCGGGCCGCCTTTGTGGCGAACTCCTTCACCCGCATCGCCAAAGCCCTCAATGGAAAGATCCACTTCGACTGCGGCTGCAAAAAAGACTACTACGCCTACGTCTACTCGGGCGGTCGCCGAAAGATTTACCTTTGCAATAAGTTCTGGAGCAAGGCCGGCGCCAGCGGTTTCGACTCCAAGCCCGGCGTCATCATTCACGAGCTAGCTCACGAGGTGCGCAGCTCCATCGGCGACAAAGGCTACGGCACCGCTACTGCTGAATCTCTCGCCAAGAAGAGCCCCGGAAAAGCCATCAAGAACGCCGACAACTACGAATACTACGCCGAAAGCTTATAGACGGCTTTGTATCCAGCATCCGTTTGCAAATCCGCAGAACTCCACGCCGAGATGTAGGATCGCGCTGTCGCGGCCTGTCGCGAGCGACAGCCCTACGGCCATGTCTCGAATCTTGCAACGCGAACGCGACGATGGCGCGGCGCTCGATTTGACGCAGGACACGTCACTCGCATCTCAACGCCACGACCTCCGAAGGTGACAACTCTATCTGCAAGCTCTTTACACTGTCCTCGACGAGACTTGGCGAATACGCACCGATGATTGGAAAAACAGGGAATGGCTGCTGTAACAGATAAGCCAATACAATGGCATTCGCATTGCATCGATGCTGGTTGCTCAGCTCTCTAATCACCTCACCTATTTTCAGGTTCCGCTCAGAGTAGTACGGATTCTCCTCGAGCGACGCCGCACCATCGCTTTCCAGCAACTTCGTAAAGAAGCCTTTTGCCTGCGAGGAGTACGGCACCAAGGCCAAACCGCTCTCTCGGTGAAACTCGTAGCCTAGACGATCGAGATTCGCTAAAGTCGCATCCTTATTCTCCTGCGACATCCCCCAGGTCCCCACACTGAAGCCGGGCTGATTCGCGACGAAACCGTGCAAACCTTCCCGAGAAGCGTATTCATTTGCTTGTGACAGCCGATAAACAGTCCAATTCGCCACTCCAAGAAAACGCACCTTTCCCGATTCCACAAAGGGTTGCATGAAGTCGACGATTTCTTCAACCGGTCGGTCCAAGTTGTCTCGATGCAGGTACCAGAGTGGAATCGTCTCCACTCCCAACGAACGCAAACTGGCATCAATGTCAGCCGCTACGAAGCTTGTCGAAACGCGGTTTTTGCTCTTATCGCTCCACTCGTAATGAGCCCCTTTGGTTGCGATCACGACTCTGTCCTTCAGCTCAGGCCTCGTTTTTAGCCAATCCCCTAGAATCCGCTCGCAGCGACCTTTTTCTCCCGGTATCCAATCCGAGTAGACACGAGCCGTATCTATGAAGTCCCCTCCGACCTCCACGAAGTAGTCGAGCAGAGCGAAGGCCTCCGTCTCACTTTGCTTGAGTCCCAAATTCGCGGTGCCTAGGCAAAGGCGACTCACTTCTAGGTCTGTATTAGAGAGCTTCGTTTTCAACATCTTGAAAGTCCTTCATTGTGGGAGCGTGCTCGTCACGCGATCCCTAGTGCTGATTCAGAGTACGTTCGTAGTCTGGCCAGCCTGCATTTTCTTTGGGAAGCTCCCGACGCAAATGCTTTATGATCGCTTTCGCCTCCGGAGTTCCCGCTATGTTCTCAAACTCATGAGGATCGTTCCGGTGATCGTACAACTCTTCAAATCCATCGGCGTATCGAATATACCGATACCGATCGTCTCGAACCGCATGATTATTGGGATAGTGAGTCATCAAGGCTGGATGCCACTTGCGATGCGGCTTTTTCAAGAGAGGCACCAGACTTTTCCCATAGATGTCGTCACGAGCCGGTAGACCGCACAATTCGATCAAGGTGGAATGCAAATCGATCAGCGCCACCGGCCGAGGACTCACACTCCTGGCTTTGGTAACACCAGGGGCCGAGATGTAGAGAGGCGTGCGGTTCGCTCGCTCCCAAAGCGTATATTTCTCCCAGTGTTCCTTTTCTCCAAGATGGAATCCATGGTCTCCCCATAGCACCACAATCGTGTTGTCCGCATGCGGGCTCTTCTCCAAGGCGTCCAGCAGGTGTCCGACGCAGGCATCCGCATAAGATACGTTCGCTAAATAGGCGCGTACCGCTTCCCTCCACTTCCCGTGCTTTTCGATTACTGATTGAGCTTGCCCGCCCGCCATTTTCCTACCGATCGGTCCCACATCTTCCAGGTCGCCAGCTCGGGTCTTCGGAAGCTGTATCGACTCCAGCGGATACATATCGAAAAACTCCTTAGGAGCGTACCACGGGAGGTGCGGGCGAAAGATTCCGACAGCCAAAAAGAGCGGCTGCTCGCTCTCCTCTGATAATATCTTCGCGGCCTTGTCTGCCGTTTGCCAGTCAATCGTCTCCTCTTTCGGCGTATCCAAAGCTGCCCAATCGATCGCCTTGTTGTAATAGTCCAAAGCGAACTCTCCCTTCATGCCATGCTGCCAGCGTTGCTCGTCACAGGGCGCCGCCGTCCCGCTCTTGTCATGGTAGATCTCGTCCCAAGACTGTGGGTCAGAGTGCTTTCCTGCCGCTTTATGGAAAACCTTGCCGCCCGCTAAAGCTCGGTAACCGTGCTTGCGAAAATACTGCGGCAAAGTCACCCAATCGGCGAACTCAGGAATGTCGCGAAAAGAGTGGTTGTTCTCATAAATCCCCGTGACATACGCCGGCAAGCCCGTCAGCACCGCAGTGCGCGACGGGTTGCACAAGGGCGAGGAGCTCATTGCCAAGTCGAACTGCAGGGAACGCTCGGCTAGCCGGTCAAGATGTGGCGTCTTGACCTGCGTATCCCCATAGGAGCCGATCATGTCGTTGAGGTCGTCAACGACGATGAACAGTACATTTGGACGCTCTTGAGCGTAGCTCGAAGCGACTACGAAAAGAAGCGCAACTTGTATCCAATTCTTAAATCCAAATGTACCCATAGATGGCCTAGCTTATTGAAGGACCAGCCCAATCCAGCGGCCCCTCGCGAACGCAGTCCCGTCTCCCTCCGGAATCTTTCCGTTGGTGACAGCGTTCGATTCCACAGAAATGATGTCCTGCGGATTCAGGGTTACGTCGGGTATAGTAAAGGTCACTTCCCTATAATCTACGCTCGTTTCTGGGTTCTTAAAATTTCCGATGACTTTATCGTTAAGGAGTATCCGATACTCACTCTCTCCGTCTGTTTCCGCCAAGGTCACCAAGGTCAGGTCGAACTCACGGGCTCGCTTCTGCTCGAATACCTTGCTCGCTCTGGCGAAGCCTTTGCGGAACTCCTCCTTCGCAGCGTTGATGGCGAGAGCGCCCTTTTGATTGTGAACGTAATACGGCACCTCGGCTCCAGCATCGACCTGGAAATCCTCAGTCGCGTGCCAGATGTAACTATAGTTCTTTATATCCACAAAACGGGTACGCTCAGGCAACGAAGCTGGCTCGTAACGTGTCACCTCTGGCCCGGTTCCTTCTGGCTGAAAAGCTTCATCCATCGCCAGCACGATCTTGTCCAGCTCGATCCCGTCTTCGCGCATCGACAGCATCAAGGTATGTTGCCCTGCTTCCTCGATATCGATCCAAAGCGTCAATGGATCGCCGCAGTGGTTTTCCGGACGACGCTGGGCCGATGACCAAGTCCACTGCCCCTTGCCAGCGCAGAATTGCAGACGTCGGCTGCTCTCCTGCCAAATGCCGTCGAGTCCGAAATGGGCCCCATTGTCTTCGGGCCCCGTGCTGAAGGCGCGTCCCCAGATGTAGTACCGGCCTGGTTGCGAAACGTAGACCGGATAGGTCAACACACACATCTTGCCCGGCTCCGGACTGAAATTCTCTCCATGGATCAGCTTTTCGTCATGGTTGGTTCGTGTGTCTGGCAGGATCTCGATGTAAGCTCCCCCACTCGCCCCTTCGACATGCACATCGTCGGCGTCAGCGTAAGAGTGCGGAGGCGTGCGCGCGTCAAACTTGAACCAGCGCCGCACGTCCGCCTTGGTCTGCGAGGCGAAGTCCTCGGCTTCGATCGAGATAATTCCGTCCTGCTCAACATAGCCTTGAGAGAAGGACAAAGCAGGCGTTAACAAACAAAGGGATAGCAGCAAGGGGGTCTTCATAGTGATTGGATGAGTATAAAAAAGAGCGGCTCGCACCGGCGAACCACCCTTCCATACTAGACCGACTCGATCGAATCGCCCATGTTTTTTTACTCAATTAAAGAGTGATTTTGCGGCGCTAGGGTTTCCGCTCGAATGGCCGGAAGCGCGCTTCGGTCTCCGTCGGAAAATCTGCCGGCAAGGCCTGCGTCACCGCTCCTGTGGCCGCCCATTCCGAGCCGCGTTGCAAGGTAGCGATGAAGCCTGATCCTTGGAAGGCCAGAACGTCGTGCCCGAGTGTCATGTGAAAAACGCGGCCCTGCTTGTAATCGATAGTCATGAGCATGGGTTCGTGACGCCCCGTTCCGCGCGTTTCAGGATCCGAATACGCCGTAGCGAGCACTGTCATTTCTTCCGCTGGACCACGCAACTTACCGTAGCACTCGTCTTCCGTATGCAGCCAGCGCGCCGGCATTCCTTTGGTGATGGGATGGTCCGCGTCACGGATCTCGATGATGAATTCGCTTCTGTCTCCATGAGTGCCGGCGCGGCCTTTTTCCGTATCCACAATCTTCTCACCCGTCTCGCTGTAGTAGACATAAGGGCCATGCGTTTCGTCGCGACCTCCCCAGCCGCCCAGACCGATCATGCGGTTGTATTCCTCCCACTCGGGAAAGGAGTTATCCGCGGCATGTACTACGACCAGCCCACCGCCATTGGCGAGGAACGTCTCTAAAGCAGTCCGCGTTTCCTCCGGCCAAGCTGCCGCCTTCCAACCAAAATTGGAGATCACCAGATCGTACTGCGAAAAGTCCGGCTTGAATTCCGGATCCGGTTTCGGCTCTTCGAGCGACTCGGGCTCGACTCCATCCTGCAACGCGTACTCAGGCAAATACTGCTCGCCCCTCCAAAGGTACCGGGTGCGGTCGATGTCTACCGAAAAAAGCCCAGTCTCCTCAAGGTACTGTTTCATCATAACCGTCGACTTGGGCCAAACCCCATGATTGTTCTGGCCGTCCACGATCAACGCGCGCAAGGGCTCCGCCTTTTGCGATGCGCATCCAGCAAGAATGAAGGCAGCGAGTAGTGATAGGGTAGATACGAAGAATTTCATGGGTTTTAGCAATATAGACTTTGGAGTGAGGTCAGGATTTTCGGGAGAACGCTTGTCACGCGATAAGAGTGCAGGATCGGATCCCTGGAGTTCTAGTGGCAAGCACGCTCCCACAGCAAAGAGCCAGTATCAATTCCATTCGTCCTAACAATTCTACCAGTTCTTGTGTATCCTCACTACCTCCGCATCCGGATCGCGCCCACGTAATCCGTCCTCCTTGTACTCCTTGTGCTTCGCTTCCCAAATCGCCACCAAGCGGTCCAAGAGCTCTGGTCGCGCTTTCGCCAAGTCATTGGTTTCACCGCGATCCTCAGCGATGTGGTAGAGCTCCCAGATCTGGTCGTTGTTGCGACGCATGACCGCTTTCCAATCTCCCAAACGCAAGCCGCGGCTTCCAGAGTGGGAAAAGAAAAGCGCACGGTCCTCCCAATCGGGTTCGCTGGCAAAGCTCTCCACCAGACTGCGTCCGGGGAATTCTGGAGCGGCCATGCCATCCCAGTCGTCATCGGCGAACGCGTCCGCCAAATCCAAGGCAGTGGGAACGATGTCCACGATGTGGGTTGGCTCGGAGCGAATTTCTCCCGCCGCGCGAATGCCTGCAGGCCAATTGACGATCAAGGGCGACGCGATGCCGCCTTCGTGTGTCCAATGCTTGTGCAAGGACAAGGGTGAATTCGCCGCCGTCGACCAACCTGGCCCTAAGGCCAAGAAGCTTTCCGCCGTTCCGGGATTCGCGCCGAAAGCGGTCTCGTCTCCCCGAATCATCTGCTCCGCGGTCGCGCCGTTGTCCGAGAGAAAAATCACTATCGTATCGTCGCGTTCGCCCATAAGCTCCAATTGTTCCAGCACACGACCCAACTCCCTGTCCATACGGTCGACCATGGCAGCATGAGCCTCCATCTTGTCGGCTTGAAATCGCTTTTGCTCCGCGGTCAGCGAATCCCACGCTACCGCGCGGCCGATCTCGCCAGGGTGCAATTCTGTGCGTAGTCGTTCTTCCGATACAGACCAGCTCGCAGTGATCTCGGGCCGCCGCACCGCGGCCTTACCCTGGGTCAAGCCCAACTTCGTCGCTCGCTGGTGGCGGCGTTCCTGCAATACGTCCCAACCTTCGTCGTACTTGCCGTCGTAGCGAGCCATGTCTTCCGGAAGAGCATGCAGCGGAAAGTGCGGAGCCGTGAAAGCGAGGTACAACATGAACGGGTCTTCGGGATAATAATCCGAGTGCTCCTGCAAGAAAGAGATCGCACGATCCGCGATCTCTACCGTCGCGTAGTAGCCTTCCGAGAGATCCACAGCGGGAAGCTGCACGTCGTCTAGGCAGTGGCCCTTGGGGTTGAAGAATCGGTCGTGGTCAGCCAAGCGGTAGGATCGGTCAAAGCCGCTGTGCTCCTTTTGATTGGGGCCATGATGCAAGTGCCACTTTCCGCTCAGATAGTTTTGGTAGCCACGGGCTCCCAAGTAGTGAGGGAGAAGGCGTGTCCATTGCGGCCAATCATGCCCGTAAACCGGATCCATGGCCACTTGCTGGGCGTAGTAGCCGGTCATCAAGCTCGCCCGCGACGGCCAGCAACGCCCGTCGTTATAAAAGTTCGAGTAGCGCAGCCCTTCCGCCGCCAGCGAGTCCAGCACCGGCGTCTCGATCTCGCCTCCATAACAACCAAGGTCCGAGTAACCAAGGTCGTCAGCCAAAACGATCAGAATGTTTGGCCGCCTTACTTCGGCCTGGTCTTGGGCGCTACAGGAAAATCCAAGCAGCGAGAGTGATATCAGCAAGCTGACGCGTAGCCAACTCGTACCCTTTTTATTGATACGGTTCATCATAGGTATCGCTAAACAATACGTCTTTTGCACATTATTTCGTGGGAAGCGACCTCGCGTCGCGATCAACGTTTCCATCATCGTGGCGCAAGGCCACTTCCCACAAAGAGAGACTGCGGAACACTACCCAATCAGACCACCTCGGCCGCACTCACCTTGCGTTGCGTTTTACGGTCGCGAGTGGCGAGGCGAACTTCCGGTCGCTTCTCCCCTGCCCGCTCCATGGCAGCCAGCAATTTCACTCGGAGGATGCCCGCTACTTCGTCATGCGATTCGCAGTCGATCAAGTTCTGCAATTCGTAGGGGTCAGACTCCAAGTCGTAGAGAAAAGCTTCGTCGTAAGCGTCAGAGGACGATTGGGTCTGCCCGTCTCCTTGCTCGTCTACGATACCGTATTTCCAGCGACGGGTGCGAAGCGCCCGGCCAACCTGAGATTCCGATATCTGGATCAAGGCTTCGTTGGCCCAGTCCTTGGACTCGCCCCGCAAAATCGGCATTAGCGAGCGACCAGACATTTCCTTCGGCACGCCCAAACCGGCGGCGTCCACGAGCGTGGGCACGAGGTCTACAAGGCTCATCACTTCGCTGCGGCGGCCGCCCCCCTGGAAACCGGGTCCTGCAAAAGCAGTAGGCACGCGCACGCTGGCTTCGTGACAGGAACGCTTGTACTCTGCGTTACGCGTCTTGAAGTGGCAGCCGTGGTCGGAGGTGTACATGATGATCGTGTCATCGCTCATGTCCAAGCTGCGTAAGGCATCCTGGATACGGCCCAACGCTTCGTCGCAGCGCTTCACCATTCCGTAGTAGCCGCCCAAATGCTGACCGGAGCTGCCTCCTAAGGCTTGCAAGTCGGGCGGGGTCCAGCGGCCGGTGTACTTGTCGCGGTAACCGACCGGAGGCGGATAGTCGTCCAAGTGGTTTTGGTGGTGCGGCTCGAGGTAAGAAAGGAAGAGGAAAAACGGTTGCTCCCGCTTGTTCGCGTCGTCGATGTAACGGATGGCCGCATCGGTCATGGCGTCGACGCGGTAGCCGGGCAGCTTCACGCGCTGGTCGTCCTCATCGAAGAGCACGCAGTCATAGGAATCGGATACGAATTCCAGCAAGTTGGCCGCCAGCCAGCGATCGTAGCCGCCGCGCTCGTGCTTCGGCACTGCTCCATCCGTGGTGCCAAGGTGCCACTTGCCGATGTAGCTGGTCTCGTAGCCGCCTTCCTTGAAGTGCTGGGCGATGGTCTTGAGATTAGGATCCAAGGGGATTCCGTTTCTCCAGCTGCCGGTCTGGGTCGCGTAGAGTCCTGTCTGCAAGCAGGAACGCGCCGGGCCGCACACGGGTTGGCAGGTTATCGACGAGTCGATATGGGTGCCAGCCTGAGCCATGCGGTCGAAATTGGGAGTAATATCTAACGGACAACCATGCAAGCCGGAGGTGTCCCAGCGCTGCTGGTCCGTGAAGAATACGATTACGTTGGGGGTTTTGCTCATGTAACTATATTTGGGATACGAGTGGTTAATCTACTCCACCTTCAAATTCGATGAATACGCAGCCGTCCGCTTCGATTTCCAACTCGGGAGCGTCCCGCAGAGTGCCCAAAGAAACATTGTTCCAAATATCGTGCAAGCGAGTACGCGGGGAGAGGCCGAGGCCTGTATGCGTAAGCTTGATACGCTCCGAGCGCCCTGACTCTGGATTGCGATTGAATACGCCGAGCCATCCCGCTCCGCGCACGGTGCGATTCTCGGATTTCCAAACTTGGGCGTCGCCCGCCATGTAGATGTTCTTGCCGCAGATCGCGTTGCGGTTACAGGCCAGCATGCGAGGATGCGTGAGCAGCTCAATGTCTTCCTCGGAGAGCGTCGTCAGGTCGCTGCCGACGAACAAAGGCGAACAGGCCAAGGCGCGCTGCGTCATGAAGGTCCGGCGATGGGCCAAGCTCAGCCCGCATTTACGCTGCCAGCCTTTGCCGCAAAGCTCTGGATTATAGCCTTCCGGCAAATCGCCGTTCTTCGGCTCGGGGCTCATGGTCTGCAAATCGCCGAAGGGAATCATGTCCAAGTCGATCCAGAAGCCGGGTTCCGCAAACTTGCTCCAGTACGCCCAAGCGTTGAAGGACCGGCGGATCGACTCCTTGTCGTCCCAGATGTCTTTGGTGATACGCACTAGATCCGCTCTGCGGTAGGATGCGACCGACTCGGAAACGGCCTCCCCTCCATGGGAAAGGCTCAAAGTGATAGGACGCCCGGATCGCTCGATGGCGATCGATACAGCGTCCACTTCGTCCGCGTAGCCCGTGATATCGTCGTACTTTATGAAGTCCACGCCCCAGTCCGCCAGCATCTTAACGACGGAGTCGTAGTAGGCCTGAGCGCCCTCCTTCTTCATGTCGATGCCGTAGTTGTAATGGCACCACGAACATGTAGAGGAGGTGTTGGCGATATCCGCGGCCGTGACCTTGGTCCCCTTGACCGGCAGTTTCAGTTCGACCGCCTTGCGGGGCACTCCGCGCATCATGTGAATGCCGAACTTCAAGCCCTTCTCGTGAGTCGCGTCGATGAGCTGCTGCAGGCCGTTCGGGAAATAGCACTTCGACGGCAGCGGCAGGCCATTCTCGTCAAGACGAATGTCGGCGGCGTGCTTCTGCTTGGGAGACGGAAGGTTCGTACCCTCCTTGAATTCGTATTCCGCATACCAGCCAATATCGACCACGAAGGTATCGTAACCGTGCGGCACGAGCGTTTTTGCAAAAGCTTCCAGCTGGGCGAAAGCGGCTTCCTCGTGGAGGTAGCCACCAAAACTATCAAAGCTGTTCCAACCAGAGGGAGGAATCGGATGAAATTGACTCATAGGTAAACGGGGAGCGAAATTTGACCGCCTCTCCCTCGCAACGGCGGGGGGTCCTAGCAAGCGAGAGGCGAACTGCATAAACGCCACGCCATCCCTGCTTCCATCACGTGAACGCTTGGTTTTGGAATGACATTGCGTATTAACTTTCGATGCCGAAAGTACATTTACTTCGCAAGCTAGAAATGAAACTATATCGAAATTGCTAACCTTTTTGAAAGCGTTCGGTCACCGAGACCTATCGTTAAAGAACCGAAGACAGAAGCTGTGGCCTTCGACGCAAGGTATAGTACCATTACCATGAGAGCGATTCGCTGAGAGCAGACCCTGCAGACGTAGGGCTGGCGCTCGCGCCACGCCGCTGTGCCCCGTTTATTCCTTCTCCTCCATCGCGGCGTGCCGCAAGCGGCAGCCCTACGCACAAGTGCGCTTACCCTGCAAAAAAGAGACGCCCCCAATGGAGCGTCTCCTGAAAATTCCTGCCGCGAACCCGAGCGGCATGCTGCACCCTAGTCTTCCGACTCGGTCGGGTCGTTGTAGCGAACGACCTTGCGCAAGCGGGCGGCATCCATCTCCAGCTGCTTGGGAGTGATATTGTCCTTCAAGATCGCAGCCACGTCCTTGACGCCTTGGGCAACGAGCTCGCGCACCTTTTCCAAGTTTTCGTCGGATGGATTGTCATGCACCAGCACCCCGAGGGCGAAACGCGGCATGCTCTCCTCGTGCACGAACACGGGCATCACGAAGGAGCCGTAGGTGCGCTTGATCTCCTCGGACAGGCGGTACCCCTTCTCTCGTATGCTGTTCATGCTGGTGAGGAAGGCATCGAAATCCTTGATCTTGTACTCATCGTTCAAGTACAGGTTCCAACGGAAGAAAGCGTCCTCCTGGTAGTACTCCGGCGTGTAGGCGAGAAACAACTGCGAGAAGTCGTGGAACGGCACCAACGGCCACTCCTGCCCCGCCGGACGGTAGCGGCGCTCGCTCCCGATAGGAGAATAGGTGTTGAGAATCACCATGGTGCCAGGGGTCACCCAGCCAAAGAGCCCCGCCGAGTAGGAGGTGTTGCGGGCAAGGCTGCGAATGATCTCCGTCACCTTCGCGTCCTCTTCCGCCTTGATGGCGAAGGGATCGTTCGATGAGGCAACGCCAAAGAAGCTGTTGCTGGAGAGCCGGTACTGGTTGTCGACCTTTTCGATCTCGCCCAAGTTTATGAGCGTCTGCAGCA
Source organism: Pelagicoccus enzymogenes (assembly GCF_014803405.1). Lineage (NCBI taxonomy): Bacteria > Pseudomonadati > Verrucomicrobiota > Opitutia > Puniceicoccales > Pelagicoccaceae > Pelagicoccus > Pelagicoccus enzymogenes. The sequence goes on from NZ_JACYFG010000036.1 coordinate 457,078, forward strand.
GGCGCATCTGCGAAGCGGGCGAAACGGGATCGAGCAAAACGGAAAGATCCTTAAAACGGGCGCTTCCGTGCTGAACAAGATAATGGAGGACCTTCAGGCCACGTCCTAATGCAATGTGAGACATAGGGTTATAGGGATGGGGCAGCCGCTCTGGCTGCGACGGACAATTCTAGGATCCTTCTAAAACGACCGTTCACTTCCAAAAAAGCAACTTTCAAAAACGAGAGGAGAGCTTAAAAAGCGAGATAAAGGCCTACGATGGCCACGATGTAAACCACCCACCAGAAGTGGAAGCGGCGATACCAAGGGCCAGCAGGCCCGAGGTCGACGGGCTTGGGCGGAGTTTGCAGGCAGGCCAACTTTTCCGGCGGAGGCGGCGCCGTGAGCAGGCTGACGCCCACCAAGATGGCCACCAGCAAGACAACGAGGAAGGGGTAGAGCTCGTAGAAGTGCAGGTTCGCGACCCAGTCAGGCAATAGCCAACGCAGGCTGGGAATAGTGCTGGAGGCCACGTAGTAAATATTGAGCACCAGACCGACGGCCAAGGTTGCGACCGCCCCTGCCCCGTTCACTCGCTTGACGAATCGGCCGACCAGATAACAAACGCCTGTCGGCAAGATCATGTAGCCCGCTATCTTGAGAATCATGTTGTAGATCCCCTCCGGAAACTCCGCGAAGAAGGGAGCCGCCAAGATGCCCCAAATCAAGGTGCCGCCCGCGAACAGCTTGCCCACCATGATGGCCTCCCGCTCGCTGGCTTGCTTGCGGAAAACGGGCCAAACGTCCAGGGCAACCACCGCCGACATGGCATTGATCCCAGAGTCCTGGCTCGACATCAGAGCCGCCAGCATTCCTGCCAGGACCAAGCCGGAAATGCCCACCGGCAGGAACTCGCGGATCATCGTAGCGTAGAGGCTATCGGGAGCGACCTCCGGAAAGAGCTGGGCTCCGATGATTCCCGGCAGGGTGAAAAGGAAGATGCCGAGGATCTTCAAAAAGCCGCCGAGCAACAAACCGGATTGGGCGGCGTTCACGTCCTTGGCGCCCAAAGCGCGTTGCAGAATCTGGATACTGCAAAAGGCGAAGAAGGCAGAGTGCAGCATCTGCCCCGGAATCACCGCCGTCCAGGGAAAGTAAGGATCGTCGCTGGGACGCAGCAGCTCGAACTGGTCCGCCCCCGCCGCTTCGTAGAGCCCGCTGAACCCGCCAATCTTGTAAAGGCCCACCCCAAAAACCGCTAGCCCACCGACCACCATTATCAAGACCTGCACGAAGTCGGTCACCACCACCGCCTTCAGCCCCCCGAATACCGAGTAGGACCCCACCGTCAAAACGATCAGCAGGGACACGATGCGAATATTCTCCGGATTCACCGGGAACTGGAACAGCTCCAAGATCGCGATCGAGCCAGTGTACATGGCTAGAGGCATGGAGAACACGAACTGGCAGGCGAAGAGCCCGCCGAAGAGCAGCTTGGAGGCGGAATTGAAGCGGAGCTCCAGGAACTGCGGAATCGTGTAGATGTTGCTGCGAATGAACAGCGGGATGAAAATCAAAGCCGACACCGTCAGCATCAAGCCGCCCAGCAGCTCCGGATTGATCTGGGCCAGACCCGCCTTCCCCGCCAGACCGGTTCCACCCACGAAAGGTCCGATCGAGATGTTGGTCGCGAAAAGCGAAAACCCGATCAACACCCAGCCGAAAGACTTGCCGCCCAAGAAGTAGGACGCCTTGTCCTTGCCCGAATTGCGACCGACCCAAAGGCCAAACAAGGTCACGATGACGAGGTAGACGACAACGACAGTCAGATCGATATACATAGAGGGAGGGGGAACAAAAAGGGGCTGAGAGAACGAACTTAACGTTTGGTTCAATTTTCGATCTAAGGCTTGACCAGCAAGCGTCAAGCTTCAACTTATGGAAGCCCAACCCCGTTTTAACCTACGTTTTTGAAAGCCTTTTTTATTTTTAAGCGTAGAATCAATAGTTTACTCCCCCCCAAAACCACCCGTGCCTGACAGTTCCAGCAACTCGCCTTCTCTCTACAGTCGCGCCACACTGCCGCTTTTCCTGGCGTTTTCTTCGCTCTGGACCGGCCTCGTGCTGACGGAGTTCGTATCGAACGCGGTCTTGCCGCTGACCATTGGCCGCTTCACCGAAGACGCCTTCATCATCGGCTTGCTGGTGGCTATCAACCCTGCTTTCGGCTTCGTGGCCAATCCCATCATCGGTATCATTGGCGACCGCATTTGGACCCCTGTCGGACGCCGCGCCTTCTTCCTCATCGTCGGGGCTCCTATCGTGGCATTCTGCCTTCTCTTGGTACCCAATACGCCAGAAGTCATCGCTTGGTGCGCCGAGCTTTTCGGCTCAGACGCGGCCCGAGCCTTGGAGCTTTCGACCAGCGCCACCTACAACCTCATTCTCCTCATTTCCCTGATCGTGGTGTATCAACTTGTTCAGGACATCCTCTGGGGTTCCGACCACCCGCTGCTCGCCGACCTCGTTCCTCCGGATATGCGTACCCGCATGGTCGGCAGCATGAACACCTTCGCCCAGATCGCCGGCTTCTTCTTCATGCGCTACGCGCTCGATGGCGGTCCGAACTTCTTCGGCGAAAAGCTCCCCTACTATATCGCTGCCGCCGCCCAAGTCATCATGGTCGCCGCAGTCGCCGTCTACATCGGTCGCTTGGAAAAACCGCCCGTTAAGACGAATCGCCCAAAACTCACCATCAAACGCTATTTCTCGGACGCCTTCGCCGACAAGACCCTCCGCCGCTACCTCATCATGGTACTCACCGGAGCCTTCGCCCTCAATTGCGTGCAGGGATTCTCCTCCATGTTCGCCGTGAAGACGCTGCTCATGGAACGAGCCGACTACGGCAAAGCATGGAGCTACTTCTCCCTCGTTTCCCTCGCCAGCGCTTTCGCCATCGGTTGGGCCGTCGAGCGCTTCTGTCCAAAGCCAGTCGCCCTCGCCATCGGCTACGCCGTCATGACAGTGGGCTGCATCGTTGGCTTTTTCACCGATGGTCCGCTCACCCTCTCCATAACAGCGGTCGTATTCGCCTTCGGAGCCGTCACCTTCCAAGTCACCTACAAGGCCTTCTACACCGAGTTCCTTCCCCGCGACATTATTGGTCAGCTCAGCGGCGTGCTCAATATCTGCTACGCCCTCGGCCGTATGTCCGCTCTGGTCATGGGAGGTGCCATCATCAGCCTGCTCGGCAACGACTACCGCTACATCTGGCCCATCTCCGCCGTTTTCGCCGTCATCAGCCTCTTTCTCGTCCTCGGCATCCCCGACCCCCGTTACAACGAACGCAAGAAACAAGCCGCTGCAGCCGCCACCGGAAGCTAACCCCAAGGTAGCGGTCATGTGCGGTTCCGCAGTGTCGTTTCACTCGGTAGTCCCCTATACGTAACCATTATCCAACATCCTAATCACTAGATCCCAAAAAATACCTGTGATCTGTGGTCAAAAAAAGATAACAGGCCCCACCTAACGATGTCTCGTATCCAAAATTTAATTTCACTTTTCACTCTTCACTCATCACTCTTCGTTTGTTCTCTCTTCGGAGGAACCGGAGAGAGACCACCTGTGTTGAGCCCGTCGAAGCCAAACTTCCTCATGATCGCGGTGGACGACCTCAACCACTACAACGCAATCCTCGCCGACCAGCCGGGCAACTTCCTGCGTAAGATCTATCCGGATACGGAGCAACGAGCAAAAGTCATCGACCGTATCGCTCCCAACATCGCCCGCCTCGCCGACCAAAGCACCACCTTCAGCTACGCCTTTTCCCCGCAACCCCTCTGCGGTCCATGCCGCACCGCTGCCCTCACTGGCTTGCCGCCTCATATCTCTGGATACACCGAGCATAGCCGCCACTTCCGCCATTTCGCTGCCTTCGACGGCATCGTAACCCTCCCCCAATACCTTCGCCAAAACGGCTACCAGACCATCGGCCTCGGCAAGATCTTCCACAAACCCAGCGTCGAAACCAAAAACGGCGAGACCCACGACTGGCCCGACATGGCCTACTCCTGGGACACCTGGATCGAGCGCCGCATGGGCATGGGTGGTCCCAACCGCGCCAAGTGCAGCATCTCCCCCTACAGTCCAGAAAACGGATACTTCACCTTCGGATCTAGCAACACCCCAACCGAGCGCAGCTGGGACTTTCTCAACGCACAGTTCGCGACCGAACTCTATCTCGCCGGACGAGCCGAAATCACCGACCTGCACGGCGCCGAACACCACGTCAGCCTTCCAGACGACGCCCCCTTCCTTCTCGCAGTAGGCCTCTTCGCTCCCCACATGCCCTGGGACGCCCCTCCTGAATTCTACGATCGCTTCCCCACCCAAGAAATGACAGGCATCGACGCTTCCCTTGTCGATTGGGTCGACCAAGACATCGCCGACATTCCCGAGTCGGTCCGCAAGCTCTTCATTAACGAGGACTTCGACCTCACTTTAGCGGCGGGCGCACGCAACGGAGATTCCATCGAAGGTTGGCGTCGGGCCGTGCAAGCCTACCTCGCCGCCACCGCCTACGCCGACCACTGCCTTGGACAGCTTATCGATGCCGTCGAAACAAGTAGTCGAAAAAACAATACAGTTGTCATGCTCTTTGGCGACCACGGCTGGCAGCTCGGCGACAAGCGCCGCTACCGCAAGCACGCCCTATGGGAAGGAGCCAACCACACCACCCTCATCATGCGCGACCCACGCCGTCCCGCCTCTATCCAGGGGGCCGAATGCGACCGTATGGTCAGCCTGCAATACCTTTACCCCACTCTCGCCAGCCTCGCCGGTCTTCCCATTCCCGAACACGTGCACGGCTACGACATGACCCCGCTGCTCGAAAACCCAAACGCGGAATTCCCCGAAGACGTGCTGATGACCAACACTGAAGGTAACCTCACCCTACGCACCCAAGGCTGGCGCTACACCCGCTACCGCGACGGCTCCCAAGAACTCTACGACATGCTAGCCGACCCCTACGAATACACCAACCTCGTATCCGACCCCCAATACAAAAAGCAGCTCCAAAAGCTCGACCAACAGCTCAACCAAGTAGCCGCCCGTAACGCCAGCTACTACCGCAACGAACTCTCCCCGTAGGAAGCGGCCTTGCGCCGCGATAACAATGCAGGATCCTGGGAGCGTGCTTGTCACGCGATAACACTGCAGGAGCCCCCTTCATTCCCAAAGTCCTCCCCTAATCGCCCGACACAACCGAATCGACCCTCACCCAATGGTTTCGACCAACGCCGAAAACAAGCCCACATCACCTGTGAAAATCTGCGTTATCTGTGGTTAAAAAATCCCAACCCAACATCCTTTTCGCTCTTGCCGACGACGCCTCCTACCCGTTCGCGTCTGCCTACGGTTGCGATTGGATGAAAACGCCTGCCTTCGACGCCGTAGCCCGCTCCGGACTCCTTTTCCACAAGGCCTACACCCCTAACGCCAAATGCGCTCCCTCGCGCGCCGCCATTCTCACCGGACGCAACTCTTGGCAACTCGAAGCGGCCGCCAACCACTGGTGCAACTTCCCAGCCAAGTTCAAATCCGTCACCGATACCCTATCTGAAAGTGGATACCACGTCGGCTACACCGGCAAAGGTTGGGCCCCCGGGGAAGCCCTCAAGGAAGACGCCTCCCCACGCGACGTCATCTGCCCCGCTTACCAAAGTAAAACCCTCGCTCCGCCCACCTCTTGCATCTCCCCCTGTGACTACGCTGCAAACTTCGAGGACTTCCTCGACGACCGCGATCCCGGGCAACCTTTCTTCTTCTGGTACGGCGGCAACGAACCACATCGCCCCTACGAATACCAATCCGGCAGCAACATCGGGAACAAGCGTATCGAAGACATCGATACCGTTCCGCCTTTCTGGCCGGACGACGAACGTGTCCGCCACGACATGGTCGACCACGCCTTCGCCCTAGAGTACTTCGATAGCCACCTCGCCAAGATGCTAGCCAAGCTCGAGCAAATCGGTGAGCTGGAGAATACCATCGTCGTCGTCACCGCCGACAACGGCATGCCCTTTCCCCGCATTAAAGGGCAAGCCTACGACTTTTCCAATCGCCTCCCGCTCGCCATCAGCTGGCCTCAAGGCATCGCCAATCCCGCTCGCGAAGTAGAAAGCTATCTCAGCTTCATCGACTTCGCTCCCACCTTCCTCGACTACGCCGGCATCGCCCCGGAAACCACTGGCATGCACAGCCTCACCGGTAGATCCCTGCGCCCCGTTTTCGAAAACGCGCCCTCTCATCAACAGCGCGACTTCGTGCTCATCGGCAAAGAGCGACACGACATCGGCCGCCCCAACGATGTCGGCTATCCCATTCGCGGCATCGTGCGCGACGACTTTCTCTACGTCATCAACTTCGAGCCTGACCGCTGGCCTGCCGGAAATCCAGAAACCGGATACCCAAACTGCGATACCAGCCCCACCAAGACTGTCATCCTAGAGGGCCGCAACACCAAGGAACGCCACCGCTACTGGGAGCTCTCTTTCGGCAAACGAGCGGGCGAGGAACTCTACCACCTTCCCAGCGACCGCAACTGTTTGCACAATCTCGCCAGCGATTCGGACCACAAATCATTGAAAAGCCAGCTGCGTGCTAAACTGTTGGATACGCTCCGTGCAGAAGAAGACCCACGTATCATCGCCGATGGAAGCGTATTCGATCACTACCCATACGCCGACCCACGCTACCAAAACTTCTACGAACGCTTTACCGCCGGCGACGCCAAAACGCCTCCCTGGGTATCCAAATCCGACATCCAAAAGAGCTAGCGGTCCTACTACAAATGGCCACTCCACAAGCTCATCTATCTGTGCCCATCCATGCAATCTTTGGTTAAAAACAATGCTACCTAATCACTCTCGAATGAGATCCCCCCTACTACTCGTAATCGTTTCGCTTTTCGTTCAATTAGCCACTGCCGAGGCCTTGAAGCTGGAAGACATTCGCGTGCGCGACTCTTTCATCGTAGCCGACGAGGACACTGGCCTTTACTACCTCTACGCTCAAAAAGCGAACCGCCTCACCCGAAAGGACGAGAGCAACCAAGGCGTGGAAGCCTACGTCAGCAAGGACCTCGTCAACTGGTCCCAACCATACAGCGTGCTGACGCTTCCCGACGATTTTTGGGGGCGCCAAATGATCTGGGCCCCCGAGGTTCACAAGTATCAAGGAAACTACTACTTGTTCGTTACCTTCACCAGTCACGACACGCTGCGTCCCGCCGAGCCAGGCGGTCCTCCCCAGTGGAAACGCGGCACTCAAATTCTCCGCTCGGAAAACGGACCGCTTGGCCCCTTCGAACCCATTTCCGCGGACTCCCAAACGCCCCCCGAGCAAATGTGCCTCGACGGTTCCCTTTGGGTCGAAGACGGCACGCCCTACTTAATCTATTGCCACGAATGGGCCGAAACCGAAGACGGCACCATCGACTACGCGCCTCTGACCGATGACCTGAGCGAACTCGCCGGCGAGCCAAAGACCCTTTTCACAGCCAAGTCCGTGCCTTGGGCAAAAAGCATGAAAGAGCTCGGCCACAAGTACCACGGCTACGTCACCGACGGAAACTTCATCTACCGCACCAAGGCTGGCGAACTCATCATGATTTGGTCCACCTTTGGTCCGGAAGGCTACGCTCTCATCCAAGCCCGCTCCGACACCGGCAAGCTTGCTGGCCCCTGGACCCAAATCGAGAAACCGCTATTCGCTAAAGACGGCGGCCACGGCATGATTTTCAAAACCTTCGAAGGCCAATTGGTCATCGCCCTTCACCAACCAAACGGAGGTCAACAAGAGCGAGCCCGCCTCTTCAAGCTCGATGACCAAGGCGATCGCCTCGCCCTCGCCGGCAGCTTCAAACCAAGCGTCACCGCAGGCGATATTCCCGACGGATGGTACGTCGCCATCGGCGACCAAGGACGCGTCGAACAGCAAGAAATCTTCTCCCACCAAGACGGCGTCATCCACGTCTACCCCACCCAAGCTCACAATTCCGAACAACCCTACGCCGGTCTTGTCACGGAAAACGAATACAGCCGCTACCGGCTATCTCTCGAGTACAAGTGGGGAGAAAAGAAATTCATCCCCCGCCACGACTTCGTACGCGACGCTGGCATCTGCTTCCACCTCCACGGCGAGGTCAAAATGTGGCCCGACTCCGTCGAATGCCAGATCCAAGAAGGCGACACCGGCGATCTCTGGGTCATTGGGTCCCAAGCCACCTCCACCGTGCAAAACGTCATTCGCAACTATTCTCCCAAAGGCACCGAGGTCACCCGAGGCGGCCTCAAGCCCCGCTTCGCTCGCTTTCACCGCAGCTACTGCTGGGAAGTTCACGGCTGGAACGAAGTGGTCCTCGAAGTCAACGGCGACCACGCCAAATTCTTCGTCAACGGATCCCTCGTCAACGAAGCCAAGGATATGAAGCGCTTCGACGAAACGAAGCAAGAATGGGTTCCCCTCACCAGCGGCCCCATCCTCCTGCAAGCCGAGGGAGCAGAACTCTACTACCGCAACATCACCATCGAGGAGCTCAACTAAGACCTTCCTGAAATCAGCCTACAGACCAACCCACTTTTCTTAGTGCACACCCCATAAGAACGACCTGGGCCTTTGGTATTGGGCCCGAGTTGTTCGGTATACAAGGAGAGGCGCCTTCCGCAAGGAAGGCGTCTTTTTTCCAGCACTGGAGGGACCGGTTCCACCCGGTCCGCTTTTCAGATGCCCTCCAAAAAAAGGTTCATCAGCAAAGCCAGTGGAAACCTAGCTGACGATGTATTCAATCCGGCTGTGGGAAGCGGCCTTGTGCCGCGATTGGGCAGAATCGATCGTGCCGCAAGGGCACTTCCCACTTTCCCGCAACTTACGCCTACAAAAAAGCAGGGCGCCACCCTAAGACGCCCTGCTAAACCTAGACAAACTACCTAACGGAAAAGTTTACCCTATGAAAGTGCTCAACCCTTGTCGTGCTTGGACGCGAGGGCGCGGATGGAGTCCTTATCCTCCGCAAGCTCCTCTACCGAGCGCGTCTTCAAACGAGCCGCCCCCTTGTACCCTTCCTTGGTCGGAATGAGCGTATCCGTTCTGCTGAGACGCTCCTTGGCGCCCGCAATCGCGCTCCTGTACTGCGGCAGCCATTGTTCGAGGGCTACGATCATCTCGTCCGTCATCTGCCACGCTTCCGGTGGAGTGCAAACCGCGCCCACCAAGGGGTCGAGTAGCATCGCTTGGCGCAGCAAGTCGTAGTCACCATTCACCGCAGCCAAAACTCCGAGACGCTGCACGTTTACGCTTTGCTCGCAAATCGCTGCGCAACCGAGCGGCAAGTCCCCCACCGTCGGCATGGAGATACCGTTTCGGTCCACGTATCCCGGAGCCTCGATGATCGCATCGTCGGCGAGATTGGAAATGACGCCGTTGTTCGGCACGTTGAAGTGACCGCGGTAGACCCGCCCCGTCTCGAGGCCTTCGATAATGTAAGAACCGTGCTCAATGCCGCGACGCTCTGGACCGTAGTTAGCTGGCGGCTCTGACATCCAATGCGGGAAATCCGTCTGGAACCAGCTACGGCCTTCCGTGCAAACGCGCAGGTAACCACCCGATTCGCCGTGTATCCACTTATCGAGAGAGATCCAGTCGTTCAGCTGGTCCGCCCGCTTGCGGTACCAGGGAAGGTACTCGCTAAGGTGTCCGTTCGACTCGGTAGAGAAATAGCCAAAGCGCTTCAGCACATCAATACGCACTTTTTCCTCTTGAGAAATCGTGGGATGCTTTTCCAGGGCCGACAAAAGCTCGCCACGGATGTCCTGCCCCTTGTGCTTGATTTCCAAATACCAAGTCTGGTGGTTGATGCCCGCGCAAATGATATCAATTTCCTCCTGCGGCAGGGCGAGAGCTTCTGCCATCAGCTTGTGACCGTTCTGCACGCCGTGGCAAAGGCCTATCGTCTGCACGCCACCATAGGTGTTGGCCGCCCAGGTCATCATGGCCATCGGGTTGGCGTAATTGAAGATCATCGCGCCCGGCTCCCCTACCTCCAGCAAGTCCTGGCAAATATCGAGCATCACCGGGATGCCGCGTTGCGCGTAAAGCAAGCCGCCGGCGCAGAGCGTATCGCCCACGCATTGGTCGACGCCGTACTTCATCGGTATGTCGACGTCGTGCTGGAAGGCGTCCAAGCCGCCCACCCGGACGACCGTCAACACGTAGCGGGCATTTTTGAGAGCCTCGCGGCGATCCAGCGTGCTTTGGATTTTGATGTCCAGCCCGTTGTGGTCGATGTCCCGCTGACACAGCTGCGTGACCATGTCCAAATTCTCCGGGTTGATGTCCGTAAACGCGATCTCGATGTCGCGAAACTCGGGCACGCCCAAGAGGTCCTGCACTAGCTTGCGAGTGAAACCGATGCTGCCGGCTCCAATGAATACTACCTTGAATGACATAATACGATGCCCCCGAACAGGCGGAGGGATGTGGAGTTAGTTGAAAGATGGGGGGTGAAGAATGAGGCACGACATGGCGCAGTAGTAGAAGCGCGATGCCTTAACAACGTAAGCATTCCTTTTTATGACTACTATTTTTGCAAGTCTTTTTGTTTTTTATTTCAATTTGGTAGCATTTTTCTCGCAAGGGACGGAATTTCCCGACCTATTGGAAAGCGTATTCGTCTCCCCCATTGAGCGTTCCTCACGGCAAACCATTGCCACTATCCCCCAGCAAACTACTAATTGAAAGGAACTTAGTTCTATGCCGCACCGTAGTGCTCTCCTAGCTGCAAGCAGACGCAGCCTACTTACTTTCATTTTCTTAAGCTGCTGGGCAGTCATCGCAATTGCTGCGGAAAACCGCCCCAATGTCCTCCTCATTCTCGTGGACGACCTCAAGCCCGCGATCGGAGCCTACTCCGACCCCGTCGCGGTAACTCCCAACCTCGACCGCCTCGCCGCGCGCGGAATCAGCTTTGACCTCGCCTACTGCAACCAGGCCGTCTGCGCTCCTTCCCGCAACAACCTCATGCTCGGAGCTCGTTCCAGCTCTACCGGCCTCTACACCCTTGGCCTGAATTTCCGCCAAGCCTACCCTGACGCCCTCACCCTGCCGCAGTATTTCGGCCAACACGGCTATCGCACCGCCGCAGTCGGCAAAGTCTACCACGTAGGCCACGGCAACACCGACGACGCTGCTTCCTGGACAGAGCCCTACCACTTCGAACCCGTCGTCGACTACGTGCTCGAGGAGAGCACCGGAGGGCAGCTCACGCGCGAGGAGGCCTACTTCACCAACGCCAAAACCGGAGCGCCCAACCGCGAACTCCCTCGCGGAGCCGCTTGGGAAAAGGCCGACGTCGATGACAGCGCCTATTCCGACGGACGCATCGCCGACATCGGCATCGAACGATTGAACGCCTATTCCCAAGGCGACCAGCCCTTCTTTCTCGCCCTCGGCTTCACCAAGCCGCACATGCCCTTCAACGCGCCTTCAAAATATTGGGATCTCTACGATCGGGAGAAGATTCCGCTCGCCGCATACCGAGAACGCCCGGTGGGCGCTCCCAGCTACGCTCACAAGCGCTACGGCGAACTCGCCCAATATACCCCTGTCCCGGAAAACGATCCCTCCCCGCTGGATGAAGAGCTTCAACGGTCCTTGATTCATGGATACTACGCCGCGACGAGCTACATGGACGCCCAAGTCGGTCGCGTCATCGACGAGCTAGATCGGCTTGGCCTCTCAGAAAACACTATCGTCGCGCTTTGGTCAGACCACGGATTTCACTTAGGCGACCATGGCTCATGGACCAAGCACTCCAACTACGAGCAAGCGAACCGCATCCCCCTCTACTTCATTGCTCCCGGCGTCACCACCCCCGGAACGCGCACCAAGGCGCTGGCCGAGACCGTCGACGTTTTCCCTACCCTCGCCGAGCTGGCGAACCTTCCGCCGCCCGCCGCCGTCGTTCCCCAACCCTTCGACGGCCACAGCCTCGTCCCCACGCTGCGCGACCCTTCCCAGCCAAGCAAACCCTACGCCTACCACTCCTACCCCCGTGGCCCCAAAGACAAGCCCTTAATCGGCCGCGCCCTGCGTACCGCACGCTACCGCATCGTCGAATGGAAGGAGCCCGGAGCTCCCAGCGACACCGCTGAGTATGAACTTTACGACTACGAACTCGATCCCCTCGAAACCAAGAACATCGCCAACCAACGCCCCGAGCTCATGACCGAACTAAAGGCCTACCTCGCCGCTCTTCCCGAAGCCAAAGCCCAACGCCCCAAAAAGTAGGAGCGACCTTGGTCGCGAATCCGCCCGTTCCATTTACAAAATGCCACTCCGCCACCTCCCGATCTTCCTGCTGGCCGCAGCGACTCACCTTTCTGCAGCCGATTTCCAATTCCCGCCAGAAGGCCGCTGGTCCGTCGCCTCCACCTGGCAAAACAACTGGCCCGAGCAATGGTCTCACGCTTCGCCCGAACGAAGCGAAAACCTTGGAGAATGGACCATTCACTACGGTCACATCGACTTTCCCAGCGGACGGCTGGAGTTGCGCGACTCTGAACGCCAACGGGACGACGGACTGCTGGAACTCCGGCGCCGCTGGACCTGGACGGGCGAGAAGCCTTTGGAGACGACAACCCTCTCCGTCCGTATCCAATCTTCACTCACAGCATCGCGACCGATCTTGCCGGGCATCAGCTACTACGATAATCCCGCCGGCCAAGCCATCGACCCGACTCGCATCCCAGTCATCGGAGAATCACCGGGCGATCGGGGCTACTACGAGGAACACCGCTTCCCCATGCCATTGAGCGGAGCAGAGGGTAAGACCTCCGACGGAAAAACAGTCGCCCTCGCCCTGCACAGCCTGCCCAGCCCAATCGCCCAAGGCGTCGTCAACGACCAATGGTGGTCACTCGGGTTCGAGCGGATCTCCGACAATCGAGTCGAGTTCGCCGCCCTCTCAGGACCCGTCGCGTCCAATGGGAAATCCGGTATCATCAAAGGGGAGCAAAAACGCTTTATCGACTACCCGGACGCCTACTGCGTCCTGCAGCCCGGAGACATCGTCGACAAAACCGTTTTCCTTCAACCCGCAGAAAGCTGCCAACGCGGCTTTGGCCTAAGCAAGCTGGTCCACGCCTCCCTTGCCTTGTTCAACGCGTATTCCACCGACGGATACACGCCCTACAAAGAGATACTCGATCTAAAAATGCGAGATTCCGCGAGCCGATGGCGGGAGGACGATCAATTCGCCGGCATACATGCCTTTCCCGGCCCCACGCGCCCCTGGATCGACCTCGGCTGGGCCGGCCAATCCGAGGCAGTCGCCTATCCTTTCATCCTATTGGGAGAAACCTTCCAGACCACGAACGCTAAGGAAATTGCCCAAAAAGCGATGGATTTTATCACGACCTCTCCCTTCACCGAGGACGGTTTTTCCATCCGCTACCACTACGGCGATCACCAATGGCTGGACCGCCGCAACCCGCTCTCCCAAGGCCAAACCATGAACAATATGTTCAATGCCCTGCGGGCCGCGAGGGCCCAGGGAGGCTACGACACTGCGAAATGGGAAAGCTTCCTCCTCCAAGCCTGCCAGCTCCACGCGGACCGCATCCTGCAAAAAGATTGGCGCCCCGTCTCCACCAACGAAGGCTTCCTCATCGCGCCACTCGCCCAAGGAGCCGAGCTGCTCGGCAATAAACGCTTTCTCAAGGCGGCGCGCAAGGCCGCCGACCACTACCGTAAACGCCATCTCAGCATGGAGGAGCCTTACTGGGGCGGCACCCTCGACGCGCGCTGCGAGGACAAGGAAGGAGCCTGGGCAGCCCTCCAAGGTTTCCTCACCTTGTACGAGATTTCTGGCGACAAAAAGTATCTGACCACAGCGGAACATGCCGGTGACGTCGTGCTGAGCTATATGTACGTTTGGGATGTTCCCATGCCACCCGGACGTCTCGCGGACCACGCCTTCAGGTCACGCGGATGGACCTCCGTCTCCGTGCAGAACATGCACCTCGACGTCTACGGCGTGCTTTGCGCCCCAGCCTTCTGGAAACTGGGCGAACTGACCGGGCGCGATACCTACAAGAAGTCCGCCAAGCTCCTCACCGTGCCCTGCGGACAGCTGACCGACCCTTGGGGCTCGGCTGGCGAACAGCTGCACCAAACAACCTACGCCCAGCACTACAACGCTGAACATTTGCACGGCGTACGCGGCGACTATATCGAAAGCTGGAACGTCTACTGGATCACCGCCCACTTCCTCACCGCCGCCGCCCAATTCGCCGAAATGGGCGTCGACGTCACCAAATGGTAAGTAGGAGCGACCTTGTCGACGACCTTGAGCTCGTCGAAAGGGTCGCGATTCTCCCAACAGCGTCACCGCTCCCCTCAACTACCCCAAAAGCAAAGAATGAAACACCTTTTCCTAACCCTCGCCCTTTTCACCGCCCTTTCAGCTTCGAGCGCGACGCCACCGAGCATCGTCATCATCTTCGTGGACGACATGGGCTACGGCGACTTCGCTTCCAACGGGGCGCCCAACATACGCACGCCCAATCTCGATCGCATGGCCGCCGAAGGATTGCGAGCCACCAACTTCTACGTTGCCTCCTCGGTCTGCAGCGCTTCCCGAGCGGCATTGCTTACCGGACAGTATCCCGATCGCAATGGCGTCGGCGGCGTCTACTTCCCCGACTCCCCCGGCATGCCGAAAACAGCCAAAACCATGGCTCACTACCTTAAGGAAGCTGGTTACACCACCGCTGCATTCGGCAAGTGGCACTTGGGCGACCATCCGGAATCCCTACCGACCTCCCGCGGATTCGACACGTATTGGGGAATCCCATACAGCAACGACATGTGGATAGACCCAAAGCACGAGATCGCCGAGGACGCGACATTCACCCTTGGCTTTGACCGCCAAAAGACCCTCGCCACCCAACAGTTCATTCGAGGAATCAATGCCGACCGCCAAAAGCTTCGCCAAAGCGAAGTCAAGGAGTACCCGCCCATCATGAGTGGCACAAAGGTCGTCGAGTACCCTGCCGATCAAGCCACCACCACCCGACGCTACTTCGAGAAGGCCATCGACTTCATCGATCAAGCCGGCGAACAACCGAGCTTCGTACTCATCACGCCCTCCATGCCCCATGTGCCCTTGTTCGCGAGCGAGCGATTCGCTGGACAAAGCAAGGGAGGACTTTTCGGCGACACCATCGAGGAGATCGATCACTACGTGGGGCAGCTCCTCGACTACCTCGATCGCTCAGGCCGCACCGAGAAGACACTTGTCGTATTCACTTCCGACAATGGCCCCTGGTTAGGAAAAGGCGATCAGGCAGGCAGCGCCGGGCCGTTTCGAGACGGTAAATTCACGGCCTACGAAGGCGGCGTTCGCGTTCCCGCAATTTTCCGCCAAACCGGAAAGATACCAGCCGGTAGCGATTCCTTGGATACCTTGGTCACCATCGACCTTCTTCCAAGCATCGCAAAGCTCGCCGGCATGGAGATCCCACCAGAACAATTCGACGGTATCGACATCACCTCCGAACTCTACCACCCCGAGACGCCACTCAACCGCCCCCCACACTTCTACAACCAAAGGGGAAAAGTCGTAGGGGTACGCGTCGGCGACTGGAAATACCTGCCCCAAGGAGGCGCTAACCACAAGAAGGACGATGCGACTCCCGAGCTGTATCAGCTTTCCACTGACATCTCGGAACAACGCAACCTCGCTGACAGCTACCCAGAAAAAGTAGCGGAGCTGCAAGCCCTCATCGACGCCCGCCAACAGCAATTTCAACACTAGTCTCTTTTGAGAAGCGGCCTTTTGCCGCGATCAAACCGTTTATCTGATGAACCGCATCCTCGCCTTTCTCTCCCTCATTTCCCTTCATACCCCACTCATTGCCGAAGAGAAGCCGAACATCATTCTCATCATGTCCGACGACATGGGTTGGTCTGACATCCAACCCTACGGCGGCGAGATCGAGACCCCGGCCTTGCAAAGGCTCGCCGACAACGGTCTTCGATTCACTCAATTCTACAACAGCGCCCGCTGCTCCCCCACTCGCGCCGCTCTCCTGACAGGGCTCTTCCAGCACCAAGCAGGAATGGGTATCCTCGCCGAAGACCCAGGGGTCGCGGCACCCGAAGATGCAGGTTTTGGATACAAACGTTACCTCAACAAGAATTGCGTCACAATCGCCGAAGCCCTCAAGCCTGCTGGATACCATACCTACATGGCCGGCAAGTGGCACCTCGGCTACCATGGCCAAGAAAAATGGCCGCTCCAACGCGGATTCGACCGCTTCTACGGCATCGTGGCCGGAGCCTCCTCCTTCCACAAGCCGCGCCATCCCCGCGGCCTCACCCTCGACAACGAACACCTTCCCGAGCCCGCAGGCGATTACTATACCACCGACGCTTTTACGGACTACGCCCTCGAGTTCATCGACTCCACCCCAGAGGGAGATCCCTACTTCCTCTACCTCGCTTTCAATGCGCCGCATTGGCCGCTGCATGCCCGAGACGAAGACATAGCCAAGTTCACCGGTCGCTACCGCTCAGGCTGGGACGTCCTCCGCGCCTCTCGCTGGCAACGCCAAATCGCCGCTGGCCTCGTCGCCCCCTCATGGGGACTCTCGCAACGCGACGACGGCGCCCGAGCATGGACCCAACTCACCGAGCAGCAAGTCGCCGAGCTCGACTACCGCATGGCCGTCTACGCAGCCATGGTTCACCGCATGGACTACAACATCGGCCGCCTCGTGCAACACCCTCAAAGCACCGGCCAGCTCGACAACACCCTCCTCGTCTTCCTCAACGACAACGGAGCCTGCGCCGAGCCTTACACCGACCTCGGCGGCGGTCATTTCTCCGCCGTGAACGACCCATACGCGGGAGGCGCCGGCGGAGGCAAAAACCTTCACAAGGGCTCGTCCTACGGCACCGGTTGGGCCAACGCCTCCAACACTCCATTCCGCCGCTACAAGGCCAAGCTTTACGAGGGCGGCATCGCCACCCCCCCCTGATCGTGCACTGGCCCGATGGATTGAAAACGCAGCCCGGCTCGCTCACTCAGGCCAAAGGCTACCTCACCGACATGATGCCCACCTTCCTCGAAGTCGCAGGCGCGTCTTACCCCACTGAATACAAGGGCAATAAAATCACCCCACTCTACAGCTCCAGCCTCACTCCCGTCTTCCAAGGCAAAACCAGAGATGACCACCACTGGATGTTCTGGGAACACTACACCGATCGGGCCGTCCGCAAAGGCGACTGGAAGGCCCTCGGCAAAATCGGTGAAGAGAACTGGGAGCTCTACGACCTCCGTACCGATCGCACCGAGAGCATCGACCTCGCCGCCCAACACCCCGAGCTCGTCGCCGAGATGGCCGCGGCTTGGGACGCCTGGGCCCACTCTCATGAAGTCCTCCCCCGCAAGCTCGGCACCTCCCCAAAGAAAAAGTAGGGCCGTCGCTTGTCATGGATCTTGAGCGAAGCCGAACGAGCGCCTCACCGCAAAATGGCGATAAACAAAAAAACGGCTTCCCCAGAGGGAAGCCGCTTAAAGTAATAGATTTCGGATACAGTGAAGATTACTCTTCGCCGATCTGGAAGCGAACGAAGCGACGGATCTTCATGTTTTCGCCGAGCTTGGAGATCTGCTCGGTGAGAACGTCCTGAACCGACTTGCTGTCGTCCTTCACGAAAGGCTGGTCGAGCAAGCACACAGTGGAGTAGTACTTGTTGAGCTTGCCTTCGATGATCTTCTGAACCGCTGCAGCTGGCTTGCCTTCCGCTTGGGAAGCAGCGACTTCGCGCTCCTTCTCTACCAGGTCAGCAGGAACTTCTTCGCGGCTGACGCAAACAGGGTTGAGAGCGGCGATGTGCAAGGAAACGTCCTTAACGAAAGCCTTGAAGTCGTCGTTCTTGGCAACGAAGTCCGTTTCGCAGTTCACTTCGATGAGGACACCGACCTTGCCACCGAGGTGGATGTAGGAATCGATGAGACCCTCTGAAGTCGCGCGGCCTGCCTTCTTGTCAGCGGAAGCGATGCCCTTCTTGCGAAGGATAGTCGCTGCTGCTTCGAGGTCGCCATTGGCTTCAGTCAAAGCCTTCTTGCAGTCCATCAGACCGGCGCCGGTCTGGGCACGGAGTTCGCCTACTTGTTTCGCGGATATTTGTACGCTCATTTGCTTTTTAGAAATGTGTTGAGTGGAGAATGTTGAGAGTGGAAACGAAAAAGGCGTTGCCGAAACAACGCCTCTCGCAGAGTCGTTCTTAGCCTTCGGACTTCTTTTCGTCCTCTTCAGCCTTCGGAGCTTCCTCAGCCTTTGGGGCCGCAACTGGAGCTTCAGCCTTCACAGGCGCCGCAACGGGCTCTTCAGCCTTGGGTGCAGCAACCGGCTCCTCGGTCGCTTGGACAGGAGCGGCTACCGGCTCTTCAGCAGCAGCCACGGACTCGGCAGCAGCAGCGTTCGCGTCGCCCCCCTTGCCTTGGTTCATGCGGCTGGCGCGCTTGGCGCGACCTGCTTCGACCGCTTCAGCAATCGTCTCGAGGATGATGCGGATCGACTTAACAGCGTCGTCGTTGCCTGGGATCGCGTAGTCGACGGAAGAAGGATCGGAATTGGTGTCCACGATCGCCGCAACCGGTACCTTGACGCGACGCGCTTCGGCAACCGCGATGTCTTCGTAGTTTACGTCTACTACGAACATAGCAGCCGGCAGCTTCTCCATCTTCACGATGCCTTCGAAGTTGCGGTGCATACGAGCCATCTCGCGACGGATTGCGGAACCTTCCTTCTTGGGAAGCTTAGCGAGAGAGCCGTCCGCTTCCATAGCCATGTACTTCTTGTACTTGGCGATGGAGGAAGTGATGGTCTTCCAGTTAGTCAAGGTGCCACCCATCCAACGGTTCACGCAGAAAGGCATGCCAGTGTTGGCAGCAGCTTCGCGGATGATTTCCTGAGCCTGACGCTTGGTGCCCACGAGGAGGACTTCGCCGCCCTTCGCCACTACGTCTTCGATGAAGTCGTAAGCCTTCTTGAGACCTTCGTAGGTCTTGGCGAGGTCGATAACGGAGATACCTTGGCGGTGGTCGAAAACGAAGCCCTTGGACTTCGGGTTCCAACGCTTAACTTGGTGGCCGAAGTGTACTCCAGCGTCGAGAAGATCAGTTAGTTCAATATTCATATGCTTAAAACACCCCTGATGAGCGGGGGCGCAGACCGTCCGGAGACGACCTTACGTTACAGTTTTGGTTGTTAGTTATTAGGTTCCCAGAATGGGAGAAGCGAGAAAGCTAGCCCTCCCCTCCCTCTTGGCAAGGAGTTATTTTGGAGATTTCTGGAGAAAGATTTGAAAAGGCATTGACAGGAGGAATTTTATCTTCCTTTGTTCGCCTCCTCCGACCAACCAGAGCGGAGATTTACAGTTTAACAACTGCAGTTGCAGGGTGGAGCAGTCTGGTAGCTCGTCAGGCTCATAACCTGAAGGTCGCTGGTTCAAATCCAGCCCCTGCACCCATGAAGGCCCAATGCTTAAAGCGTTGGGCCTTCGCCTTTTATATGGCTATCAACGACTTACGGAGCCTCTAGAGTTAGTTGGAGGCCAAACTCGAAAAGGCAGCAAAGTGCGACAAGATGACGCGATTTGCCATGAAAATCGGTTTTGTGGCAACCGGCTGGCAACCGCCTTGCAGCAAAATGCGGCAGGACGAAGGTGGTTTTGAGGACCGTATGCGTGACTTCAAAAACAATCAGAGGTCGAAATCCCTACTACGATTCCTGAACTTTGATTCAACTTTTGTACCGCTTTAGAAACTCAACGTCGGCGAAAGATGAAATGCGAGACGTCGCGCTCCTCATCTCTGCCAAGGGCAAATAATCCTCAAAGGCCAGGGCATGAAGTGTGCTGAAACGCTTTGCCTCCTTAGACATAGCAACAGCCACGGCTTCGCGGATAATCGCCAAAATGCCTCGTTCAGAACCCTCGGTCACTACACCGAGCAAATCTAGCAGATGCTCCCGCAACACAATGGCCAGCAATTTGACATGCTTCACGTCTTGTCTGTCGCTTTGGTCGAGATCGAGGGCGTTTGCCAGCTTTGCCTTCAAAAGCACATGTGGCAAGGGAACAAGAATTTCGCATCCACCTACCTCTAGCGAGGCCCGCCCTTGCAGCTCCTGTGTCGTCACGCCCTTGACGCTTCGGAGGCCCTCCAGCAAGAACGGTCTCCCTTCAACTAGGATCTCCATCGCTCCTAGAACGATTTCACGAGGACCGGCAAAACGGACCTCGCTCCCAAGCTCGTTCGCGAGCCAAAACAAGGCGTTACGCGTCGCGAAGATATCCATGTCCGAGCTTGTCAAAGGCTCGTGCGGAGCAATCTCGTTCGCGGCCCGTTCATAGTAGCTCAGGGCCCAAACATTCACGGCGTGACCGCCAACCAACAAAATCGGCTCGCTCGACTTCCTGAAGGCTTTGAATACTTCGTTGAAGTCCTCGACTGGCCTAGGCTCGCCTTCCATCAAGCTCCAAAAAGCTTCGCGACCCTGACCTTCGACTTGCTGTACGGCGCATTTCGCAGCTGAGCAGCCTTCGGTGTAAGCTTTCCGCTTTTGATAGCAGACGCAGTTTCCCTCCTCTCCTTAGCCTTTCGGCTAGAAAGAGTTTTCAATGAAACTGAGTTATCTGCTTTCTTAACAGCCATCGTAGCTCTCTATAACGGATAAAGTAGCCCAAGAATCAAGCAAACTCCCATTGCGAGCAGATTGCCTAAATGCACCGATTTATTTCAACGGTGCACATTCCAAGATTAGGCACTCAGTCTCCTTCTTGCTTCGCAAGCGCGAACATGAGCTGGCTCCAGTCGCCAAACCTTCGATTTCGCTCTCTCGAACCGAATCCGCCAGCCTGACAGCTTCGTGCCCCCTTCGGATACATCTCCCCGATTTGGCCCCGAGCTTCACCGATTCTCGAAAGGCTCCACAACAGCCGTTACGACCGCGTCCCGCTGTCTACCGCTTGAAAACAGCCAACGAGTCGAATCAATCGACGCGTGAACTCGAAGTGTCGATATCCTAGGATTTATTGGACATGAACTTCGATCCCGCGAATCCTTTCAATGCGCTGTCAACGCATCCGAAAATGCCAACCGCCAATCAACTCGCCAAAAAGCTCTCCAAGAGCCGACTCGCCGAACTCCTCGCTGAGGCCTGCTTGACAAACGAAGCCCTCGCCTCACGTGTTGAAATCGAACTCCTGGGAGACAAAGCAGCCGTCGTCGCCAAAACGATCGAAAACCGAATAGATTCGCTCACCGCAAACCTAGACTACATCGACTACCGCCAAGCCTCCCACTTCGGCCAAGAGCTCGACACCGTGGTACAGTCAATCGAGCAAAACCTCCTCCCGCTCGACCCCGACCTAACTCTTGCCATCTGCTACCATTTTCTGGATACAGACGAAGAGGTCTTCAATCTAGTAGATGATTCCGACGGTTCAATCGGCGATCCCTACAGAAACGTCGCCGACCTCTTCTCCCAAGCCGCTGTAAACGCTCAGGACCGCCTCACTGTCGTTGATCTAACGCTCGATTGCATCAGAAACAACAACTACGGCGCCCGTGACCCAATCATGAGCCAAGCCGCGCATTTCCTCACCAATGAAGAATTCGCATCGCTTCTCCACGCCCTCCGCCAATACTTTCTCGACGCCCCCAAACAGAAATTCCGCTCTTCCGAACAGTTTCATTACGAATTCGTCGCCCAGAGCAAAGGCGATCCAGAGCTGTTCCGCAGAGTACTCGCAGAAACAAAAAAGGGAGAACTCAGCGGTTACGACCGTATCCAACTAGCCCGTACGCTTTGCCAAAGCAAACGCTGGCAAGAAGCTCTCGATCTCGTCCAGGCAATCGAAGCCAAAGGCAGTTGGGTACAAATGATCGAAGACATCCGACTGCAAGCCTACCAAGGGCTCGGAAAAAAAGAGGAAGTCGCCGCAATACGCAACGCAGCCTTCAGGAGCTCCCCGTCGCCCGAAACCCTCCAGGCTTGGCTCGCCTCCATCCCCCTAGACAAGCCCAGCCCAGCTCGAGCCGAGGCCATCGCCTACGCCGAATCCAGCACCTGCAATGCCTACACCGTCCTCAGCTTCCTCATGCAGATCAAGGAAACAGATCGCGCCGCCGCATACGCTCAGCGCCACATCGACCGTCTCAGCGGACGCTACTGGGAAATTCTCCCGAAGTACGCTCGTGAATTCGAAGCGAAGCACCCCTTGGCTGCGACACTTCTCTACCGCAAGCTACTCGAAGATATCCTCGACTCTGCCCGCAGCAAAGCCTACCACCACGCAGCAGACTATTGGCACGCTCTCTCCCAAATCGCTTCCAGAATCCAATTTCCTGATACAGTGGAAGACGAAACCGCTTATAAGATCCGCCTCACCGAAAAGCACAAACGCAAGACCTCCTTCCAACGAGCGCTTAACGAGAGAGCGTGAAGAATTGCAACCAAACGTGCGGTGCCACATCCCTCGCCCTCCAAAAAACTGTAGGTTCTCCCCAGACATCCTCATCGGACTCTACGACTGCGAAAAAAAGCTTAGCCGCTGAGCAGTAGCTCTTCTCCATGTAACGTGACCTATTTAACCTCACCTCCGTGCCTTAAGGATCGCGAGGTAGAATCGTCATCGATTTGGGTCCCGTATTTTAAACCGAGATCTAGCCGGACAAGACTGCAAAATGAAGGAGTGGTTTCAAGCCAAAGCAAACGCCTCTGCGAAGGCCACCATCAACCAACGCCCTCCCTCGCGAGGGAGCCGCAGCCCAATTACCTTGTAAGCCTTCGCAGAAAGCTAAAGATCTTTAGCCACAATAGTATGAAATGGGGACGAATAGACGAAGAGTTTTCTGGATTCGGCTGGAAGCGACTTTCAGCTCACGAAATAGACCCAAGAGTCTCGAACGGGCATGAGTTCCAAGGAGTGAAAGCACTCTGCCATCTTTTCGGAGAATCTCGACTATCGGAGATCCCAACTGTGTATTACCTGATTGGAGACGACGACGAGGGTAAGCCAACAGTCTTTGAAGCTATCGCTGCAACTTCGTCGTGGTACGATAGCCGTGAGAACGACCCGAACCGAAGTGCAGAGAATCGTATGAGGACAAACGAAACTTCTTGGATAAAACCGCTGGCCGAAACACCCGGAAGTCGATAGGTTAAGATCTAATGAAACTTCACTTCGCTGCGTTAAGCTCAACCCAATCGAAACCATGTACAAGACAGACAAAGATCCTTTTGAAAGCCCTGAAAAAATCGAAGATGCAATTTGGTGCGTTCAAAAGTCTGAAGTGCAGCCGACACTCATCGTGAAGCCAACCCCTGGTTTCGTAGTTTGTGACGTACCCAAAAACGAAGAAGGTCTCAGAAATTCGGCCCTTCTTGCTGCAGCTCCGCAGTTACTAAAGGCTTGCAAGCAAGTGGACGAAGCCTTCAAGCGGAATTCAATCGGCGCACATTTTACCGATATTGACCTATCATTCCTTCGAGCTGCGATCGAGCTAGCCACCACAACTCCTTCGCTACCGCCTGACGAGGAAATCGACAAGACTTGGGAATGAGGAGACGAATAGAATAATCCGCAAAGCAAACTTAATGAAACGTGGCCGTCTCTGGACTAGGGAAGAGCTTCTTCCCGTCATAAATCTCTACTGCAAAACGCCTTTCGGCCGTATTCACCAGAGGAACCCCGATATTATTAAACTTGCAGCGAAGCTTGACCGGTCTCCGGGATCGGTGAGTTACAAAATGGCAAACCTCGCTGCCCTAGACGAGTCGCTTGATCGAGCTGGAGCTAGGAACGCTAGCCAACTCGATCGCGATGTTTGGAGCGAATTTTTCGGCAACATAGAGAAGCACATTACCGAAATCGAGGCTCCAAACATCGATCTGGAATCTACAAAAGTAGGTGAAGATCGAGTCCAAGAAACAAAGGTTAGAGTTAATCAAGATTTCTTCCGGAAGACGATCTTGGCTAGCTACGAAAACCGCTGCTGCATCACAGGAGTTTCTCACAGTTCACTCCTTCGAGCGAGCCACATATTACCTTGGTCCAAAAGTAAAAAGCATCGCTTGAATCCTCGAAATGGTCTTTGTCTTAACGCTCTTCACGATTGCGCTTTCGACTGCGGTTTTTTGACACTTGATCCCGATCTTATTGTCAGGGTCTCACCAAAGGTATCGAAAAGACCGACGACTGGAGATTCCGAAATGTTATTACGATACAACGGGAAAAGGATCGTTCTGCCCAAAAAGTTTCTGCCAGACGAAGAGTTCCTCTCTTGGCATCGTATCAATGTATTCAAAAGTTGATACACTTCCGTAGGAATTCTCGGCACACGCCTCGACTTTGAAAGCACCGGCGCTAAAAGCGAGTTACACAAAAAATCCTCACACCTCCCTCGCAAAGTAACGATCGCAGGAGGCCACCTAGAATACAGGCACCTTTGCCTGTTCCTCCGCTCGCTTCGCGTGGAAGTCCTTGAAGAACTCTATTACGCTCGGCGAGTAAATCATCAACTGCTTGGTCACTGGACTGAAATACGCGAGACGCCCTCTTTCGCTACGGAAGACGTGCTTCACGTGAAGCAGTGGGATTTCTAGGCCAACCTCTTCAACCGATCTTACGCGCTTCCAGCCACTACCGTAAGCAGACAAAGCCGCAGCCAAGCTTTCGTCGGTAAACCGTTTTTCCAGCGTGATTCGAACCCAGAGAGCTTCCAGCTTTGGATCGGAGAGAAGGACATCCAAGGTCACACCATCCTTACTGTATTTGCGAATCAAGCACGGTTCATCGATGAGAATCCAGTTCACCTCAAAGGGCGTGAAGACCCTATAGCTCGCTACCGCTTTGCTCGTTTGCTGCGAGCCGTAGCGATCATAGAAATAGACAGGGCCCTTTTCGAGACTCTCCCCGAGAAGCGACGCGGATACCGAGACCGCCAAAAGGCAGGCAAGGCCAAGCCATTTCGCACACCGCAAGGAAAAGCGAGGAGCCCTATCGACCAGAGTTGGAAAGCCGATAGGTATCATGCCTTTTAATACGGCTCGACCAGCGGAAAAGTTTACCCCGCAGGAACAAAGTAGTTCAAACAATTGCCGATTACGCCAAACCAAGACCCAAGCGTTTCATCGCGCGGAGACTGGGGACAACAAACGGTTTTGCTGAAGGCTCTGGGCCTACTCTCGGACTCGCCCTGTCGACGGGTAGCTGACGCCCTTTTTCGAAATCCATCGCCGATGCCCTGAAAGGACACATCCCGCTTCGCCTGCCGCCAAAGGGCTTAGGCGGCGACTCTCGTGGCGCAGCGTCTACGCCTCCTTCCACTTCCCTTACTTGGGATAGAACACCATGGCTTTGCTGGGGATGTTCTTTTCGTCGATGTCCTTGCCGGAAACAATGCTGCCGTCGGGAAAGCGGTAAAAGGTGGAGGCTAGGTTCCATTTGGGCCCCGCTACATCGTAGGCGCTGCGGCCCTTGCTCAGGACTCCGCCGTGCACGTAGCCCACCAGCATGCGAGTTCCTTTGGGCAAGGTATCCAAGTTGTCGCGACTCAGTTCCACCCCACTTCGAACCCGGCCATCGACCAGAAAATAGATCGTCTCCGCGTCGTTGTAAGCTCCGGCCGCGATCTCCCACGCGTTGCTGCCGTCCTTGCCGATCTCCTGCACCCGGTCCTCGCTGCTCTCGCTTTCGGTTTCGCTATTGCCGACAATGACCTCGGTCCCGGTCGGCATCTTGCTCCAATCCTTGATTTCGCTCCCCTTGCGGGTCCTTCCATCGGGAAAGCGATAGAGCGTGTCGGAGGACTTGTAGCGCCCTCGAGCAATGTCCCAAGCGGATCGACCGGGACGGATGACATTAGAGGCCGCCTCCCCTGCACTGGCCCCGCTTCCGGCCGCGGGATCCGCCCCGTACAGAACCCGCTCGAGCGTTTGATCCGCTACCACCAAACGTCCCGCTCGCACATCGGGGTCGAAGGAGGGCTTTCCGCTGAGGCCTAGCTCTTCTCGCACACTGCTTCGCGCCATCAGCATGGCACAGCGCTTGCGGCCGCGGTGCGGCGAAGGGTGCCAGCGGTTGGGGCGGCCGTAGGCAACCATGGAATGCGGCAGCACCTTGCTGTCCGGAATCTTGTAGACGCTCTGCAATTGGCGCAGCAGCTCCTTCACCGCGCGCTTTTGAGCGTTCGTCATGGGACGGTCGTGGTAGCCGACAACCTCGATGCCGAGGGAAACGCTGTCCAGGTTGGCCTGCCCTTGCCACATGCTTCTGCCCGCATGCATGGCGATACGATTGCGATCGATGATGCGGTAGACGGTGCCGTCAGTATCCACCATGTAGTGGGCTTCTCCATACTTTCTCAGCTTATCGAGGCTTCCCTTGGCCGGACCTTCCGTGGTGTGCAGTATGATGTACTCCGTGGACCGACGCGGGGACCGCTCCTTGTTCAGCGGACTGAATCGATTGACCAAGTTCAATCCGTGGGCGGGCAGGATCGCCAGCAGCAGGCAGGCTACGACGAAACCGGATAATCGAAAGGTCCTGGTACTCCGAGCGCGCATCGTGCCACTACCCTAGCCCCGCCCCAGCCTAAGAAAAGATAAAAGAGAGCTTCCGACGCTCGAGGGGATACGAGCCGCCTTGAGCCTCTGTTTTGTATCTGGGAATAGAATACACTGACGAAAACGCCTCAAGCGTCCTCTTCGGTGTAGAACTTCTCATGGGCAAACAAATCGAGCTTGTGCATGGCCAGTCCGAGCGCGGCGAAGGAGGCGCCTGCCTCCGCATCGACTTCCCCGCGCTGCACCCAACGTTGCACCCGCCGGAAACGCGCCCCCAGCGAAAGCGCTTCGTCCGTTTCACCCGTCGCCACCAGGAGCTTGCGCACCTTGTCCGCCTTGCGGCGCCCTTGCTTCACCAGCCGATGGGCCTCCTCGTAGGAAATCGCCCCCGACTGGGCTTCCTTGAAGACCCCGCACTCGAAAGAACGGCATTGGGCCGGACGCTGCGAGTAGATGGCGCAGGCGCAGTCCTCACCCAAGGCCCGACAGGGCTGACGCAAAAAGGCCACCGGAAGCTTCGCTCGGGAAAGCTTCACCGGCATGCCCAAGCGCTTCAGGTCCTCAGCGCTCTCCTCCGGCTGCAGGCGGACATTGTCAAAAAGCGACCCGTCGCAGCACATCCCGCAAGCGAGACAAAGTTGTTCTCCAGAATTCACGGCAACACTCCCGCTCAAGCCTATCCCGCTAGCAAGCTCCGAGTTGCCGGCACCCAAGCACACGGGACATACCCCTCTCGCGCGAAATCAGCTATGACCAAAGTCATATCGCCCTAAAAAAGCGGCATGCTCTTTAGTGAGACGCCCGCTAATCGTTTACTTGGGCCGCCCCCTCAGCCCTAATCAGGCTGCTATGCGCAAACTCCAATACTCCGCCACCGCTCTCGCCCTCGCGGCGCTCGCCCCCTTCGCCCAATCCGCAGAACCGGTCGCTTTCGACTGGTTCAGCTACCGCGGAAACGACGCAGTCTTCGACACGCCGCCGCCCGCCGGGCAATTCCAAAACCCCATCCTCGCCGGCTTCTATCCAGACCCGAGCTCCTGCCGCGTGGGCGACGACTTTTACGCCACCACCTCGAGCTTCGCCTTCTACCCCGGACTCCCCATCTTCCACAGCACCGATCTCGTCAACTGGAAGCAAATAGGACACGCGCTCGACCGCCCCAGTCAGCTCACCGGCACCGAGGGCCTCCGCTCCTCCCAAGCGATCTTCGCCCCGACCATCCGCCACCACGACGGCGTTTTCTACCTCATTACCACCTCCGTCTACGGCATCAACAACTTCTACGTCACCGCCACAGATCCCGCAGGCCCTTGGTCCGACCCGATTCCGCTGCCCTGGATCGACGGCATCGACCCTTCCCTCTTCTTCGACGAAGACGGCCGCGTCTGGCTCACCCACAACGGTCCCCCTCCCAACAACGATTCCCTCTACGAAGGCCACCGCGCCGTTTGGCTTTGGGAAATCGACCTCGAGACCAACCAACCGATCGGAGAAGGAAAAATCATCATCAACGGCGGCGTCGACCTCTCACAAAAGCCGGTCTGGATCGAAGCCCCACACATCTTCAAAAAGGACGGCTGGTACTACCTGACTTGCGCCGAAGGGGGCACCAGCATCCAGCACTCCCAAGTCGTCTTCCGCACCAAGAGCCTCGACGAGGAATGGGTGCCCTGGGACAACAACCCCATCCTCACCCAGCGCGACCTCCCCGCGGACCGCGAAAACCCCATCATCGCCGCCGGGCACGCCGACTTCCTCGAGCTGGAAAACGGGGACTGGTGGGCCACCTTCCTGGCGATCCGCCCCTACGAAGGCGGCTTCTACAACACCGGCCGCGAAGTCTACATGCTGCCCATCGAGTGGACCGAAGACGGCTGGCCGATGATCCTGGAACAAGGCAAGGAAATCCCCTGGCAGCTCGAACGCCCAGACCTCCCGCTCTCCCAAGAGCCCGTTCCGCCCACCACCGGAAACTTCGCCTGGCGAGACGATTTCGATGCTCCAGAACTTGGATACGAATGGATGTACCTGCGCACGCCACAGGACAACTGGCTCGAACTGAAGGACGGCCAGCTGCAAATCACCCCCAAGAATGTCGGCCTCTCGGAACTGAAAAATCCTTCCTGGATCTCCCGCCGCCAACAACACTCCACCTACCAAGCCGCCACTCAATTCGAAGCTCCAGTCCAAGGAACATCCGCCGGGGTGGCCGCATTCATTCGCGAAGACTACAACTTCTACTGCGGTATCCGAAAAACGGATAAAGGCTACGAGGCCTTTCTCGAAAAGTCGGAAGAAAGCGCCCCGCGCCTCGTAGCAACCCACAAGCTCGAGAACCTCGAAGCTGGAGATCAAGTCATCCTGCGCATCGAGGGCGAGAAAGAGCGCATCTCCTTCTACCTCGAAACGCCTGACGGCGAAATTCTCACTGTCGCCCGAGACGAAGACGCCACCATCCTGACCACCACGCGAGCCTGGAGCTTCATCGGCGCTATGATGGGCCCCTACGCCCGCCTCGAGTCAGGAGAGTAACCCCCGCGGGAAGCGGCCTCGTGCCGCGATTTTGCCCTTGGATTTCAACGCAGGCTGCGGCACCCGAACCGCAGCCTGCTCCCGCGGCGTCCTGTATCCTATATTTTCATACTCGCCCTTGGGCAGCTTGCACGCCCAGCGCGTCGATGCTCGAGAGCGAAAGCCGAGGCGAGGCTGACAGACTCGCCCTTTCTCCGTAGGGTTGCAGCTTGCTGCAGACCGCCACGCAACCCCGTTCCAAAGCCCGACGCGATCGGGACCAAGATCCAAGCCGACAGAAGCTCGAGTTTCAGAGCAGTCCCTAGGCCGTGTAACCGCCCAACCTTCTTCCTTGTCCTCGATGGGAAGCGAAAGCAGCGCTTTCCCATTTTCGCCCAATACTGGCCAACCGTCCTCCCACTCGACCGGCACTAGCCAGGGACTGCGCCCCACCGCCCCGTTGTCCTGAAACAACACCGCATACCAATCTCCTTCCGGAGTATCGATCAAGCACCCCTAGGCCACGCCCTGATCCTGCAAGGCCATGCGCCCCTCGTAGGGGCCTTCCAAGGAATCGGAACGGTGCACGATCTGCGTCCGCATCCCGCCTCGCGGCCAACAGATGTTCATCACGTAGTACATCCCGTCGACCTTGAGCACCTGAGTCCCCTCCGCGTGCAGCATCACGGCCTTGGTTGCTACGGAATGCGCTTGCTCGATCACTATTTCGTTGAAGCCCCCTTCCTTGATGCCCGAGAGGTCGCTGTTCAGCTCGATCAAGCGCAGGTCTCCCCCGCCATACATCATATAAACCTTCTCGTCGTCGAAGATCAAACTGTGGTCATGCAAGGACGGCTGGAAGGAAATCTCCTCCCATTGGCAGGCTTCGATGTCGACCGTAACAAAAATATGGGTACGCCCGCTGGTGCTCGAAAAGGTCGACACGTAGTATTTACCCTCGTGATACCGCAGACTGCTCGTCCAAGAACCCGCTCCGTAAGCATTCTGCCCATTTTCCAAGTTGAGCTTCTCGTTGTCCGCTAGCGTATCGTAGGCGTAGCCCAGCAGCTCCCAATTGACCAAATCCTTCGACTTCATGATGGGCAGCCCCGGGCTCATGTGCATCGTGGCGCTGCTCATGTAGTAGGTGTCGTCCACCCGGATCACCGCCACGTCCGGCACGTCCGCCCAGATGACGGGATTGCGGGCCGGAGCCGCCTTTGAAGCGAAAACACCGAGCAGCGAGCTGACGGTAAGAGAGAAAAGGGCCAATCGTTTCGTCAGGTGGGGATGGTGAAAAGATTTTTGGGAAAAAGCGTGCCGGCGACAAAGGTTTTTCTCGCTGCCGGTAATCCGGCAGTCCGATCGGACGCAGGCAATTCGATGCTCCGATCGTAACCCGCTGAACCAAGGATCGCGAGCCTAAGCCTTGACCCGAGCAACCGGAGCCTCTCAAGCTAGGCACCTCCAAGCTAATACCAACCCACACTGACTTTGCACATGAAAGACAAGAAAATCGGATTCGTAGGACTCGGCCGCATGGGCGGCAACATGGCTCGCTGCCTCAAGGACAAGGGCTACCAAGTTTCCGCCCTCTTCGACATCAACCAGGACCTAGCCCAAGAGCTTGCCACCGAGATCGGCGCCACCGCCTACGGAAGCCTCGCCGCCGTCACCGCCAATGCCGACATCATCCTCACCGTCGTCACCAACGACGCAGCCATGGACGCCATCTTCTTCGGCGACGACAACCTTTTCACCAACGCTTCGGGCAAGCTCTTCATCAACTGCGCCACCCTTACCCCCGCCGTACACGTCAAACTCGAGGAAGCCGCCGCAAAACTGGGGGCCCAAACCCTCGAAGGCTGCATGGCCTCCTCCATCCCCCAAGCCCGCAACGGCGAGCTCTACCTCATGATCGGCGGACAAAAGCCTGTCTTCGAAGCCGCCAAGCCGCTGCTCGACGACCTCAGCAAAGCCCTCACCTACGTTGGCGCCTCCGGCAAGGCCTCCGAAGTGAAAGCCCTCGTCAACATGGTCATGAATATCAACACCGCCGCCCTCGCAGAAGGCCTAGGCCTCGGGGCCGCGCTCGGACTCGACCTGGAAATGCTCTGCAAGGTCTTCAGCCAAACCGGAGCCAACTCCCGCGTTCTCGAAACCGACGCCGAGGACATGCTCAACCGCGACCACGACTGCTTCTTCTCCGCCGCCCACGCCGCCAAGGACTCGGGCATCGCCCTCGAGCTGGGTAAGGCCAAGGGCGTCACCATGCCGCTCGCCCAAGCCACCCTCGCCCAGTACAACAAGCTCTGCGAACTCGGCCTCGGCGAATTGGACAAGTCTGGCATCGCGGAACTCACCTTCCCGGGCCGCAAAGGCAGCGAATAGGCGCAAAGGTAGCAGCCGCTGCTCCAGCGGCCATCCACCATCAAAACAGCACGACTCATTCGTATCCAAATGTTCGACACAATCCGTAACGCCCAAGGCGAAAAACTTGACTACAGCTACCAACAGGCCGATCCCGCGCAGCCCAGCGAATGGCTCTACGTCATCGGGCACGGCGTCACCGGCAACAAGGACCGCCCCATCGTGGCCGACTCCGCCCAGGCCCTCAAGGCCGCCGGCTTCGATACGCTCGCGTTCTCCTTCTCCGGCAACGGCGACTCCGAAGGCCGCTTCCAAGACTCCAACGTCAGCAAGGAAGTCGAGGACCTCGGATCCATCCTCGACGCAGTCGGAGAGCGAAACGTCGCCTACGTCGGGCACTCCATGGGAGCTGCCGTCGGCGTGCTGCGGGCCGCTCGCGATCCGCGCATCCAACGCCTCGTTTCCCTCGCCGGCATGGTCGACACCAAGAAGTTCGCCCTCACCGAGTTTGGCGAAGAGACGCCCGACCAAGGCCTCATGTGGGAAGAAGAAAGCTGCCCGCTCAGCCAGAGCTTCATGACCGACCTCTGCGAGACCGTGGGCAGCGTCCTCGAAAGCGCGAAGTCGGTATCCATCCCTTGGTTACTCCTTCACGGCACGGAGGACGATGTCGTTCTCATCGAAGACAGCGAATCCATCGCCGCCCTCAGCAAGCCGAAGGTCACGCTGCAAAAGATCGAAGGAGCCGACCACTCCTTCAACGAGCTCGCCCGAGCCCCCGCCATGGCCGTCCTCGCCAACTGGGCTCAGAAAAACTCGTAATCAGGTGGGCCGGCCGCTCCGCGGGCGGCAATCGAACGCAATTCAACAGCTAATCAATCGCCCGCGGAGCGGCCGAACCACCTTCTCGAAGCGGCCTCGCGCCCCGATTCCTCAACCTTTGTGGGAAGCGGCCTTGCGCCGCGATTTCTCCACCTTGTGGGAGCGTGCTCGTCACGCGATTTCTCGCAGAGCCTAACTAGAAGCCTTCCGGATTCGGCACGTACTTGCCTCGACAACCTTTCAGGTAGTTCAAGGCATGCACCTGTCCAGTCAGCTCCAGCTCGCCCACGTACACGGGATCGTGCCAGCCTTCGATGTCGATGGTACCCTTGTATCCGCCGCGTCTCAATTCGCTGATGATGTCCGTCCAGTTGCTGTCTCCAAATCCTGGATGCCGGTGCTCGGAGAAGGGCTTCGGCCCGTCCACCCCAAACTCCCGAACCACTTCCGCATAGTTGCTGGCGTCCTTGCCATGCACATGGAAAACCTTGCTCACGTACTTGCGCAGCTGCGGCATCGGCTCGATCAGCTGCCCCATCTGATGGCAGGGCTCCCACTCCAAACCGATGTTGTCGACCGGCAAGGCGTCGAACATCAGCTCCCAAGCCGCCGGATTGAAAGCAATGTTCCAATCGCCGCGTTCCCAATTGCCGCCCATGGGACAATTCTCGAACGCGATACGCACGCCCTTGTCGGCCGCCCGCTTGGACAACTCGCCAAAGACCTCCACGTAACGCTCGATGGACTCTGGCACCGGCACATCCCGCACGCGGCCCGCAAATCCGCAAACCAAGTCCGTACCGTAGAGGTGGGCCTTGTCGATGCACTCCCGCCAGCCTTCGCGGGTCTTTTCGTCGTCTTCCGAATCCCCCAGCGGATTGCCGAAAATGCCGAGTGAGGAAACGATCGCATCGCTGCCCTCGAGGACCTGCCGGGTCTGATCGGCGAGCTTGAGCAAATCCGTTTCGCCCAAGTTTTGCCAAAAGTTGATCTGGAAAGACTCAAAGCCGTGCGGAAGGATCGCCTTGATGTAGTCCGCAGTCTGCGGGCCCTTTCCGGCCAAAGTTCCGATTCGGATATCGTATTCGTTATTTAGTGACATGGCTCTTTGCGGTTCTTTGGTTCTAGAGGGATACTGTTTTATCTTTCTGGTCGGATTCGAAACAGGCGTCCAGCACGCGCTGGATGTCCGCCCCGCGGGCGAAATCCGCTTGGTCCTGCACGCCTGACTCCACCGCCGCGATGAAACGTTCGAAGTTCGTCGGAGTCGTTCCGCAATCCAGCGTTTCCCAAGGCATGGCCTTCCGCCCCAGAATGCGGCTGATCTTCAATGTCGAGTAGCTTTCGTCCAAATCTATCTCGATAGACGCCTTGTCGCCATAGACGTTCAGCTTCAGCGAATTCAAGTGCGGCTGAGCCCAGCGCGTGGTGTGAATCGTCCCCAAGGCGCCGTTGGCGAACTCGGCAGTAATGATCGCCGAATCGTTGGCGTCCAGCTCGTAGCCGCCCATCTTGTTGCCATCGCCCTTGTCGAAAGTCTTCAGCTTGCAATTCACGCTGCGATAATCTCCCACCGGCATGCCCGCGAAGTCCAGGATATGCACCCCGATGTCGCCCAACACGCCCATGCTGCCAGCCTTCGTCGACAAGCGCCAAAGCCACTGCGGACTGGTTTCCCAAAAATTCCATTCGTCTTGGGCCAACCAACTTTGCAGGTAATAAGCGTGCACATGCCGGATCGTACCCAACTCCCCACTACGCGCCAGCTTGCTCGCCATCTGGATCGCCGAACTGTTGCGATAGGAGAAGTTCACCATGTTGATCACCCCAGCTGCCTTCGCCGCCTCGCTCATCTCAAGGGCGTCCTTCGCGTTCAAGGCGAGGGGCTTTTCGCAGAGCACATGCTTGCCCGCCTCGATCGCCTTCAGAGTCAGCGGATGATGGTACGCGTCGGGCACCACGATCGTCACCGCGTCGCACTCCACTTCCGCAAGCAGGCGATCCACATCCGTGTAAGTCGCGTCGATTCCGAATTTCTTGGCAAAATCCGATACGCGTTTCTCGTCCACGTCGCAGGCCGCGACCACCTTGCAATTCTCGATTTTAGAAAAAGACTCCACCTGATGGTGGGCCATTCCCCCTGTGCCAATTACTGCGAGTTTAACCATACGATGCAATACCTCACAAAGGAGCGCTTGCGGTACAAATGGATTCGCTTCAATAAAAGCGACAAGACTAGCACATATCCGACAAACATCGATGCACTCCGATTTCGCAGACAGAAACGCCTTCCAGCGCCAATTGGTCACCGGCTACCTCGAGCGCTTGCTGGCGGGCAAGCACAGCTTTCACTTGCCGCCCCTTCAGCAGCTGCGCACCCGCCACCCCGGCATGCACTTCCACCCCACTCCCGAAGTTTTCCTGCAATGCAGCGGGTCGAACGTCTTCACTTGCCCGGACTCGTCCTTCGAGCTCAAGCCACAGGAAGCCTGCCTCATCCACACCGGCCTCCCGCACGGCGAGATCGGACGCTCTCCCGCCGAAGCTCCCTTCCGCAACCTGGTCATCTGCTTCGAGAACACCCACCTCCGCTTTCTCGAGTCGCTTTGCCAAGACGGAGGCGTCCCCGAGGTTTCCTACGGCGATACCTACATCACCTCCCACGCCGCACAAGCCCTCACCTACCTCAATCGCATTTCCGATCTCACCGCACGCTCCAGCCCCAACGCCCAGCTTCACATCGACGGACTCCTGCGCGCCTTCTTCGCCATCGTCCTGGAAATCCTGGAGGAAGGCGACACCTACCACCGCTCCTACGACATTCGCGTCATCCGCGCCCAGGACATCATCAGCAGCGAGATCAGCGACCCCAAACTCACCATCCAATCCCTCGCAGACCGGCTCGGCTGCAGCGCCGACCACTTCACCCGCCTTTTCCGCCAGCACACGGGCGACACCCCCAACCAATACCTAAAAAGGCGACGTATCCAATACGCCACGACACTCCTGCAAGATCCCAAGCTCAACCTTTCCGAAGTCGCGTGGTCTACCGGATTCAGCAGCCTCAACTACTTCTCGCGGGCCTTCAACCAAGTCATGAATTGCTCCGCCTCCGCCTACCGGAAACGCCAGAACACCCAGTTCGCCCCTTGATGACCTTGGGTGTCATTGCAGTCCCTTACATTAATCCGGTCTGCAATTCTTTGGTAGGAAGCGACCTTGCGTCGCGATCAACCGGGGCCTCCAGTCGCGACGCAAGGTCGCTTCCTACAAGATGCAATCAATGTAAAGAACTTAGCTCCCACCTCACTCGTGTCCTGTCACATGTCGCATGTCGCATACGACGCAACACTTCCGAATTATAGGTATTGGAGGCCTTAACTTGATCAAGTAGAAGAGCCCTCGTCCCCTGAGGGGGGGCTTTTTTGCCCCCCCTCGCTCCCCTTCCTACCTCAGAGACTGTCCAACAGATCGAGTTGCAGGCTTGGAGACCGCGTCGCGCTGCGAATCCGATTTGCACCGCGATCCGCTGCAAGCCTCAGCCTTACGCAGAGCAGGCTCCTAGGTTTCAATAGACACTCCCCCAACACCATTCAGCCCCAACAACAGCGTTGACTCGAAGCACCTAGTGGTCTGACCTCTTGCTACAGTGGTCTGACCACTTTTAATACTGGTCTGACCACTGGCCAACGATTCGATAGTCGGAAACCGGAAGGAAGGCGATGGGCATTGCTGCTGCGGACACCTCACTCAGGCCCGACCTGATCAATTCCCCGCGCCTTTCACCTGACCTCTATCGCTTTCTTTTTCTCTCCCCCTCTCAACACCATGACTGCAGCTGCCAAAAAAAACCGCATCGAAGACGTTACCGAAATCTTGCTGAGCAAGTATTCGGGCTTGGAACGCGATTGGCTGCCTCCCGAACGACAGCTCGCCCAGGAGCTGCAAATCAGCCGCCCCCTCTTGCGCGAAGCCATCAAGCAGCTGAAGATCCAAGGTTACCTCGAACCGGTACACGGCATCGGAGTGAAAGTGATCCACCACCCCAACGCTCCCATCAAAGCCTTGCTGGAAACACAGCTTCCCAGTGCCGCAGACCGCATACGCCAGTTCGGAGACCTCAGAGCCCTCGTCGAACCCCAAATTGCGGCTTGGGCCGCGGACAAGGCCCAAAGCAACCGCAGGCAAACCAAGGCGCTGCGAGACCTTCACGAAAAAATGGAGGCCGCCCCCACCTACGAGGAAAAGGTTGAACTGGATATCGCCTTTCATCGGGCGATCGCAGAACTCGCCAACAACCAAGTCCTCGCATTGATGCTCTCCGCTGTCGCCGACCTCGAGAAAGAGAACCGCACCCTCACCCTCGCTGCCGTTGGCGTCGACAAATCGCTCAAGCAACACGCCTCCATTCTGCAGGCCATCGAAAGCTCTGACGCCGCCGCCGCCAAACGAGCGATGCGCGCCCACATCGACGCCGCCCAATCCCAATCTGCCAAGGCTTAACCGCACGCTCCTCGAATGATCGCCCAACTTCGCGCCCTCCTCCGTCCCGACCAAATCCTCACTGAGACAGTCGATCTCATTCCCTACGGTTTCGACGGCACCGCCATGCTCAAGGAAAAGGCCAACGCGGTCGTGTTTCCGGAAACGACCGAGGAAGTCGCGGCTATCGTCAAGTTGGCTCATAAGGAAAAAACTCCCATCGTCACGCGAGGTTCGGGGACCGGACTTTCCGGGGGTTCGATCCCTGTCAAAAACGGAATCGTGCTCTGTCTCGTCAAAATGAACCGTATCCTCGAGATCGATACGAAAAACCTGACGCTCACCGCTGAGGCGGGCACCATCACCCAAGCCATCGACGACGCAGCCGCGGCCGAAGGTCTCATCTACCCTCCCGACCCTGGCTCCATGAAAATTTCCACCATCGGCGGAAACGTGGCCAACAACTCCGGCGGACTCCGCGGACTCAAGTACGGCGTCACCCGCAACTACGTGATGGGAATGGAAGTAGTCCTGCCCAACGGAGACATCGCTTGGCTCGGCAACAAGTGCGTCAAGGACGTCGCCGGCTACTCGTTGAAAGACCTTTTCATCGGCTCCGAGGGCACCCTCGGAATTGTCACCAAAGTTCTGCTACGGCTCCTGCCCCGCCCTGAAGCTCGCAAGACCATCCTCGCCACCTTCAACGATATCGAAGACGCGGCCCAGACCGTTTCCGACATCATCGCGGCCAAGATCATTCCCTGCACCCTGGAATTCCTGGATCAAACCACTATCCGCTGCGTTGAAGACTTCGCCAAGATCGGACTGCCCACCGAAGCCAAGGCCCTGCTCCTGATGGAGAGCGACGGCCCCGCATCCGCAGTCGAGGAGGAAGCGCAAAAGATGCAGGCCATCGCCCAGAGCAACCGAGCGCTCAGCCTTCGCGTCGCCGCCAACAGCGAGGAAGCCGTCCAACTTGCCACTGCCCGACGCTCCGCATTTTCCGCCCTCGCCCGCATCCGCCCGACCACCATCCTAGAAGATGTGACAGTCCCTCGCAGCAAGCTGGCCGCCACCGTGCGCTTCATCGAATCGGTCGCTCAAAAGCACGGACTCAAGATTGCCAACTTCGGGCACATGGGCGACGGAAACCTGCATCCGACCTTCCTCACTAACGAGCGCGACGGCGAGGAGATCGAACGCGTGGAAAAGGCCATGCACGAGATTTTTGAATACACCATCGCAGCGGGCGGGACAATCACCGGCGAACACGGAGTCGGCCTCGCCAAAAAGGGGCACCTGCCCGACCAGTTCGCCGACGCCTCCTACCCGCTCCTACAAAGCATCAAGCGAAGCCTGGACCCCGAGCAGCTGCTCAATCCGGGCAAACTCTTCGACCTCTAAGAGAGCGGCCCAAAAAAGACTTCCGATGCAATCCGCCCAAAACTTCCTCAAGGAGCTCGACTACTCCGTCCTGCAGCAGTGCATGCACTGCGGCATGTGCCTTCCGACCTGTCCTACCTACACCACTACAGGAAAAGAGAAAAACAGCCCCCGTGGCCGCATTTCCCTTATGCGAGCCGTCGCCGACGACGAACTCACGGTCACCGAAGCCTTTGGCGAGGAAATGTACTACTGCCTCGGTTGCCTAGCCTGTACCACCGCCTGTCCCGCAGGAGTCGACTATGCCCATCTCTTCGAGAGCGCTCGAGCGCAAGTGGAAGAAAAAGGCGTCCTTGACCATCCCGAACGCCGCTTCTGGCGTTGGCTCACCTTAAAGGTGCTCTTCCGCTACCCCAGACTGCTGCGCGCTGCCGGTAGACTGATCTACCTCTACCAGCAGTCAGGGCTAGACCGGGCCCTGCGTAAGTCGAAGCTGCTCAATTGGCTCGCTCCGGAGCTTGCCGCGCTCGAACCGATGACTCCCAAGATCTGTCATCACTTCTCTGATACGCTCATCAAAGAGCAGGAAAAGGCGATCGAAGGGAAATACAAAGTTGGGTTCCTCACCGGCTGCGTACAAGACCTCGCATTTTCAAACGTCAACCGCGACACCGTCGACGTGCTCCTTGCCAATCGCTGCGAAGTAGTCACCCCGCGAAACCAAACATGCTGCGGCTCGCTGCATGGTCACAACGGAGCGCCTGAGCTCGCCAAAGAGCTCGCCCGCAAAACCATCGACCAGTTCGAGGACCTGGATTCCCTGGATGCCATCATCTCCAACGCTGGAGGCTGCGGCTCTCACTTGAAGCACTACCATCGCCTCCTGTCCGACGATCCTGAATACGCAGAAAAGGCGAAGCTCTGGGATGCCAAGCTTAAGGATATCCACGAATTCCTAGCTGAGATCGAAATGGTCCCGCCCCCCAAAAAGGTGCACAGCCAATCAGTCACCTACCATGACTCTTGCCACCTCTGCCACGGCCAAAAAGTCAGCCAACAGCCACGCAATCTGCTCAAGCTCATCCCGGGACTCGTATACGAAGAGCTCCCCGAGGCCAACCGCTGTTGCGGAAGCGCGGGGATCTACAATATCACGCAACCTGAGGAATCGCAGCGTCAGCTCGATCGAAAAATGGAGCAGCTCGCCAAAACGGACGCAACGGTCGTGGCGACCGCAAATCCTGGCTGCCACCTGCAGCTTCAAAACGGAATCAAGACAGGAAAGCTTGGCAAACAAGTCGTCCACCCCATTTCCCTCCTCGCCCAAGCCTATCGCTAGGAAGGGTCCTAATGGAGGGACCGGTTCCACCCGGTCCGCGCTGCAGGTGAGGCGATCGCCAACCCTCGGCAAGCGTTCGTACCGGCCCATTTCCACCGCTCGAAGCGGGAGAACGCGGGTCTCAAGCAGACACCTGCCTTTGCCAAGATCGCTTACCGCGGATTCCGAACTCCGCTCTGCGTGGAAAAGTCGGCTAACTCCTTGAGAATGTTAGCGGTATCGGGCCTTGGCCTCTCATAAACGCCAA
Source organism: Pelagicoccus enzymogenes (assembly GCF_014803405.1). Lineage (NCBI taxonomy): Bacteria > Pseudomonadati > Verrucomicrobiota > Opitutia > Puniceicoccales > Pelagicoccaceae > Pelagicoccus > Pelagicoccus enzymogenes. The sequence goes on from NZ_JACYFG010000036.1 coordinate 496,916, forward strand.
GGGCGGCAATCTCCTGCTGCAGCTCCGGCGGATCCTGCCGCAACAAACCGTAGTCTTTCGCAGCCGGCATCTCCCATTTGGGAAACTGACGCCAGCCCTCCCCATCCCAAGGAGCGTCGTATCCGTCTCCCTTGAATCGCTCGAAGAGCGACTCCCTCAAACGAATCAGTTCGCCGGAAAAAGCGGGATCTGCAGCCAAGTTTATCTCCTCTTCGCTGCCCCGGTACAACCACTCCTTTTCATCCGCAGCGCTGTAAACGTATTTCCACTTCGAGTCAGCGGCGAGATACAACCCCAAACCATTCTGGGAAAATTGGCTAAATACGACTCGCTCTGCTTCGTTGCCCTCAAGAGTCGACACCAAGCTTGTCCCTTCAAGGCTCGTCTTGCTCATCAAAGGATCGGCAGTGTCAATAAAGGTTGGATACAAATCCAGGAGACTCACTGCCCTATCGCAGATTTCACCTTCCGGTATGACGCCAGGCAAACTGGCAAGCATAGGGATCCTAGCTGAAGCATCCAGCATGCAGCGCTTTCCGTAACAGCCGAAATCGCCCAGCATTTCCCCGTGGTCGGAAGAGAAGACGACCAAGGTGTTTTCGATTTCATCGCCCAGAGCGTCCAGAATTCGCCCAAGATGGAAATCCACGTGCGATATCGTGGCATAGTAGGCTGCCCGAATCATGCGGCTGATGTGCCGGTCGTATCCACCGTCACGGTACTTGTAACGGTTTTGCACGCGATTCCAAAGGCTCTGCTGCTCCTCGTAACCATCCGGCAAATACGGTTCGTCCATCTCGTGCATGCTGTATATTCGCGACCACGGAATGGGAGTCTCAAAAGGGGGATGCGGCTTTATGAAACTACTCCACAAGAAAAACGGCCGATCCCTGTCGCGGTTTCGCAGGAAATCGATGGAACGATCCGCCACCCAGGTCGTGTTGTGATGCCTGTCCGGCAATTGGGACGGTTGCGGCAGATAGTAGTATTCGCTGCGCAATCCGTGAGGATCCAGCACGTGCTCGAAGCCATTTTTCGCAAGATAGTCCCGGTAGTCGTCTCGAACGCCTGGATACACAAGCTCTTCGGAAACGTCGCGACTCTGAAAGCCCCAATCCCCTTTTCCCTCCACGAAGTGCATTTTTCCCACGCCATGCGTCTGGTATTCCAGCATGTTCAGCTCATCCATGAAACTGGTACGGTGACACTCGATATCGACGTTGTCCACGCACCCTGTCTGGTGGGGCGACACCCCACAAGTGAGAGCATGGCGCGCCGCTACGCACACCGGACTCGGAGTGTAGCAGCGAGTAAAGGCTGTCCCCGAACGCACAAGCCGGTCGAGGTTTGGAGTCTTGATCTGGGAGTTTCCAAGGGCCCCGATACAGTCAGCCCGGAACTGGTCAGTGAAAAGGAAGAGGATGTTTTTACGCTTCTCGGACATAGGTCAGCTTATCGCCCCATGGAATCTTGAAGTCAGGGCCGCTCCCAGCCAGCCAGAGCAATAACTGTAGGATTGCCCTGCAGTAGCGATTCCAACTAGTTTCCTACAATTAGCATTCAAGAGGATTGAGCACGGGCCGCGACCGCGCTTAGCTGCCTGAACCCGCCCGAAATTCGCCCCGTTAAATGACCAAGCAAACTGGAAAGAGCTCTTCTGACGTTGCCCGTCGCGTGACTGTGAGAGACATCGCGGCGGAGATAGGCGTGCATTTTACCACTGTCGCGGAAGCCTTGCGCGATTCTCCTCGAGTGAAGGAGGCAACCAAGAAAAAGGTACGGGCCGCGGCCGAGCAAATGGGCTATCGCTCCGATCCCATGCTTTCCGCCCTCTCCGCCTACCGGACGCGCAGCAGCAAGCCAACTTTCCAAGGAACCTTAGTTTGGATCAATGGCTTCGGCGAAAGGGATTTCTTTTCCAAGGGCCGCGGCTTCTACACGGATTGTTTCGCCGGAGCCCGCAGGCGGTGCCAAGAACTTGGATACCGGCTGGAGCCCTTCTGGATGTCCGAGCCCGGCATGAGCGCTCCTCGCGCCTCGCAGATACTGGACAGCCGCAAAACGTCCGGCGTGATCGTGGGCCCCATGCCTCATGGCGTCGACGAGCTCGACCTGTTTTGGGAAAAGTTTTGCTCCGTGCGTATCGGATACTCCCTGCGAAGCTCGGAGCTGACGACCATCATCTCTGACCAATTCGGGAATGCTCGCATGCTTTTCGACCGCTTCAAAGACGCAGGCTATCGGCGCATCGGCTTCGCCTGTCCGCAAGCGCTCGACGACCGCACCAACAACCACTGGTCCGGCAGCTACCTGGCAAGCCAGCAGCACTATCCGCAAATGGAGCAACTCCATCCCTTCATCGATCGCAACAACGACAAGAGCGAGTTCCTGAGTTGGATGGAAGCAGAGAAACCCGACGCCTTGATTTGCGGAGGCGGACGGCGCTATTCCGATTGCCTGGAGGCGGCAGGTTATCGAATTCCCGAACAACTCAGCATCGCTTGCCTTCATGCGGACAGCTACGACGAGAACCTTGCCGGCATCATGCAAAACGGAGAGATAGTGGGCACCGCATCCGTAGACCATCTCGTCGCCATCATTCATCGTTTCAAAGTGGGACTGGAAACGCACCCGAAAGTCGTGACGGTAAGCGGCAAGTGGAAGGACGGCACTACCTTTAAAAGCTCATAGGGGATCGTCTCCTAAGGGGCGACCGGAGCTCCCCATGCGTCGCTATTCGAGCAAGCAGGAGCGGACTACCCGTTCCGGATGAACCTTAAAAAAGGGTTATCACCATTTTGCGGGGAGACGCTCTCGAACGTAGGGCTGTCGCTCGTCATGGATCTTGAGCGAAGCCGAAAGGCGCCACGCCGCAATGAAGGATGTTCTAGGATAGGGATCTGCGGCACGTCGCGAGTGTTTAGCGGCCCTACAGGTAAAGCAGCAAATCCACTGCTTATGGTGATGAACCCCAAAAAAGCCCCCACCTCGCGAAAGATGGGGGCTGTGGCTAAAAGCGGCGGCTAGAACTTAAACGTGTTCGTCAGCTGATAGGTAATTGGATCGTTGATACCGAAAACGGCGCTACCGTCTGGATTGAGGCGAATCACGCGGAGATCGTCGCCCTGGCGGAAGAGGTTGTTCACGTTGAGCTGGATTCTCCAATCCACCCGATCGTTGAAGATCTTCTTTCGGTAGTTCGCCATAACCCCGCCGGTCACGTGGGAGTCGCCGCGCAAGGCGTTGTCTGGGTCCGCGATCATGGTTGGCGTATTTACGCCGCCTAAGGTTGTGTCCACCTGCTTCAATTCGTTGCCGAGGACCTTACCGCTTTCCCAGCGGAGGTTCGTGCCCAGCGAAACGCCCTTGAAGCGCCCGTCGTGGAAGCGGTAGTTCGCCGTCAAACGGGCGTTGTATTTGGAAATCCCTACATTCGAGACACCCTCGGCCTCCAGGTCTTCGAGCAACTCGTTACCCATCGAATCGAGGAAAATTTGACTCAGCAAGGTATCGTCGCTCGGGATCGAATCGCCATCTTCGTAAACCGTGGCGTCAGTGTCGCCGTTTCGATGAAGCCCCTCCTGGAAAAACTGTTGCCAGTAGGGAGTACGGTATCGGATGTACTCGAGCACCTCCGATTGGCGATTCGCCACGGCGTTTTCGAGCTTGCTGAAGCTCGCCATGAAGCGCCAGTTCTTGGTCGGGTTGAAGGTCACCGAGGTTTCCCATCCTTCCGATACGGAATCTTGCGTGGCCGCAACATCGTTGGGAGCGTCGTACTCGCCAAAGTAGTCATACTGCCGCTCTCCGTCCGCATCGAAAACCGGTCCCCCATCCTCGCCGACTTGAGCCGTCTGGGAACCGCCTGCAAGCACAGGACCGTCGCCATCCCAGCCGACAACTGCCTGCCACTCGTCGATGCGTCCCGATTCGCTAAGGGCATCGAACAGGCGATCCTCGAAACCGGGCAAACGATTTCTGGCAATGGAGGTGGGTACGCTCTGACCCGCTTGGCGGGTTTCGTAGGCGGTGAAGCGAAGGTCCAGCTTGTTTTCCATCAGCATCAAACCGAGACCGTACTCCTCGACCTTTCCGCTCTGTGGGGAAATCGGGCGAAAGAAATTGTCGGTCCGCGGAGTGGTCAGGTCGAAATTCTCCGATTCGTTGGCGAACACTCGTAACCAGTTGGTCGCGTGGAATACGATGCCCTTGGTCATGGTCGGTTCGGTGATCGAAACCGTAGGATCGCCCGGATGCTCGAAGTGCTCGCGCTGGCTTCCGTCCGTCACGCCGTTGTCCCGGTCCCAAAGCCATCCGTAGGTATCCACGGAGTCCTCTCTCCAACCCAGCGTGGCAACGATGCGATCTTGCCACAAGTAACTCTGAAGCGACGCGCCATAGCCTTGAGCTTCGATGGTCGTGCGCTCCGGGCTGTTGTCCTGAATGTAGTCTACAATGCGAAGATCGTTCGGGGCAAATTGCCAAGTGCCGAAGGAGCTTTCGATATTGTCATAGTACCAGTAAGGAGCCGCTTTGCCGCGATAGGGGTTCGTGCTCGCGGGGAATCCTGTCAGACGCAGGGAAGTATCGCCGGGTTGCACTGGATCGCCGACATAGAAAGTTGGATACATGTGCTTCGACGAATCGAAGCCACCTCTCCCCAGGACCCCGGGCGTTTGTTCGCCCAGCAATCCGTAGCGATAGGAGTTGGTATTCTCCGTGTTCTCGGAGAAGAAACCGGTGATTCGGTGTTTGCCCAACCAAGCGAGTCGATCGGAAATGTCGACGAAGTCCAAGTCGTAGTTGGCCTGCACCAACAGGCTCTCCGCGTCCTCGTACTCGTTGCGGGCGAAGGAACGCCCTACGATCATGGGACGAAGGAAGTTCTTGTTCACGCGGCCGTCCGGCAAGGTTGTATTGATGTCGATAGCGATGCTGTTCTGCTGAGCAATCGGACCGAAGATCTGCTCCTGCGAGTAGTCTTCTTTCTGATACGTCGCGGAAACGTAGAACTTGTCGGTAATCCGCTGCTCGAGATTGAAGTGCACCTTCTCGTTCGTGTTCTCTCTCAGGTTTCCAGGGAGGGCGCTGATTTCATATTCCTTCCATGGAAAGATCCCCTCGTCGATCGCTTGCGGATCTGCGTATCCACGATCGTCTTCATAGGGGTCCGCCGAACGGTGCATCTCCATGCGAGCTCGCTCCGCAGAGCTATTTGTAGGCTGGCTGCCAGAGGCAGTCACCGTCCCGTGCCGCGTGTAGAACCCATCCATCGGATTCCACCAATCGGCGCTGTCGTAGTAGGCGGTCAAGGCCTTGTCGCGCCCGTCGATGTCGTCTCTCAGTTCAGGATTAAAGGGTTCCCCCGTCAGGCGAGAAATGAGCTCGATGTCAGGAGAACGAGGCGCCTCGCCGTTGGAAACGCGAGTGTTGTAGGGGTCCCAATAGAAGTTGTTGGCGATCTGCTCCTCGCTCCAGCCATCCGCATGGGCTTGGTTCCAAAGCTCCAACCAGCCGGAAACGTAGTCGGTGGGAAGACGATAGTTCGGTCTCCGTCCGTCCGACTCCTGCTCTTCGTAGAAAGCAGTGATGGTAGTGCTTTCGAAGGGCTTGTACGTCGTCGTGAGAAAGATCCTGTCGTCGTCTTGATAGGCCGTCTTCACGCGGTACTGCGTCTTCGAATTCTTGAAGACGGCCCGAATGGCGAGAACGTCCTCCTTGATGACTCGACTGAAGTCGAATACGCCGCGAGCCGTTCCGAAATTGTCGAGGTTGAACTGGACCTCGTTCAGGTCACGCCCGAGGTGGGCGCGCTTCGTCGTGTAGTTCATGAGGCCTGCTGGTTGAGCGAGGCCGAACAGGATGGAGTTCGGCCCGCGCAGGAACTCGGCACGCTCGATATTGTAGCGATCAACCGATCCCCGCACCTCTATGAAGTTGGCCGACGTTGAAGCGCGTCCCAACCCACGCACCCGCACCGAATTCTCCCGCGTGTTGCGATCGCCAAAGTCGCCGCCGAGATAGCCTTGGCTAAGGCTTGGGGAAGTATCGTCCGTGGTGATGTCGGTCTCGGTTCCGGCGACCATCGAAAGGGCCGTCGCGAGGTCGGTGGAACCGAGATCGTCCATGAAGGCGTTGGTTAGCACCGTTACCGACGCCGCCACATCCTTGAGTTCAGTGTTCAGCCGACTTCCGGAGATAGTCGATCCCGCGCGGTAGCCTTCGTCCTTCGAAGCATCGACGGTGAAAGGCGAAAGCTCGAAAATCTCTTCCTCGGACGCGTCCTGGGCAAAGGATGCGACAGGAGCCAACGAAGCGAGGAGAGAAACACCGAGCAGCTTGCTGGTTTGCTTGCTATTGATGGTCATAATCTAGTTTGCAGGTTTTAGGTTTTAACACTCCGCCACGAGAAAACCTTCCAAAGGTAAAACAGCATCCGCGATACGGCAGCGAAAGCTGGATAGAAGGGGTAGCGACGCGGCGTGCGTCGGGGTGGGGGCTTAAAGTACGAATGAGTCGAGACGTACGATTGGGAAAGATGTTAGGATAGTTTACAGCCGCCAAATTTTCTCAATTCCACGCCCCTGCTAATTGTAGTATTTCACACAAGCATTTACGCATAAAGCCAAACCCTCGAACACCGTCCCTCGGCACGGTCGCGAAGAACCTTTTCGTATCCACTTTTTGAATCTATTTTTCTCAACGAAGAGCAGAACACGAGAAAGCTTCCCAAAAATGACCGCTCCTACTTCGCGACCAGGTTCTAGGCTTCACGCCTTGGAGTGAGTTGAGAAACGCTTAAGACGAAAGCGTAAACGGGTAGAATTCGAAACCATACAACGGAATCCTACAATTATTCCCGTTAGAGACCTTTCACCCTTTCGCTTCAGCTTGCTACGCTAGGCCGCAGCAATGATGAACTCCACTCCGACTCTCCCCATCACCCTCGAGCGGTTGCAAGGGTACGGCGTAACCGATCCCCAGGTCCGCATCTATCAGGACACCGCCTACCTTTACGCATCCCATGACGAGCATCCGGAAAACACCGAATTCGTGATGCCTGACTGGCAAGTTTGGAGTTCCAAGGACTTGGTCAATTGGCAGTACGAAGCGACGCTGTCTCCAGAGGATACCTACATCGGAGCGCCGTTCAAAGGCTGCTGGGCGGGCGACTCAATCTACAAGAACGGCATCTACTATTGGTGCTTCTCCGCTGTCGATAAGTCCACGGACAAGCACGAAATCGGCCTGGTATCCGCCCCCTCTCCCACCGGTCCGTGGACCGATCCCATCGGTGAAGCTTGGATCCCTCACGATTCCGCCCCTACCCACGTTTACGATCCTGGCTTCCTGCAGGAAGATGATGGTACGACCTACATCGTTTTCGGCGTTTGGGACTACTACATCGCTCGCCTCGAAGGGGACATGAGCGGCCTCGCCGAAACGCCTCGCAAACTCGAGATCCTCGACCCTCGCGGACCCTATGGAGAGGGTACAACCGACGACAAACCTTTCCTGCATAAACACGGAAACCTGTACTACCTGTCCTGGGGAGCGTTCTATGCGACCTCTGAAAACCTGTATGGTCCCTACCAATACAGAGGTTGCTTGATCGACGAAAAGCTCATGGACAGCTCCTTCGCGGAAAAGACCTGGCCCCACGGCCCCCAGCAAGGGCGTCACGGTTCCTTCTTCGACTGGAACGGCCAAAGCTATTTCATGTACTGCGACATGAGCTTCTCCGGAAACCGCTACTACCGAGGTTCTTGGATCAGCTACGTGCACTATCGAGAGAATGGCGAAATTGCGCCCATCGAAATAACATCCGAAGCGGTCGGTCGCTACACAGCTGGAAAGCCAATACCAGCAGCCAATTTCAGCGACGGAAACGGCATTCAAAAAGTGGAGAATCCAGATGGGAGGCTTTCAATCGCCCCCATCGAAAGGGGTGCCCAGGTCTCCTACCCAAACATCAGAGACATCTCGACACCGTCCGTCGACGTCATCCTCAGGTTCAGCAAATCAAGCGATTCCCAAACCATCAAAATCTCAAACGGCCACCACCATTGCGGCGAGGCAATCCCGATCAACGCAACGGAAGTCCACTACCGCATCGATGCCTTCGTCCCTCATGACGGTATCACCCTCCAATTCTGCGAAGTCAAAACTGAGTCAATCCAACTCGACTACCTAACCGTTGCAGAACACCAGCAACGACTCGCAATCCACAATGCAGGATCGTAGGGTTGGAGCTTGCTCCAGACCGCTCTGCCCAAACTCAAATCAGCGCAGCCCTAATCAAGCTCCTGCAACGCAGAGGGTAACAAAATAGCGAGCCCCAGGCATCGACACCCTTCCGAAATGCATCCGCTGCGTCTTTCGTGTTCGGAGATCCTTTTCCATACCGTTCACCTACCCCTTGCAGCAACGACTCGCAATCCACAATGCAGGATCGTAGGGTTGGAGCTTGCTCCAGGCCGCTCTGCCCAAACTCAAATCAGCGCAGCCCCTAACAAGCTCCTGCAACGCGGTCTGCGCCAAGGCGCAACCCTACGGTTGAGAACGCGCCAACCTCAGCCAATTCTCCGGGACCACGCCGTCCCGATCCAGCAGCGCTTCAAATCGATAGGGCGAAACTCGCCACCTCCGCCAACAATCCCAACGCTCGTCCAGAGCAAGCAAGCCCTTCGTGTACGGATTCATGAATACGTAAAAACCATAGGCTTCTTCAGATTCGTCTTCCCTCAGTCGATGGTCATAAAAGTCTTTCTGCCATCGAGCTGCCGACCTCGTCAGCGTCTTGAACTTCGAAACGACTCTACCCAAGCTCAGCGATGAGCCCAAGCGGAAGAGCAGATGCATGTGGTCAGGCATTACAACCGCGCAGGCCATCTCGACCTCCTGGTCCGCATGGAGCCTATCCAATTGCCTGAACAAAGTATCCGCCGCTGCCTTTTGTCTTAGCGTTTCCTTTCGTCCTGCAACGCAGAGGGTAACAAAATAGCGAGCCCCAGGCATCGACACCCTTCCGAAATGCATCCGCTGCGTCTTTCGTGTTCGGAGATCCTTTTCCATACCGTTCACCTACCCCTTGCAGCAACAACTCGCAATCCACATTGCAGGATCGTAGGGTTGGAGCTTGCTCCAGACCGCTCTGCCCAAACTCAATTCAGCGCAGCCCCTAACAAGCTCCTGCAACGCAGAGGGTAACAAAATAGCGAGCCCCAGGAATCGACACCCTTCCGAAATGCATCCGCTGCGTCTTTCGTGTTCGGAGATCCTTTTCCATACCGACGACCCACCCCTTGCAGCAACAACTCGCAATCCACATTGCAGGATCGTAGGGTTGGAGCTTGCTCCAGACCGCTCTGCCCAAACTCAAATCAGCGCAGCCCCAACAAGCTCCTGCAACGCGGTCTGCGCCAAGGCGCAACCCTACGGATCACCAGAAATAAAGGTAGATCGCGACTGACAAAACACAGACGATTCCCACCCAAACCGCGAATTGGCGATTCTCTGCCGGGGTCGCTTCCATATCTAGCAGCACCCGGGAACGGGCGGCCGCAAACCCTTCCTGCCCCTTCCCCTTCGTCGCGAACGAAACGACAAAGAGCACGAGAAAGCTGGCAACGGTGAGGAAGAACCCGGCATGCAGAAAGTTCATCTGCATGAAGTCGAAACCAAGTTCGTCAACGATCCCGCTGAACCAGGCATTGTCTACCGAGAGCCACATGAGCACTCCGGCCGTGGTCCCGAAGAGCAAGGTCACGAAACCTCCCACACGATTGGGTATCGGGGAGAGCAAACCGCCCAAGAAGCAAGCCAGTACCCCGCCGACCGAGTAGGAGGCGAACTTGGCAAGGTAGTCGAAGAGGAACTTGAAGTTCGGAATGACCCAAAGGGCCCAGATCACCGCCGACACGATCAAAACCACACCGAAGATGCGGCCCGCCACCACTACTTCACGCTCGCTCGCGTGCGGGCGCATCGGCTTGTACCAGTCGAGAGTGATGAGGCTCGAAGCGGAGCAAAGGAAGGAATCCACAGAACTCATAAGGGCTGCCACCAAGCCAGCCAAGGTCAGTCCCACCATGCCCACCGGCAAGAGCGAGCGGATCATGGATGCGTACAATTGGTCCGGCGACTCCGGAGGCACCTCGAAAAAACCGTCCTTCAAGAGCATCAGCCCCACCACGCCCGGCATCACGATAAGGAAAATGGTGGTACACTTGAGCAAGGCCGCAAAGAGGCCGCCCATGCGGGCTTGGTGAATGCTCTTGGCCGCCATCGCGCGCTGCACCACTGCGTGATTCACCGAACAATAGTAGAGCGCGTGTATCGACAATCCAAACACAACCGCGGTCCAAGGGATCTGAGGATCGTCTGCTGAGCGCACCATGGAAAAGAGGTCAACTCCCTCGCTCGCCTGGTAGGCCTCGATCTTTTGCGTAAAGACGTCCCAGCCACCGACCGCGTTCAATCCGAAGAGCAGTACCATGATTCCTCCCGCGAGGAGGATGAACATCTGGATAAAGTCAGTGATAACGACCGCTCGCAATCCCCCGAGAACAGCGTACAAACCAGTCGTCACTGCCAGGATAAGCACTCCCGGCAACAGACTCTCCCAACCGAACAAGTCCTGCATGACCCGTCCTCCCGCATAGAGGGAAACAGGTACCGCGTTAATCGCCAAGAAGAGGATCTGGAAAATGGATACGAATCGGTAGGATTCCTTTCCATAGCGGATGTTCAGGAACTGCGGCGTGGTCACGATTCCCAAACGGATGTAGATGGGCAAAAAGATGATTCCCATCAGCAAGAATCCGAAGACTCCCGCCATTTGATAGTTTGCGACCGCTACGCCCATCGCCATGGCCAAGCCAGCCTGCCCCACAAACTGCTCGGCCGAGATGTTGGTAGCGAACAAGGACGCTCCAATCATCGGCCAACGCATGGAGCGGCCCGCCAGGAAGTAGTCGTTCGAATCCTTTACCCCGCGGCCGACCCGCACGGTAATCCAGAAAACGAATACGAAATAACAGAGAACGATAGAGAGGTCTAGGGGGGAGATGTTCATGCGGGGGGGGGCACTATGAAACGAGTCCGAGCCGCTTTTCAGCTCGGCGAGAAAGTGGATGCGAAGCTAAACGCCGCGGATTGGCGACGCTACGAGGCGTCGTCCTCGACCGCTGGCAGGATGCGGCTCGCGAGAATCGAGCCCACGAACCAAGCGACCATGCCAATTGTCATGTAAAGCTTCACGCTATCGAGATCGATAGCGTCGAACAAAAAGAGGATAGAAGGCAAAACGGTTAGCAAAAGTCCAACACGTCCTAAAATTTTGAATACTGTAATCATTTTCGTATGCGTTAACGGTTAGCGTGTTGAAGCTTAGGCTCTCCTCGACTTTACGCTGAACAGGAGGTAGAGACAGCCGCAGGCAATCCAGCAGGGCATGGTGAAGAACCAGGGTGAAACGCCTTTGACTTGGATAAAGTAGAGGCTGATCGCGATCGGGATCAACCAAGCGAAAAGCACCGCGAAGTTGAAGGAGCCCTTGAACGCCCTTTCGTGCAAAGTCACCGCATCGCCACGGCTGCGGAAGTACCAGTTGAAGAAAATGATCGCTCCAATCGGAGCGAGGATCATTCCGTAAAGCCCCACGAAATCGAGCAGCTTGAATGCGAGGGCTGGGAACATGCCAGACAAGGTCGCCAAGGCTCCAGCCGCCAAGGTGGCCGCCCGGCGGGATACGAAAGGCACCATCGCTTGGAATGCCAAGCCCGCCCGATAGATGGTTGGGTTAGCCGTGGTCCAGCCCGCGACGATCACGCAGATGATGCCCGCCAATCCCGTCACTTGCTCCGCCATGGGGCCAGCGAGGGGGTCGGCGTTCTGGGTCAGCTTAATCTGGGCGGCCAACATGAAGGCGGCCGCAATCCAAGCCACGTAGTGACCGACATACATCCCGGCAGAGGTCGCCCAACCGTAGCTTGGTTTCTTGGCAAAACGAAAGACTGAAAGGTCCGCCATTCCCATGTGCATCGCGGCGTTACAGAGCCAACTGAAGAATACCACGCTCCAGAAGCCCATGACCGAGCTCTCCTTGCCCTCTTGGGCGAACGCAATCGAACCCGTCCACAAGGTATTCAGCTCGTCCCAACTCGAAACGTCGAGCTGCTTGAAAGCGACGATGCCGCAGGAAACGAAGACGAGAACCATCCACGGCGACGCGATATTGGCGAACTTGGCGACCGAGTCGTAGCCCAAGGTGGCGACCACCGCGATCAAGCCTCCCGTGCACAAGGCAACCACCACAAAAAGGGCGCTGTTGGGAAAAACGTCCTCCATGGCGGGCATGTCCATGTTGAACGGAATTCCCACCGCGGTCGCGGAGACGGTCACCATCGCTCCCGCCAAAAAGCAGAACAGCACGCCGTTGGCCAAATTGTAGACCTTCACCAAACCGCCCCCTGCGATCTTCTCCAACTGGAAATAGAGCGTCAGACGCGCCTTGGTCGCGATGGGCGTGCACACGTAGCGCCAACTCAAAACCGCCAGCAGGTTGCCTAGCAGGAGACCGAGAAACACGTTCTGCAGGGTCACCCCGTTGAGCAGGAAAAGCGGGCCGATCATGAACTCCGTGCCGGCCGCGTGCTCGCCCGCATACATGCCCCAGAACTTGCCCGCTCCCTTGTGCGCCTTCTTGGGAACCGGCTGGCGTTCGTATTCGTTTACAGCGGAGTCGTTGCGGGAGGCATCGACCGATTTAGAGGAATTGTCGGTATACATAGGCAGGGCCAGAGGCGGTGGGGTTTGGGAACAATGGGAAAAACAAGACAGCTTTTAGCGAAAGAATCACCGGACAAGCAAATCTAACTGTATGAAAGACGACCCGATTACGGATTTACACCAAGGAAAGTTCCATACAGTCAGAATTGGCCGACTGGAAAGTCCGCTATTCATAGTCGAGCCGAATCCGATACGCTCCACTGGCGATTCCCTCGAAAGTCACGATACCGCCCTCCTCTTCGTAGTCGGCGGGCTTTCCATTCACGAGGGCCCTTCCTAATCGTTGCCCCTCCGGAAGCTTGAGCGAAACCACCGGCTCCGTATTTCCAGGAATCCGCAAAACGACTTCCATAGACTCGCCTCGTACTTGCTTCACCGATACATCGACGGGTCCGCGAATGGTCGGGACCCGCCCTTCCACGAATTCCAAGGATCCGGGACGCGGCGCGATCAACATCTTCGCGAAACCGGGAGTGAGCGGACGCACTCCTAACATGAAGCGGGCAATCGCGTTGCCGGGCGCCGCGCCCCAAGCGTGATTCCAATCCTGGTTCGGCTTAAACGAATCGTCCCAAGCTTCCAGCGTGATGGTCGATCCCACCGCCAGCATGTTCTGCCAACTGCGAATTCCCTTCATGGTCATCAGCCGCAAGGCGGCGTCCTCGCGACCTCCAGCGTAGAGGGCTTCCAAGAGGTACTGAGCCGCGTAGACGCTGCAGGCCAAGTCCTTGGATACGATGAAATCCGCCACGCTCTCGTAGCGCGCCTCCGGAACAAGTCCAAATGCCAGCGGAAAGAGGTTCGCGTGAAAGGCAGAGTGCTCGGTCCCTTCCCCATCGACGTAGAGTCCCGTTTCCTCGTTGAACAGCGTCTCGTTGAAGGTCACGTAGAAACGTTTCGCCCTTGAACGGTAGTCGAGCGCCTCGTCCGCCTTTCCCAAGGCCTCCGCTATCTCGGCCATCTGCAATAGGTTCAAGTAGTGAAACGCGTTCACCACCGTGTTGATCTCGTTAAAGACATAGTTGTCGCGCTCTACCGGAGGCCAATCGACGATATCCGCCGACCTGCCGGGACGCTGACCGTGGTTCGGGTAAGGATAACCCACTAGCAAACCGTCCTCGCGCGCCCGCTCTTCCAGAGTTTTCTCCTTTTTTAGCCGCTCGTAAACGCGGCGAATGGAAGCGATATCGCCCGTATACATAAAGTCGATACCGGCCATCATAACGGAGTGCTGCTTCCACTCCGTCGGCCACGTCTCGAAGTCCATCAAATACTCGTGCGTGTAGCGCCCGAGCGAATACTCGCTATCTACCGCATAATGGGAGAGCATGTTGATATAAGTGTCCGCTTCGTAAGGAATGCGTTCCCGGTCGCCGTCAACGTAAGTTCCCGCGAAACTCGTCGCCTTCATGCTGTACTTGCAAAGTTCCCAGAGAGCGTTGAGGTCTTCGTTGGATGAGCGAAACGAGGACGCGTATTCATCCCATGGATAATGTATCGCGAGCTGCTTCGCCTCCAACTTGCCGAGCTCGATCCCATTGGTCTCGATTTCCACGTAACGGAAAGGAGCGATGGTTCCGAAGCGGCCCGGTATCGCGATGGCGACCGGCTTGGTGTTGCGAAGGTTCTTGGGCGGATGAACCCCGTAGACGCCGTTTCCCTCGCTCACAGCCAGCGAAACTTCATAGTAGCGCACGCTCGATTTCTCCGGCAACTCCCTCAGGACGCCCTCCGGGCTCCCGCGTTCGCCGAAGTGAACCGTCAGCTCGCCGGCCTTCGAAGCGACGAGGTCCAACTCCATGAAGCCGAAAGCCACCTTGCCGAAGTCCAACAAGTAGCGGCCTGGCTCCAGCTCGACAATCGACTTGGGGGCCACAGGGGTCGCCTCCGTCGGATGCCGCGACGGAGCGTCCGCAAGCTCCGCCGCCATGGTGAAACGCTGCGGCCTGGACCAGTGACCGAGCTCGCCTCCTTCAACTCCCACGCGAACCCTCCACTCGTAGGCTTCAAGCGCTTGCAAGGGCTCGCCAGCGTATTCAACTCCCAATGACGCTGAGGATTGCTCAGAACCCGAGTCCCATACCGGAGACTTTCCCCTGCCGAAGCCGTCCGCCGCTTTTGCGACCTGAACTTGGTAACTCGTTTGACGTCCGCCCTCCTTCTCCACTGGCACGATCCACGCGAAGTGCGGCGTCGGATCGACGATCGAACCGAGAACATCGCCTTTCAGCAGTTCACAACGGAGTTCGTACGGAGCCTGCGTTCGAGCGAACAAGCTAGTGGCGCAAAGTAGTGACATCATTACGAGAAGACGCGTGGTAGATTTCATCAACATAGAGATAAGGTTAAGAAAGAGTTCGAGGCGCGAGAGCGACTGCCTAGCTTGATACGGAGCCGAGGTCTGCAGGGCGCGAGCAACTCGCGCCATCCCTCCAAAAGCCAGGGGTCATGATGGTCTTGGGCGCGCTGTCCAAGCCGACTTGCGAACGACGCACGATACCAGCGAGCAGGTCGACCGCGACCGCTCCTACGACTTTAGCCTCCTGGTCGATCCCTGCATAGTTTCCTACTTGGTCGTGCTCCAAGGACACGAAAGCCAGCTTCACGTCCTCCGGAACCGACAGGCCCATGCCCTTCAGGTACTCTGGGTAGGATGTCATGCCGGCAAGGATGATCACTTCGGGCTTGTTGCGATGCATCCAAGATTCGAACGCGTGAAAGTCGTCTTCGTCCTGGCTCAAGAAGAGGGGAAGATAACGGGAACCGTCCGCCCCGTAGCGCCTGAGTTGGTAGGCTCCCGACCATTTGTTCTCCACCCGATCGTCGATCCACTTCTTGCTCGCGAAACCAATGCGCCCAAAGCCGAGAGACTCCAGCTTGTCGCAAAGCAACTTCATGTTGGCGAAATGGTCCGAAACAACGTTCGTCAGAGGGACTTCCGGCACGGAATAGCCGATACGCACCGAGCAAAACGAATCCCACCTCATATCCAACTTATCGATACTGGGCGGCATGGGCGCTACGATCAAACCTGCCTCTCCCCGGCTATGGATGATTTGCGAAGCGCGCTTTGCCGACATCCCCGGCTCCCCGAACCAAAAAGGGACCAGCTTGTAGCCCAACTCTTCACAACGTTCCTTCGCCCCTTCGTAACACTCGCGATAGTAGCCCTTCGCCTCCACCTCGAAAAAGTCCGGGGTATGGAATCCGTTGATCCAGCTCAGGTTCCCTCGGTACCCCTGCTTCAAGTGACTGCTCCGGTAACTGCAGAACGCCGACACAAACGGATCCGCCTGGTAACCGAGCCGCCCGGCGGCCTCCTTCACCAACTTGGCGGTGTCCGGCTTCACGAGGTCCGAATCCTTCAACGCCCGAGCCACCGTGGTGAAATGCAGGCCGACTTCGTCTGCAATGTCTCGGATCGTCACGCGCTGCTTCGCGGCCTTGGGACTGCCTTTCTGGGGGTTCATACGGAGTTTGTGGCAGGCCTTAGACGCAAATCAGAGCATGCCGAGGTATACAGGATGGGGAGACACTACCCAGCCGCCCTCGCTCTCCGCAAGCCGTCAAACCATTTTCCTACAATTAGCAATTCGTTTCGCGGCCCCGCAGCCGGTCGCCCCCCGCCCGCCCCTATCGAAGCGAATCCTACTGTTAGGGACTCGCCCGCTTTGAGGGTCCCTCCGATCCCTTCGACTCTAGGAAGTCCCGTTCCGCCCCGCGGAGCCCGGACCCTCTCCTCCTAGTCATACTTACCGTAGATGGACACTCACTTAGCTCAAGCCACCCTCACGAACCTCGACAGCTCCGCTAGCGCGGACCCGATCGAGCAGCGCGTAAACGCCTTGCTCGCCAAGATGAGCGTCGAAGAAAAAGTCGGGCAAATGCGCATCGTGCACGCCCAGCTCGGAGTCTCCCTCGACGAGGCAGGCGAACTTGTGCTCAGCGAGCACTTCAAGCAGCAAGTGAAGCACGGCATCGCCGGCATCAAAAACCCGG
Source organism: Pelagicoccus enzymogenes (assembly GCF_014803405.1). Classification (NCBI taxonomy): domain Bacteria; kingdom Pseudomonadati; phylum Verrucomicrobiota; class Opitutia; order Puniceicoccales; family Pelagicoccaceae; genus Pelagicoccus; species Pelagicoccus enzymogenes. The sequence continues at coordinate 513,707 of NZ_JACYFG010000036.1, forward strand.
GGGAACACCTTCCGCCCGAGCAAGCTGCCCGTATCAACAATCTCTTGCAAAAGTACCTCGTGGAGAACAGCCGGCATGGAATCCCGGGCATGTTCGTGACGGAATCCTACAACGGAGTCGACGCCGCCGGCACCACTGACTTTAGCCGTCCCATCAATCTCGCAGCTAGCTGGAACCCGGATCTCGTGGAACGGGTTTGGGACCAGGTCGGGCGCGAAGCCCGATCCCGCGGCATGCACATGTGCCACTCGCCCGAAGCAGACCTGATTCGCGATCCCCGTTTCGGCCGCATGAGCGAAGCCTTTGGAGAGGACACCCATCTGGTCACCGAAATGGTGGTTGCCGCCGTCAAAGGCGTTCAGGGCAACGGCCAAGGACTCGCCTCCACCCACATCGGGGCTGTCACCAAGCACTTCGCCGGCTACGGCCAGGTGGAGGGCGGACGCAACTTCGCCTCCGTTCAGATCTCCGAACGCGACCTCGTCGACCAGATCCTGCCTCCCTTCAAAGCAGCCGTGCAGAGAGCCCACACCCTGGGCATCATGGCATCGCATGGAGACCTCAACGGCATCGCCTGCCACGGCAACCACCACCTGCTCACCGAGATCCTACGCGAGCAATGGGGCTTCGACGGATACACCGTTTCCGACGCCAACGACATTGGCCGCCTCTTCTACTTCATGGCGGTCGCCGAAAACGAGGACGAGGCCGCCCTGCTCGGCCTTCGGGCCGGCATGAACGTGGATCTCTACAACGAGGACTGCTACGTGCGCTTGCCGCAGCTGGCCGAGAAGTTCCCCGACATCATCCCGCTCATCGACCAGGCTGCCGGAAACGTGCTACGCGCCAAATTCCGCCTCGGGCTCTTCGACAATCCCTACGTCGACGAAAAAGCTGCCCCCGAAATCAACCGAAGCCCAGCCTCTCTTGCCCTCGCGTTGGAGTCCGACCTCGACTCTTTGATTCTCCTTAAAAACGAAAACGGAGTCCTGCCGCTCAGTCCCGAAAAAACGTCCACGGTGGCGTTGGTTGGCCCGCTCCTCAAAGCGCAAACCCTCGCCCAGTTCCAAGCCGCCGCGGGTCCCTCCGTCACCTTCCGCGCCGAAAAGGGCTTTTCCCTCACCAACGGAGAAATCAACTATCCCGACCTGCTCACGCCCGAACAGTGCGCCGAGGGCTTGGAACGAGCGGTGCAAACCGCCTCCCAAGCCGACGCCACCGTGCTCTTCGTGGGCGGCGACGAATTCACTTCCAAGGAAGCCTTCTTCGACTTCGCGATCGGCGATCGCGCCTCCATCGATTTGCTCGGCTCGCAGGTGGAGCTGTTCCACCGCCTCAAGGCCCTCGGCAAACCGGTCATCGTGGTGCTCAAGCATCGCCGGACCCTCGCCATAAACGAGCTCGCAGCCGAAGCCGACGCCATTATCGACGCCTGGGATCCCGGCGAACAAGGCGACACCGCCATCGCTATGACCCTCTTCGGACAATCGGTTCCTTCCGGCAAGCTCCCTTGCACGGTACCGCGCACCATCGGGCAGTTGCCCTTCCACTACAGCCAGAAGAAGATAAACTATAAGAAGGGCTACATGTTCATGGAAAACGGCCCGCTGTATCCCTTCGGCTTCGGACTGAGCTACACCCGTTTCCACTACGAGAACCTCCAGCTCTCGCGCGACCAGATCGAAAACGGGGCATCCCTGACGGCCAGTATCAAGCTCACGAATACGGGCTCCCTCGCCGGCAAGGAAGTCGTTCAGCTCTACATCCAAGATCCCATTGGCTCGGTCGTACGTCCGCTCAAGGAGCTCAAGGCCTTCCGTAAAATCGAGCTCCAGCCGGGCGAAACGAAAACCGTCACCTTCGAGATCACCCCCGAAATGCTGGCTTGCACCGGAGCCGATATGGTACGAAAGGTTGAAAACGGCGATTTCGTTGTCCAAGTCGGCAGTTCTTCCGAGGACGTTCTGGAGGCTGGGTTTCGAGTCGTCTAACAGATTAAAAACTCCCCCCCCAACCATGCCCAAATTCTGGATACCGGCGCTCCTGCTGGCGCTCTTTGCCGCGTCGACAGCTCATGCTCAACTCTTCTCCCGCAAAAACGCGCGAGTGATCACCAACGCCTGGGCCAGCCCGGAATTCGTGGAGCGACGCATGGGCGACGAGGGACCCATCCCCATGACCTACCATTTCGCCGAGGGCAAGTTCTACGGCGGAGCGATTCGCGACAAGAGCCTCGAGAACTACACGCTGCAGGACATCGTCGAAACGCTTGCCTCAGACATGGAAGAGCAGAATTTCTTCCCGGCTCCTTCCACCGAAGAAGGCGACCTCGTCATCGTAGTGCATTGGGGCGTGACGGAGGTGGAAGAGGATTGGGACGAGCTCTTCCCGGGCGACGAGTCGGGCGACAGCAGTGGAGGCGACTTCTCCGAAGAGGGCGAAAGCCTGGACAGCTCGTCCGATAGCTACAGCAGCGACCTGAGCACCGTGCGAAGCTATTCCAAAACGCGGGAAAACGCCATACTCACCGGCATCGACAAGGCCCTCAACAAAAAGGGCACCCTGCCCTCCGACTACCAAGATTACATGAGCCTCCTCGAAGAGGAGCGCTACTTCATCGTGCTCATCGCTTACGACTGGCAGAAGCTCTTCAAGGAAAAGCAAAAGGAGGTGCAGTTCGTCACCCGCTTCAGCCTGCGCTCGCCTGGAACCAACTTCATCGACGCCGTTCCCTCCTTGAGCCGCGCCGCCGTGCCACACCTCGGCACCAACCTCGACGACCTCGCCAAGACCAAGACCCAGCTCGGATGGGGCAAAGGCACGGTGGGAGAACTGGAAGTCGTGGAAGAAATCGACGCCGCCGAGCTCGAGGAGATCACCAATTCCGAAAAGCGGAAGAAGACGAAATAACAAAGCCGCGCCTCGATCGATTCGCAGCCTGGAGGGCCGGCTTTTACGCCGGCCGCTTCAGCGTTCCAGCTTGTGCCTGTAGGCCCTTGGCGAGCAGCCTTGCCGTTGTTTGAAATAGCGGGAAAAAGCGAAAAGGTCCGGAAAGCCTAGCTCCTCTGCCAACTCGGATACGCTCCGGTCCGAATAGGCGAGCAGCAAACGAGCTCGCTCCATGCAGACCGCGTCCACCTTCTCCTTCAAAGACGCCCCCGTCTCTCGCTTGAATCGAGCGCGCAAGTGGCCCTGCGTCACCCCTAACTCGCGCGCCAGCTCACCGACTTGCCGCAAGCGCCCCTTGCCCTGGTCGATAATTCGCAAAACCCGCGAAACCAATTCCCCATAGCCCACGTCGCGCCCGCCTACCGCGTCCGACTCCGCGCTCAGGTGCGAAAGCAAACCTTCCAACACCCGAGCCAGAGGCTCCGCGTCCGCCGTGGGAGCATGTTCGCCTTTAGGAACAAGCGCCTGCAGCAAACGCAAAAATCGCTTCAACGTATCATCTCCTCGAATACAGCCAAGTCGTGGAGTTCGATCCGATTCGCGCAACTCGTACTTGATCGAAAGATAGTCGTTTTTCGGTTCGAGGTAGGCGAAACAATGCCGCTGCCTCGGTCCGATCACGAAACAGTCGCCCGGATCCAAAACCGTAGCCCGCTCCCCGACTCGCACTTCGATCGCTCCCGACAAACAAAAGTCGATCTGCCAAAAGGGATGCTCGTGCCAACGAAAACGGCTGCCCTCCTCGAAAAAGTCCTGTCGGTGGTACAATAATTCCAGATGCGACCCCATCCACAAACCCTCAGCCAAACCTTCGTTTTTGCCAAGTTTTAAGACCATTTACGCCATTTAATAATCCGATAGTTTCCATTATGATAAAAAGATGGCACGCATGATGACCCAGCCCTCCTTGGAAATCCTCGACTCCCCCGGGCCCGACACTCAGCGGATCGCAATCCTGCGCGAGACCAACAGGGTCGAACTCGCCTACGCCGCGATTCCCGAACCGGGTCCGGAGGAGATTCGCATCAAGATCAAGTGGGTTGGCATCTGCGGATCGGACGTCGAAGCCTTTCGCGGAACCCGCCAGCCTGAGTTCATCAGCTTCCCTACCCGCCTCGGACACGAGGTCGGCGGCACCATCGAAAAAGTCGGCTCCAACGTGCTCGGCCTGCAAGTCGGCGACCAAGTCAGTTGCCGCTACGTCTGGGGCGCCTTCGCCGAATACATCGTTTGCTCCCCATTCAACGTGAAAGTGGTTCCCTCTAGGATTCCCCTCAAAGAAGTCAGCCTGCTCGAAACCCTCCCCGGCATCATTCATGCCGCTGAACTTTCGCGTATCACCTCATCCACTACAGTGCTGATTACCGGTCAAGGCGTCAGTGGGCTGATTCTCACCCAAGTCGTATCCCTCTTTTCCCCTAAGCGTCTTGTCGTAACCGACATTCACCAGAAGAACCTCGACCTCGCTCGCAAGTACGGCGCCACCGACACCTACCTGCTCGATTCTCCGGCCTCCTCTTCCGCTGCCGCCATAAAGGTCCAATTCCCGGACGGCTGCGAGGTCGTCATCCCCTGCCTGCTCGAGGGCGACGGCATGATTGACGCCGTAGACGCCGCCAGCTTCGGCGGTCGCATCGTCATGTATGGCTGTATCGGAATCTGCCGCCAACCCTTCGACTTCTTCAAGGTGCACCGCAAACGACTCGAGATCTATTCCACCGAACCCCGCAGCGACATCGAAATGCGGCGCTACTTCCAGGAAGGGGTACAACTTCTCCTCGACGGTCTGCTGAACACCCGAGAACTCGTTTCCAAAACCGTATCCTTAGAAAACATACAAGAAGCCTTCTACCTCCGCTCCGACCAAGAAAACGACACCATCCATGTCCTTATCGACTGCGAATCGCCCCGAAGCAGAGAGCGTTAGCCCGCGACCGCATCTCCCCCAAAGCCAATAACAGTCAGCCAGACCATCCACTCCTGCGCAAAAAAAGCGCAACCTTATGTTTTATTGCCCAACAAGCTCCGCTCCCACCCCATGAGAACTGCACTTTCGATCTTTTCCCTTTTCATAATCTCCTCCCTCTCCGCCAAGACTTACCTCGCCCGGGACCTGCAAGAGCTGAACGACCACCTAAGATCCGCCCAGCCCGGAGACACCGTTCAGCTCGCCGCGGGCGAATGGGCGAACATCGATCTAGACCTTACCCTCAAAGGTACCGCCGCGGCTCCCATCACTGTTACTGGTTTCCCCAACGGAGGCACTCGCATCACGGGTCGATCCCGCATCGGAATCGCGGGAGCACACGTCGTCCTCTCCCATCTCGTATTCTCCCGCGTGGAGCCGCCCGAGGACGCCGAAGCCATCGTCTCCTTCCGTACCAGCGGCACGAACTACGCCCACCACAGTCGCTTGAGCCACTGCGTCTTCGACGCCTGCAACCCTGCCGATCCCGAACGACGCTACCACTGGATTCGCCTCTATGGCACCCACAACCGAATCGACCATAACCTTTTCCGCGCTCAGGCGCACGAAGGGGTCACCATCCAAGTCCGCCTCCTCACGGCCAACGCCCAACACCGTATCGACCACAACCACTTCATGAACCGGGCAAAAGGCGACGGCAACGGCTTCGAATGCATCCAAATCGGCCAGAGCCAAGACTCCCGCAGCGTCGGAGCCTGTCTCGTCGAGAACAACCTCTTCGAACGCTGCGACGGGGAGACCGAGATCATATCCAGCAAAACGGGCGAAAACGTCATACGCGGAAACCTCTTCTACGAATCCGCCGGTACCCTCACCCTGCGTCACGGAACCAACAATCTCGTCGAGGACAACGTATTCATCGGTAACGGAAAACCGGATACGGGCGGCGTCCGCGTCATCGATTCCGGGCACGTCGTGCGCAACAACACCTTCCACGGGCTAAGCGGATTCACCGGGGGCATCGTCGTTCTCTACTCCGGCATCCCCGATTCGCCCCTCAACGGCTATTTCGCCGCCGACCGAGCCCTCATCGAGGGCAACCGTTTCTACGACTGCCAAGCGCCTCTCCTACAAGAGAGAGGAGGATTCGGCGAACGCGGACGCAGCATTCTCCCGCAGGACTACCGTATCGAAAATAACCATACGCTTGAATCCCCGCCGGACGACGTCAAGTTCCTCCGTCGCACAGAAGTAGGCCCCGCATGGCAAAGTACGCTTCCCCACCTCATGGCCCTCAGCCCTCGTCAAATCGCGCGGCTCGCTCGCGCCACCGACGATGAGCTCCGCCCACTCGTAGGGGAGACGATCGCTCAAGCCGAACAGCTTCTTGCTGCAGGGAAAACCTATAGCGTTACTTCCAACGAACGCCTTCCTCCCAGCGGCGACATGCGTTCCTACTACAGCACCGGCCCTTATTGGTGGCGCAATCCCGACACTCCCGACGGGCTCCCCTACATCCGCCGCGACGGCCAATTCAACCCCGAGCGCGACCTCGTATCCGACCGTCCCCAGCTTCACGCCCTGGTGCAGGACACCTGGACCCTCGCCATCGCCTATACCGCCACCGGCAAGCAAGCTTACGCCCGACACGCCGAGGAAATGCTTCGCGTCTGGTTTATCGACGACGAAACCCGCATGCTTCCCAACCTCAACCATGCCCAAGCCATCCCTGGCGTGACCGACGGGCGCGGTACTGGAATTATCGATACGCTCGTATTCGTCGAGCTCGTCGATGCCCTCAAGCTTCTGGAACTCTCCTACACCTGGAAACCCGCGGAACGCTCCGCCATCAAGTCATGGTTTTCCGAATACCTAGACTGGCTCTCAAGTCACCCCAACGGATTGGACGAACGTGCCGCAAAAAACAACCACGGCACAGCCTACGACCTTCAGCAGCTCGCCATCGCCGACTACCTCGGCGAGATCAAGCTCGCTTTCGAGATTATCGAACGCGTCAAAACCCAGCGTATCGACACGCAAATCACCGGCACAGGCGAGCAGCCGCTGGAGTTCGCCCGCACCCGCTCCTGGTCCTATTGCACGGAAAACCTCGAGCATTTCGCCCGCATTGCAGCCATCGCCCTCGACTACCGCGTCAACCTTTTCGAGTACCAGAATCCCGCAGGCGGCAGCCTGCGCAAAGCGCTCGAGTTCCTGCTTCCCCACGCCTGCGATCCCGCGGCCACTTGGCCCGGCAAGCAAGTAACCGAGTGGCAAAGCGAATACATCTACGCCGCTACCGCGATAGCTGCCAGCATCACCCAGAACGAGAGCTATTTCGAGGCCCTCGACTGCATCCCGCCCGCCCACGACCAACTGCTTTCCCTGCTCATGCGCCACTGAGTAGGAGCGACCTTGGTCGCCATCCCTCGTTCCGTCATCTTCGACCTGAAAGGCTCAAGGGTTGGAAGACAAAACACGCTCGGATAGCATTGACAGCCTCCCGCCAAAGGCGGCTACTCGAAGTAGCAACGAACATCCCTAGCGCTCATCCCCCGCCAACTCCTACTGCATCATGAAACTCGGCGCCTTTTCGATCAGCCTCACCGTCAAGAACATCGAAGCCTCCATAGACTTCTACAAGAAGCTCGACTTCACGCAGATCGCCGGAGATCCCAAGCAAGGTTGGGCGATCCTGAAAAGCGGCGAGCATGTCCTCGGACTCTTCCAAGGCATGTTCGAGAAAAATACGCTCACCTTCAATCCGGGCTGGGACCAGTCCGGAGCGGAGCTCGACAGCTTCGATGACGTGCGACACATCCGCGACCAACTGAGCAAAAGAGGAATTCCTATCCTCAAAGACGACACGGGCAATCCCCAAGGTCCCGGCAGCATCGTGATCGAAGATCCCGACGGAAACCCCATCCTCATCGACCAGCATCGTTGATATGTACGAAGTTTATCGAGACATCGATTCCGCAAAGGTCGGACTGATCAACGAAATGTTGAAGAACGAGGGTATTCAGACTATGCTGCGAAATTGGAACGCCACCAATATAATTTCGATTCCCATCCCCGAGTTCTATCCAAACATCTGCGTATCCAAGGTCGAAGAAGCTCAAAAAGCGAAAGCCCTCATCGACGAGTATCTGGCACCGAGCCGAGAAACCTTCGAGAGCTGGCTTTGCTCGCATTGCGGCGAAAGCGTCGAGGGAAATTTCCAAGAGTGCTGGTCCTGCCAAAGCCCGAAGGCTTGAGCATCTCGATTGGAGAAGGCAAGATCGCGACTCTAAAACAGTATCCGCAATTAGAATACAATATTGCTCGCCATTTTCGATATAGACGGCACCTTGATCGACAGCCAAGTCGTGGAAGGGCAATGCTTCGCCGAGACTATAAGAGAGTTCACCGGCGTTTCGTTGGACACGCTCGACTGGTCACAATATCCCGAAGCGACCAGCAGTGGAATCTTCCGAGGCTGCCTGCAGGACCACAGCAACCTGACCACTCTCGAAAGAGAGTTTAAGGATCGCTTTCTCGAGAGACTGCGCGCTGCACGTCCTCAGCATCCCCACGAATTCTCCCCGCTGAAAGGCGCTCTGGAATTTATCCAAACGCTAGACGAAAACAATGATGTTCAAGTCGCCTTCGCAACAGGAGGCTTTGATACGGAAGCCGCTTTCAAACTCGACTGTTGCGGGATTGACCTCGCCTCCTACCCGCACGCGACCTCCAGCGACTCGCCCCAGCGCCACCAAATCATCGCAATCGCAACCCAACGAGCCGAGAGGCAATTGAGCGAAACAATCTACTTCGGCGACGGAAAATGGGACGTGCTTGCAACGCGGGCCCTGCAAATCCCCTTGATCGGCATCGGGAGAAACATCGAAAAGCTGCAGTCCCTCGGCGTCGTCAACACCTTTGCCGACTACAGCGAGCCTGAAAAACTACGCGCCGCCATGAACGCGCTGCTCCGCTAAACTTGCCATCGACCCGGGCAAGGCGTTGTCGCAACCGCCTGGCAAGCGAAGCGCTACCCCATCTTATTGTTTCATTTATGAAATATGGCTTAACTGTTCGCTTTCTTAATTGCCGCATCGCGGTCCCTCATCTAGCAATATTGCTATCAAAACTGGGAGTTCCCCCGAAACACCACTTCTCCCGGTTCGCCTACCTGCGCATGACAGCCCCCACTCGTACATTCCACCTAGCCCTGAGCTTCCTTTGCTTTGCGGCCCTCGCGAACCTCGGCTTCGCCGCCGTGAAAACGTTTCCGGCCCCCCCGGACAACGAGCACGCTGTGGTACCGCAGTCGCAGCGCTACGCAGTTAGGATCGCCCAAGGCGGAAAGGCTTCGCCATCGTTCGTCTACCAAAGCGACGCCGGCTTGGCGGGGCCCGGTTCCCAGTGGGTGGAGGGACGCTCCGTTTCTTGGACGGACTTCGAGCTGAGCGGTACCGCCACAATCGAGGTCTCCCTTCCCGGAGCGCAGATTTCAGAAAGCGAAGAGATCACCGTCTACCCTCTCCGCCACGGCATCGTACCCACTGTCTCCAACGGCAAGGCGCGTTTCCAGATCCCCGGCGAAGGGCACTACGTTCTGACAGTGGGCGAAAACGGCTTCGACCACGCCCTCTGCCTCTTTGCCAACCCACTCTCGCTCACGCCCCCGAGCTTGGCCGACTCCCCGAAAATTTACTTCCCCGAACCCGGCGACAACCGCGACCTCATAAAACGCATCGGCCAAGCCGAGGAGCTACACTTCGCGCCCGGAGCCTACCAGTTGGGTGGCGGCAAGCTGGTACTTCCCAAGAACATCAAGCGCGTGCATATCGCCGGCGGCGCTGTGGTGTATGGAGCCTTCTTCGTTGGACATGACAATGTGACCATCGACGGCCACGGACTTCTTTCCGGCCGCTACCTCAAGCACCGCGAGGCTCATCTCATCGAAACGCCCTCCAACGTCGGGCACACCATCGTCGATGGCCTCACCGTATCCGATTTCCCCTACTTTGCCGTGCGCCTGCTCGGGCACGATTCCGTGATCAAGAACGTCAAAACTGTTGGCCCCTGGGTCTACAACGCCGACGGCTTCGTCGCCTGGAAACGCTCCACCATCCGCGACTCCTTCATCATGGCCAACGACGATTCCATCAAAGTCTACGACAGCAACGTATCGGTAAGGGATTGCGTCATCTGGAACCTCAACAACGGCGCCTGCCTCCAGCTCGGCTGGTCCTCCCTCGACGCCCACGACATCGTAGTAGACGGCATCGACATTATCCGCACCGAATGGCGCCCCGAGTCCAACGCCGCCAACAACGGCGTCATCAACCTGCGCCTTTCCAGAGGCGGGGAAAACATCCAGTCCAACCTGCTCTTCCAAAACATCCGCGTCGACACCCCGGTGCTCCGCATCTTCGACCTGCGCATGGACGGCATGGGCCCCGAACGCCCCGCCAACAAGCACCGCTTCCACAACGCCACCTTCCGCAACATCGACGCCAAGATGCTCACGCTGGAAGGCAATCCCAACAACCACAACTACATCATCCCCTACGACCAAGACTACGGCTTCAAAAACCTCGTCTTCGAAAACCTCACCATAAACGGCACCCCCATCACTGCTCAAAACGCCGCCACCGCCGGCCGCTTCATCATCGACGAAAAGTCCCTCCCCGAAGTCACCTTCAAATAAGGCCTCCCAGGAAGCGGCCTCGAGCCGCGCTACCCCCAACGTAGGAGCGACCTGCTCGCGAAAAACATTCCGTGCCCAACATCATGATACGCAAAATCTCAACCCTCCTCTTCAGCCTCGTCGCTATCCACTCTTCCCTCTTCGCAGAGAAAGCTCCCAATTTCCTCTTCATCGCCATCGACGACCTCAAGCCAGTGCTCGGCTACCAATCCGAGTTGCCCGGCAACTTCCTGCAGGAGCTCTATCCCGATCCTGCCAAGCGGCGGGCGATCGCCGCAGTCCTATCCCCCAACCTCGATCGCCTCGCCAGCTCCGGCGTCGCCTTCAACCGCGCCTTCTGCGCCTCCTCCGTCTGCCGCCCATCCCGCACCGCCATCATGACCGGCTTCCGCCCCCACGTTTCCGGCATCGTCGGAAACGCCGACGGCTACTTCCGCAAAAAAAGCCACCCCAAGGAACTGCGCGAAGCCATCACCCTGCCCCAGTTCCTGCGCAGCCAAGGCTACTACGCGGCGGGTACCGGCAAGATCCTGCATACCGGGTCTGACCTCGAAGCGGACTTTCCCATCTCCTGGGACCAATGGTTCAACGAAGCCCCCGCTCCCGCCGATCGCGGCCGTCGCGCCCTGAGTCCTTGGTCCACCAACGACAGCAAGAAAAGCAAGATGAAGTTCGGGGCCGACTACGGACCGATCGAGGGCCAGGAGGACTACGGCAACGCCGACCTGATCGCCCGCCTTCTGCTGGAAGGCACCGTATCCGTGGGCGATCGCTCCGCCAGCATCTCTCCCGATCAACCCTTCTTTCTCGCCTGCGGAATCTTCCGTCCCCACCTACCGCTCTTCGCCCCCAAGGAACTGGTCGACTTGTTTCCCACCGAGGACATGGCCCTCAACCACGAGACTCTAGAGTCCTACTACCAAGACCTCGCCGACACGCCCGACGGACTACCAAAGGACAAACTCTCCGGCCCGCTCGGCGACGCTCTCAAAGTCGGCCTCGAGCACGGCAAGGAGAAAGGGATCAAAGACGGCGACCTCATCGCCTACCGCGAGTCCATACGCCACTACCTTGCCAGCGTCGCCCTCGCCGACCGCTGCGTCGGTCGCCTCATCGATGCCCTCGAAGCCAGCCCTTACGCCGACAACACCATCGTCGTGCTCTGGTCCGACCACGGCTGGTACCTCGGCGAAAAGTACCTCTTCCTCAAGACCCGCGTGTGGGACGAAGCGGCCAACAGCGTGCTCATCATCCGCGATCCGCGCGAAGGGCAGCAAGGCCAAGGCCCTTGCTCCAGCCCCGTCAACCTGCAGGACCTCTACCCAACCATCTCCCAACTCGCCGGCCTTACGCCCCCACCGCACGTGGCAGGCGCCAGTATCCAATCTTTGATACAAGCTCCGCAGGCCGACTGGGACATTCCCTCCCTCACCACTTGGCACGGCAACGAATCCATCCGCATCGGCCCCTGGGCCTACCTCCGCTACGACAAGGACCCCGCTCAATCGGAGCTTTACCACATCCCCAGCGATCCGGACGAACGAAACAATCTCGCCAAGGACCCGAAACACCAAGCCAAGCGCCAAGAGCTCGACGCCCTCCTAAACGCCACCCTCGCCTCTAAAAAGTAGAAGCTGGAAGCGGCCTTGCGCCGCGATTCACCACAACCAAATCAAGTAGGAGCGACCTCGGTCGCGAAAATCCCCCCGTAACCACTCCCATGATACGCAATATCTTCCTAACAACCCTCGCCACCGTCACCCTCCTAGCCTCATCGTCCCACCTTCAAGCCGACGACCTCAGCCCCTCCCGCCCCAACATCCTCTTCGCGATCGCCGACGACGCCAGCTGGAAACACTTCGGCGCCTACGGAGCCACCTGGATCGACACGCCTCACTTCGACCAGCTCGCAAGCAACGGCCTGCTCTTCACCAAGGCCTACACTCCCAACGCCAAGTGCGGTCCCTCCCGCACCGCCCTGCTCACCGGACGCAATTCATGGCAACTGGAGGAGCTCGCTAACCACTGGGTCGACTACCCTGTCGGAAAGTACCAAACCTATCACGAGACCCTCGACAAAAACGGCTACCACGTCGGCTACACCGGAAAAGGCTGGTCTCCCGGAGACCCCGGCACCCTGCCCAATGGCAAGAAACGCGCCCTGCTCGCCAAGACCTACAATCAGGCGAAGCTGAATCCACCCGCTGAATACATCTCCAATATCGACTACACGGAAAACTTCCGCAACTTCCTCGCCGACCGCCAAGCGGGCCAACCATTCTGCTTCTGGTACGGCTCCAACGAACCGCATCGGGCCTACGAATACGGAGCCGGCATCAAGTACGGCAACAAGCAACTCAGCGACATCCCCAAGGTTCCCGAGTTCTGGCCAGATACCGAGGAAGTTCGCACCGATATGCTCGACTACGCCTACGAGATCGAATGGTTCGACAAGCACCTCGGTAACATGATCGAGATCCTGCGCGAAACCGGCGAACTGGACAATACCCTCATCATCGTCACCTCCGACAACGGCATGCCCTTCCCCCGAGTCAAAGGCCAAGAGTACGAATACTCCAACCACATGCCCTTCGCCATCATGTGGCCAAACGGCATCACGCGTCCGGGCCGCATCATCGACGACTACGTCAGCTTCATCGACGTTGCCCCCACCATTCTCGAGCTGGCCCAAGTCGACGGCGAGGCTGAAGGCATGGCACCCATCACCGGCAAGAGCCTGACCAGCCTTCTCTATTCCGATCGCTCCGGACGTATCGATCCCGCTCGCAACTATGCGTTAATCGGCAAAGAGCGTCACGACATCGGCCGTCCCAACGATACAGGCTATCCCATTCGCGGCATTTTCAAGGACGACTTCCTGCTCCTGCAGAACTTCAAGACGGAACGCTGGCCTGCTGGACATCCACAAACTGGATACATGAATATCGACAAAAGCCCGACTAAAACCGCGGTGCTCGAAGCACGCTACCAACCCGACCAACGCCTTTACTGGCAGTGGAACGTCGGCAAGCGCCCCGAGCTCGAATTTTACGACGTGGCCAATGACGAAGCCTGTATCCACAACCTGGCCAACAGCCCCGTCTACCAAGAACGGATCAAAGAGATGCACGCCCTCATGCTGGCAGAGCTGGAAAAACAGAACGACCCTCGCCTCGCCGGCAAGGGCGACAGCTTCGACCAATACGAATTCGGGCGGGACGGAATGATCAACTTCTTCAACAAGCTCATGAACGGAACGCAAGAAGACATGGGCTGGTACAACCCTGCCGACGTGCAACCCGAAGAAGACTAGTGCAGTCGCTCGCGCCACGCCGCCTGCACCGAATCGCAGACCGGCTGGTACCGAAGCAACGCGACACATTCACCGGTCCCTCCTGGAGGGACGACTTCCACGTCGTCCGCGCTGCAGGATAACAGCGCCGCCCCTACCCGAGTCGCCCTTCTTTCTCGTACTCTCGAGCGATGGCGAGTTCGATATCCCTCGCCTCCAACACATGGTCGCCGCGTTCCAGCGACTGCAGGCTCGCGTACTGCAGCACGTTGGCGATGTTCGCCCCCGTCAGCTCGTGACGCTGGCAAAGCTGCGTCAGGTTCACTCGCTCCGACAAGCTGGCCTGGCGCGGCAGCATGCGGCTCCAGATGCGCTGACGCTCCTCCGCGTTCGGCTTGGGAAAATGGATGACCGACTGGAATCGCCGGAGAAAGGCCTCGTCGATGTTGGTGCGCAAATTGGAGGCCAGTATGACCAAGCCCCCGAAGGTTTCCACCCGCTGCAATAGATAGGACGTCTCCTGGTTCGCATAGCGATCGTGCGAATCCTTCACCCCGGTGCGTTTTCCGAACAAGGCGTCCGCTTCGTCGAAAAAGAGAATCCAGTTCTTGTCCTCCGCCTTCGCGAAAATGCGCGAAAGGTTTTTCTCCGTCTCCCCGATGTACTTCGACACCACGAGCGACAAATCGATTCGGTAAACGTCGCGTCCGGTCTGCTTGCCTAGCAGAGAGGCGGTCAAAGTCTTTCCCGTGCCCGAAGGACCGTAAAACAGAGCCCGGTAGCCGGGCTTTATGAAGCGCTCCAGCTCCCAGTCCACCAACAAGGTATCGCCATGGCGTATCCAAGATTCAATTTCACGGACTTCGGCAGCAGTTTGCTTCTCCAGCACCAGATCGTCCCAATCCAGCTTGGTGCTCAGGCGCTGGGCCGGAAAGTCCGGCCCCAAGCGCGGGCGGCGCGTCGGCAGCCCCATGATCTGGTCCACCACGTCCTCGCCAAGCTCCAGCCGACCGCTGGCCCATGACTCGTTGCCCCGCGGCTTTTCCAAGCGCAGCACTCCCTTACGAGCAAAGGCATGCTCCTCGTCGAACAGGCTCAGCACCTCCAAACGTTCGTCGATCTCCAACGCCCCCAGCAAAAACATCACGGTCTCCCCCGTCGGCAAGAAAAGGCGCGAATCCTTGCCGCGCACCCCTCCGATCCGCGGATAGTCAGCCGCTTTGGTCAAGGCCCCCGCGATCGCCTCGTCGAATAAATGAGGCTGCAGGTGAGTCGCCAATGCAGCCGCAAAGACCACCCCCTCCGACTCGGTCAACAGGACTCCCGGCAAGGCTGCTCTCACTCCGGCGAAGCTTTTCGCGGGCACGAGTTTACCGAAGGGCTTCGGTTTGGCGCCCGACTCCAATTCCCGGATACGAGCGGCGATCAGTTTGGCGAGGGATGAAAATGCAGTGCGAAGATCTTTCACGACGGTATAAGTTGGATTTCCGTTTTGGGACAGCAAAAGAGTGCTCGTATCTACCGTTTCGGTCAATTTCCGATCACCGTATTGTCTGCAGCTCACTTCTTTTCGTTCCGCCTTCCTCGCCTTCAAACGGGCCAGCCGATTGTTCACTTATGACCGTTTCCAGCAGGCGACACTGCGTAATTTGAGGCGATTTGCCCCGAAACGGGGACATCTTCGGATCTGGCGCAGCCGATGCTCACGGGACACCAGAATCGTAATACGATTACACTAATTCGTATTACCACCTATTGAAACTGAACAGCCATAACTCTATGAAGTTCCTCCGTCTCGCAAAACGCGCCGTCTCCTCCCTCGCCCTCCTCGCCGCCTTGCCGCTCGCGCAGGCTGAACCGCTCAAGATCGGTTACTCCGACTGGCCAGGCTGGGTTGCCTGGGAAATTGGCATCCAAAAAGGCTGGTTCGCCGAAGAAGGCGTGGAAGTCGATTTCCAGTGGATGGACTACGTCGCATCCATGGACGCCTACGCCGCCGGCTTGCTCGACGCGGTTACCATGACCAACGGCGACGCCCTCGTCACCGGCGGCACCGGCAAGCCTTCCGTAGGCATCATCATCAACGACTTCTCCAACGGCAACGACATGATCGTGGCCGCTCCGGGCATCGATTCGCTCGCTGACCTGAAGGGCAAGAAGATCGGCCTCGAAGAAGGATTCGTGATTCATCTTCTCCTTATGAAGGGCGCCGAAGCCGCTGGCATCGATCCTTCCGAATTCACCATCGTCAACACTCCCACCAACGAGACGCCTCAAGTGCTCGCCTCCGGAGCCGTCGACGCCATCGGAGCCTGGCAGCCGAACTCCGGACAAGCCCTCAAGACCGTGGCCAACTCAAAGCCCGTTCTCACTTCGGCCGACGTTCCTGGCGTCATCTACGACCTGCTCTGCGTCGACCCTGAAAGTCTGGAAAAACGCCGCGGCGACTGGATGAAGGTGGTCAAGGTCTGGTACCGCATCGTGGACTTCATCAAGGACGAGGACAACCTCGACGAAGCTTTGGAAATCCTCTCCGCCCGCGTGGCCATCACTCCAGAAGAGTACGAACCGTTTTTCGCCGGAACCTACATCCTTAGCTTGGAAGAAGTCCTCCCCATCTGGAAAAAGGCGAAGGGCCTCAAGTCCGTCTACGGTTCCACGGTCATCTCCGACGAATTCAACGTATCCATGGGAGTATACGACGAGCCGCTCAAAACAGAGCAGTACCTCGATCCTAGCCTTACCAAGGAATACGCCAAGTCAGTCAAGTAAGCTACCGAGCTGGTTCACTTCCTCGATTTCCCCCCAAGGGCGGGCCCTGCCCGGTCCGCCCTTGTTTCCCTCTGCCTCCCGATCCGGCCTGTCCTCCCGCGCGTCCACCCACCTCACGCCTGAATGAAAATTGGAAAAAGAAGCGGCAAGGTGTCTAGTCCTTGGCTCGCTATCCGCAAAGACCTAGACGCGAGACAACGCTTCACCCTGAGCTGTCTCTCCTTCATCCTGCCGCTGGCCGCTTGGGCCTTCGTCAGCTATACGCCCTTCATCTGGCACCCTGACGTCAAGCTGCAGATTTCCGCCGACCGCTCCGACGTCACCACCGTTTACACCGCGGGCGACCACCTCTCCAAAACCTACTTTCCCGAGTTCGTCGCCGCTATCCAAGCCGACAATGCCGCAACCCTCGCCGCCCGCGAAACGGGCGAAGTCGAGGGACGTGGCTCCACCATCCGCCGGGCCAACCTCAAGATCGTCCGCCACATCTCCGACGCCGCCGTGGCAAACGATTGGCTCAGCCGCGAGGAAGCGAAAGAGGACGAGCTGCTCTACGAAGTCTGGCGAGACGTCGCTACCGGCAAGCTCACCGCCAAAACGGTTAAGTTCACCGAGGAGAACCAAGCCATCATCAAGCGTAATTGGGCAATGATGGAAGAGCTCTCTCCCACCTTCAGCTCGCGGACGCTTCCAGAAGAGCCCATGGAAAAGCTGGTTCCGCAAGGCGTATCCGCCAATCCCGTTTACCTGCCCGCTCCACACGAAGTAGTGATAAAGGGGATACAGGACTTCACCATCGAATCCGTCGACGACAAGCCCTCCATGCTCGACCGCTACAAGCACTCGCTCAAGATCGTCTTTTCCGGATTCCTGCTCGCTGCGCTGGTCGGCGTCCCCCTCGGAGTGCTTTGCGGAACCTTCGACTTTTTCTCCAAGCTCTTCGAGCCCTTCATCGACTTTTTCCGCTACATGCCCGCTCCGGCCTTCAGCACCTTGCTGGTCGCCGTCTTCCTCGCCCACGACGCGCCCAAAATCGCCCTGGTGTTCGTAGGCACCTTTTTCCAGCTGGTCCTCGTCGTGGCCAACACCACCCGCCAGCTCGACGCCTCCTTGCTGGAAGCGGCCCAAACGCTCGGCGCCAAAAACCTGACGCTCATCCGACGCGTCATCCTGCCCGGCATCACGCCAAACCTTTACAACGACATGCGCATCCTGCTGGGCTGGGCCTGGACCTGGCTGGTCATTGCCGAGCTCATTGGCGTTAAGAGCGGACTCACCGAGTTCCTCGAAACGCAAGGCCGCTGGCGCAACTTCGACAGCGTGTTCCCCATCATCATTCTCATCGGGATGTCGGGATTCGTCACCGACCAATTCCTCTCTTCCCTGCGAAAGTACCTCTTCCCTTGGACGCCCGAGGCATCGGAGAAAAAACACGGCTTCATCGGCCGCTTCCTTCTCTGGGTGGTCGATCGCAATGCCTACAGCACCCCTCTCAACGGAAAGGCGAAACAATGAGCGACTCCATCCAGCTGCCGAGCTACAAGGACCAGAGCGATGAGGTGCGCGCCCGCTTCGCCGAAATCTACAAGCGCCCCATCAAGCTGCAAGCCAAGGGCATCAGCAAGAGCTTCACCACACCGAAAGGCACCGTAGACGTCCTCAACCCGATCAGCTTCAACGTGCACCGACGGGAGTTCATCTCCGTCATCGGCCCTTCCGGCTGCGGAAAGTCGACCTTGATCCGCATGCTGGCTGGCTTGGAAACCTTGTCCGGCGGGACCTTCCTTCTCGATGGCAAGGAGCCAAGCGGCCCCGGAGCAGATCGCGGCATGGTTTTCCAAGGCTATACCCTCTTCCCCTGGCTCAGCGTGAAGAAAAACGTCATGTTCGGCCTGGAAGTGAACGGACGGTCCGGAGCTGCCGTCGAGCAAGAGGCCATGCAATGGATCGACCTCGTCGGCCTTTCCCACGCGGCCGAAAAATATCCGAGCCAGCTTTCTGGTGGCATGAAACAACGCGTGGCCATCGCCCGCTCGCTCGCCAACCAGCCGCAGATTCTCTTCATGGACGAGCCCTTCGGCGCCCTCGATCCACACACCCGTTGCCAGATGCAGTCGCACCTGCTGGAGATATGGAGGAACGTGGACGTCACCATCATGTTCGTCACCCACGACTTGGACGAAGCCATCTACCTTTCCGATCGCATCCTCGTCCTCAAGGCCAACCCCGGCGAGATCCACGAGTTCATAGAGGTACCTGTGCCACGCCCTCGCACCAGCGAACAGCTACTTAGCCCGGAGTTCCTCGCGACCAAGCAACGACTCGAGGAGCTCATCCACCCCAAGCATGAAGCAACCGAAGCCGGCGACCTCGCCATCGTTCGCATGACTGACGTAAACGATGTCGTTGAGTAACCATAGGATGGATACATTTTCCACACAACAATGGGACGAGCTCACCTGGGAGGAAATCCAATCCCTGGTTTCCTCCGGCATGGACGCAGCCATTCTTCCCATCGGAGCTACCGAGCAACACGGCCCCCAGCTCACCGTGGGCATGGATTCATTGCTGGGGCGCGCCTTGTGTTCCAGCGTTGCAACCCACGCGGGCGTTCCCTGCCTCCCTCTCTTGCCATATGGCTGCTCCCTCGGCCATTCCCACCGCTGGCCAGGTACGCTGGCCCTCAGTCCGCAGACCTTGATCTCCGTCATCACGGACATCGGCGATTGGCTCTATCCGGCAGGCATTCGCAAACTCTTCCTCGTCAATTCGCACGTCACCAACGAAGCGCCGCTTCGCTGCGCCTTAGAAATCCTGCGCTCTCGCTACGACGATTTCTGTATAGCGCTTTTCAATACGGGAAAGCTCAACCCCGAGATCGCTGCCGCATTTTCCCAAGATGCAGACGACTGGCACGCCAACGCGGCGGAGACCAGCCTCGTCATGCACCTCCAACCCGCCGCCACGCGGCCCGAGAAACTGAAATCCTCCGACGACCCGGATCGCACTGCCGGCAAGGTTTTCTCCCATCCCGTCAATCGCACCAGCTTGAACGGTGTCACCGGAGCTCCTAGCCAAGCCACTGCCCAAGCCGGGAAAGTCCTTTTCGAAAAACTGGAGCAAGCCCTCGTCGCACTCATCGAAAGTGGACTCCACGAGTCTCCCCCGCTGCCCCATTCCTATTTCTCCCAAACCGAGGCCTAGAGCCTCCCTTGAACCGATTTTATATGACAGCCGTTTCAGAAATCTACCAATCACACAAAAAGGCTCGTGGCTTCGCCTTCGAGCAAAGCTACCCTTGGAGCGACGAGCAATTGCGTGGCATCCAGGAGTCTCTCAAGAAAGCGGGAGTCAAGTATTGCGTCGGCTCCTACGTCGACCTGCATGGCACTCCCAAGGGCAAGTTCGTCCCTCTTTCCCACTTCGAACACTTCGCCCACGGCTCCGAACTCTACACCGGCTACGCCCTCGACGGCGTGGGACAAGCGCCCAACGACGACGAGATCGCCTCCGTACCCGACCTCGGCATGATCATTCCCCTACCCTGGAATCCAGAGGTCGCCTGGATCCCCGCCGACAACACCTTGCACGGCAAGCCCTACGAAGTCAGCGCTCGCGTAGCGTTGCAGAAAGTTCTGGCCCAAGCGAAAGAAATGGGCTTCGGCATGAACTTGGGCATCGAAGCGGAAGTCTTCGTACTCAAGCAAGACGAGGACGGACGTCTCCAAATCCCCAATACGGACGATAACCTCACCAAGAGCTGCTACGACGTCAAGCGCTTCATGGACCGCTACCAGTGGCTCGACAAAATGGCGACAGCTATCGACGACCTTGGATGGGAGCTCTACTCGCTCGACCACGAAGACGCGAACTCGCAATTCGAGTTCGACTTCAACTATGCCGACGCCCTCACCATGTGCGACCGTTTCACCTTCTTCCGCATGATGGCTAAACATTACGCGGCAGAAGAGGATCTCGTCGCCACCTTCATGCCCAAGCCGTTTGCGGACAAAACCGGCAGCGGCGCTCATTTCAACATGTCTCTCTTCGACCTGGAAACAGGCGAGAACCTTTTCAAGCGCCCACACGCAGAAGACCCGCGCGGACTCGGCATCACCGAGCTCGGTTACCAGTTTATGGCCGGCATCCTCAAGCACGGTCCCGCCCTCTGCGCCACCTTCGCCCCCACCGTAAACAGCTACAAACGACTCGTAAGAAGAGGTCTCATGGCCTACTACTCCTGGGCTCCTGTATTCAATTCCTACGGACGCAACAATCGAACCAACTCCCTGCGCGTGCCCATGTCCGGCGGACGCGTCGAATCCCGCAACGCAGACGCCGCTTGCAACCCTTACCTCGCCGCGACCCTCGCCTTGGCCGCAGGACTTGAGGGCATCCGAGAAAAACTCGATCCCGGCGAGCCCCAAGAAGTCAACCTCTACGAACTCTCTCCCGAGCAAATGAAGGAGCGCGGCATCAGCCAGCTCCCCACGACCCTCGACGAAGCCGTACAAGCCTTCGCCAACGATCCTTTCACCAAGGCCACCCTCGGCGAAACCCTTTATTCCGAGTTCGTTAGCTACAAATCAGAGGAATGGCGACTCTACCACCAGAGCGTCAGCCAATGGGAAATCGATAAGTACGCCCGACTTTACTGATAAAATCCTTGCTCAATAAACGACCAAAGGTATTACGTTTTTATAAATTCGTAATACGTCATGACTTCCGACGACATGACCGACCCCGCAGAACGCGTTAGCATCACCATCCCTCGCTCCGTGCTTGCCAAGTTTGACAGCATGCTGGCCGACCGTGGGTTTGCCAACCGATCGCAAGCGATCACGGAGATCCTGAATCGCGAAATCATCGAGGCCAGTTCCGAGAAGGAGGAGCAGGTCATGGCTGGTACGATAACTCTCTTCTACAGCACCCGGCGCAACAACCTGCAAAGCACCCTCAGCAAGATCCAGCGCAAGCACTTGGCCGAAGTTATCAGCTCGCTCCACGTCCAACTCGAGGACGACCACATCATGGAAGTCCTCGTCGTGCAAGGTCCCGCCGCCAAGCTGCGCTCGATCTCCAACGAGCTCATCACCTGCAAGGGCGTCAAAACCGGCAAGCTCAACCTCTCTTCCATCATCATGCCGCCCCTTCACCAATAGGCGCTCCATTCAATCGTCACCCACTCTCCCTCATCTTCCAAAATGTCACTCATCCACAAAGAAACTCTCACCGGCGCCGGCATGTGGTCAAAGGTCGTCAAACGCGGACGCTCGCTCAAGCTCACCGACCTCGAAGGCGGAGCCAACGTGGGCATGCTGCTCTACAACGCCTACGAGAAGCACGAACGCTACAACATGCCCGACACCCTCAAGGGGCAGTACATCTTCCACCTCAAGGCGCCCTACTGCTTGCACTCCGACATGGGGCGCATCTTCGCGTCCATAACAGCGGAAAGCTCCGGTTGGCACGACACCGTCAGCGGTGCCTCCGACGCCAAAGCCGTCAGGGAGAAGTACGGCCAAGGCGACTACCAAGAGCTGCGCAACGACTTCTACCGCAACGCCCAGGAGTGTTTCCTTATCGAGCTCGCCAAGTGGGGACTAGGCAAACGCGACCTCGTGCCAAACATCAATTGGTTTTCCAAGGTGGTCGCGGACGAAGAAGGAAAGCTCAGCTTCGTCGAAAACCACAGCAAAGCCGGCGACAGCGTCGAGCTCCGCTTCGAGCTGGATACTTTGGTCGTGCTCAACACCTGTCCGCACCCCTTCGATCCAAACCCTGAATACAGGCCCAAGCCCGTCGAGCTAGCCATCTCCGAGGCTGCGCCTGTGGCCGAAGACGATCCCTCCCTCAAAGTCCGCGCCGAAAACCAGCGAGCCTACTACAACACCACCGTCTACAACAAGCTCCGCTTCTAATACAGGTAGGAGCGTGCTCGCCACGCGAAAAAACAACCCGATCACAATCACACCCTCCACTCTCCACCACAATGCTTACCGAATCGACCCTCGATCCCGCCAACGCCGTCTACCGCCAAGTCATAAAAGCCGGAGACCACTGGAGCCACGTCATCAAAAAAGGACAAACCTTCCGCATCCTCGACCTCGAGGGTAACCAAGCTGCGGATACGCTATTCTACAACGCACACGACCCCGTCGACCGCTATTCCGCCAGCGATACCATCCGCTGCCAGCAAGCCCTCTATCTCACCACCGGCAGTAAGCTCATGTCGAGCGGAGGCCATGCCCTCCTCGAAATCACCGCTGACACTTGCGGGCGTCACGACACCCTCGGCGGCGCCTGTTCACGGGAGTCCAATACCATGCGCTACGCCATCGAGAAGGAACCCATGCACGCCTGCCGCGATTCCTTCATCTGCGGCTTGCACGACCACTCCGACGACCTCGGGAAGCGCGACATCACCTGCAACATCAACTTCTTCATGAACGTGCCCGTCACCCCGGAAGGAGGCCTCAGCTTCGAAGACGGCATCAGCGCGCCCGGCCGCTACGTGGAGATGCTCGCCCTCATGGACGTCATCGCGCTCATTTCAAACTGCCCGCAGCTCAACAACCCCTGCAACGCCTACAAACCAACCCCCGTCGAGGCCATCATTTGGGACTAACTTATTTTCCACGAAGCACATTAACACCACTTAGATTTGTCTAGATATTCATTCGTGAAACTTCGTGCCATTCGTGGGCAAAAAAACTTCCTTTAAAGCCACCGTGTTCAAAAAAGTTCTCATCGCTAACCGCGGCGAAATCGCCTGCCGCGTCATTCGAACCCTCCGCAAGATGGGTATCGGCTCCGTCGCCATCTACTCCGACGCCGATCGCTTCGCCCAACACGTCGACCTTGCGGACGAAGCCATCCGCATCGGCCCGGCTCCCGTCAAGCAGAGCTACTTGAACATCGAAGCGATCCTTGAAGCGGCCAAATCGAGCGGAGCGGAAGCCATCCATCCCGGTTACGGTCTGCTCTCCGAAAACGCCGACTTCGCCACTCAAGTGGAAGCTGCCGGAATCGCCTTCATCGGCCCGACTCCCCAGCAAATGATCGAGTTCGGACTCAAGCACACCGCTCGCGAAATCGCCATCGCCAACGAAGCGCCCCTCCTCCCCGGTAGCGATCTGGTGGATACGCTCGACATCGCCTGCTCGGAAGCGAAACGCATCGGCTACCCCGTCATGCTCAAGTCCACCGCGGGCGGCGGCGGCATCGGCATGCGGCTTTGCTGGAACGAGGAGGAACTCAAGGACGCCTACGAATCCGTCAAACGCCTCGGCGAAAACAATTTCGCCAATAGCGGCATTTTCCTCGAAAAGTTCGTACAACGAGCTCGCCACATCGAAGCCCAGATCTTTGGCGACGGGGCCGGCAAAGTCATCGCCCTCGGAGAGCGCGATTGCTCCGTACAGCGCCGCAACCAAAAGGTTATCGAGGAAACGCCCGCTCCCGCGATCTCCGAGGAATTGCGTAACCAACTGCTCGATACAGCCGTTCGCCTCGCCCAAGGCGTCAACTACCGTTCCGCCGGCACCGTCGAATTCGTCTACGACGTAGATGCCTCCGCCTTCTATTTCCTTGAGGTAAATACCCGACTACAAGTCGAACACTGCGTTACGGAAGAAGTCACCGGAGTCGACCTCGTGGAATGGATGGTCAAGCAGGCCGCCGGCGAAATGCCGGACCTTGATTCCATCGAAATAAAACCCAGCGGAGCCGCCATCCAGGCTCGCGTCTACGCGGAGGATCCCAACAAAAACTTCCAGCCCTCTTCCGGCCTACTCACCGAGGTCAGTTTTCCCTCAGACGTGCGCGTCGACTCGTGGATCGAAACCTCCACCGAAGTTTCCGCTTTCTACGATCCGCTCTTGGCCAAAGTCATCGCCAAAGGCAGCGACCGCTTGCAAGCGATCGCTGCCCTGGCAAACGCCCTCTCCAAGTCGCGGGTGGAAGGCATCGAGACCAACTTGGAGTACCTCGAGAACATCCTCGCTACCGAAACCTTCCAAGGCGCCACTCACACAACGAAATTTTGCGACGGACTCGTCTACCACCCCAGCACCATCGACGTGCTCGAGTCAGGCACCCAAACGACGGTGCAGGACTATCCGGGCCGCGTGGGCTACTGGGATATCGGCGTCCCCCCTTCCGGTCCCTTCGACGCCTACGCTTTCCGGCTCGGCAATAAAATCTTGGGCAACGACGAAAAGGCTGCCGGCTTGGAAATCACCGTGACCGGTCCCACGCTCGTCTTCAACCACGCCACCACAATCGCCCTCACCGGAGCCCCCACCAACGCCACGCTCAACGAGCAGCCCATTCCCTTCTGGCGCGCCATTCCCGTAGCCGCTGGCGACACCTTGTCCTGCGGCAAGGTAATCGAAAACGGATGCCGGGCCTACCTCAGCGTACAAGGCGGCCTGGACGTACCCGATTACTTGGGCAGCAAGTCGACCTTCACCCTCGGCCAATTTGGAGGACACTGCGGGCGTACTCTGACGCTGGGGGATGTGCTTCACTTCCACTCCCAATCTACGTCTTCATCTTCTTCCCTACAACCGCTCGAGGAAATCGAAGCGTCTCAGATTCCTGAATACAGCCACCATTGGGACATCCGTGTGCTCTACGGACCCCACGGAGCCCCAGACTTTTTTACCGAAGAAGACATAGCGACCTTCTTCAGCACCGACTGGGAAGTCCACTATAACTCCGCCCGTACCGGCGTGCGCCTGATCGGCCCCAAGCCCAAGTGGGCCCGCACCGACGGCGGCGAAGCGGGCTTGCACCCTTCCAATCTTCACGACAACGCCTACGCCATCGGCACCGTCGATTTTACCGGGGACATGCCCGTCATCCTCGGCCCCGATGGTCCATCGCTAGGCGGCTTCGTTTGTCCCGCTACCATCATCAAGGCTGACCTGTGGATGATGGGACAACTCAAGCCCGGCGACACCATTCGCTTCCAGAAAGTCGACCAGACAACAGCCACCCGTCTGGAGATGGAGCACGAATCATTTCTTTCAAGTAGGAGCGACCTTGGTCCCGAAACACCTCCAAAACCTTCCCGCTACGGAGCGGAAGACGCCATCCTCGAGTCCCTGCCTGAACAGCCGGAGCTCGATCGCCCCTCCGTCTGCTACCGTCGCTCTGGAGACAAGTATCTGCTTGTTGAATACGGAGAAATGAAGCTCGAGTTGAATCTCCGTTTCCGGGCGCACGCCCTTATGGAGGCAGTTAAGGCATCGAGTATCCCCGGTATTCTTGAGCTTACGCCCGGAATCCGCTCCCTGCAGATCCACTACGAAAGCCTTCGCTTACCACTCGACGAGCTAGTCGACAAGCTGAAGCAAATCGAGGAGGAACTCCCCCCCATCACGGAAATGAAGGTGCCGACTCGCACCGTCTACCTCCCACTTTCATGGGACGATGAAGCGACCCAGCTCGCTATCAAAAAGTACGAGTCCGTCCGCAAGAACGCGCCTTGGTGTCCCTCCAACATCGAGTTCATTCGCCGCATCAACGGCCTCGACTCCATCCAGGACGTGAAGGACATCCTCTTTAACGCGAGCTACCTCGTGATGGGCTTGGGCGACGTTTACCTCGGAGCCCCCGTAGCCACGCCAGTCGACCCGCGTCACCGCCTTGTCACTACAAAGTACAACCCTGCCCGCACTTGGACCCCCGAAAACGCGGTCGGAATCGGTGGAGCCTACCTCTGCGTCTACGGCATGGAAGGACCCGGCGGTTACCAATTCGTGGGTCGAACCGTGCAAATGTGGAATCGCTACAAGCAGACGAAAGACTTCAAGGAAGGGAAACCTTGGCTGCTGCGCTTCTTTGACCAGATTCGCTTCTACGAGGTATCCGCGGACGAGCTGCTGCAAATGCGGGAAGACTTTATCCACGGTCGCTTCGAGCTGAAAGTGGAAGAGTCCACCTTTGATCTGGCTGCCTACAATAAATTCTTGGCCGACAACGAAACCGAAATCAAAACCTTCAAGGACAGGCAGCAAGCCTCCTTCGACGCCGAAAGGCAGCGTTGGATCGAGACTGGACAAGCAACATACGTCGCAGACGAAGCCGCCTTCGGTACGATGGAAGAAAGCGAGATTCCGGAAGGCTGCGTTCCTGCTCAAAGCCACGTCCCCGGAAGCGTATGGAAAATTTGCGTACAGGAGGGAGACAAGGTAAAGAAAGGCGACGTACTCTTGATCGTGGAATCGATGAAAATGGAAATCAACATCACCGCTCCCGCAGACGGCACAGTCGAAACCTTGCTTACAAAAGAGGGAAATCCCACCAACAAGGGCCAGAACCTAGTCCTAATCAAAGAATAAGCTTCTTCTGCTTCTCCTTCTTCTGCTCCAAAGAGCATCAAAGAAGTAGAAGTAGATGAAGAAAAAGATTACAAATGAATCTCTCCTTCGACACAACCACGCTCCGCGAGGGTTACCTCTCCGGCAAGTTCACCGTTTCCGATATCATACGCGAGGTCCTGGCTCGCATCGAGGCAGGCGACTCCAAAATTTGGATATGCGTCGACACTGCGGATCGTCTCCTTGCCCAAGCGAAGGAGATCGAAGAGAAGGACCCAAACAGCCTTCCCCTCTATGGCATCCCTTTCGCGGTGAAGGACAACATCGACGTAGCCAAACTTCCTACAACAGCAGCCTGTCCCGACTACCGCTACTTCGCCGACGAAGATGCCACCGTGGTCGCGCAACTGCGAGCTGCCGGAGCAATCCCGATCGGCAAGACCAACCTAGACCAATTCGCAACCGGTCTGGTAGGCGTCCGTTCTCCCTACGGAATTCCCGGTAACGCCTTTGATCCGCAATATATTCCAGGCGGATCCAGCTCTGGATCCGCCGTATCCGTAGCCCTAGGACAAGTGTCCTTCTCACTCGGCACCGATACCGCCGGATCCGGTCGCGTCCCCGCATGCTTCAACAACCTCGTTGGCCTCAAGCCATCCCGAGGATTGCTTAGCTCGACTGGCTTGGTACCCGCCTGCAAGTCGCTGGATTGCATCTCGATCTTCGCCCTCAACGCTTTCGACGCTCAGGCCGCGCTGCGAGTCGCCGCCAGCTACGATCCGAGCGATGCCTATTCGAGACCCAATCCCCTCAGCCTCGAATCGCCCCGCCGCGCCTATCGCGACGGCATGACTTTCGGCGTACCCTCGCCCGAGCAGCTCCAGTTCTTCGGCGACGAGAACTACCTGAACCTGTACCTCCAATCAATCGCTCGTCTCGAGGCGCTGGGCTTCAAGAAGCAAGTCATCGACTTCTCCCCCTTCCTCGCCGCCGCGCGCCTGCTCTACGAGGGCCCTTGGGTCGCGGAACGCTACTGGGCCATCCAAGACCTCATCAAAGACGCGCCCGAAGCCCTGCACCCCGTCACCCGAGCCATTATCGAAAAAGGCATCGACGGAACGGCTGTCGACGCCTTCGACGCGACCTACAAGCTTCAGGCCTTCCGCCAAGAAACCCTTTCGCTTTGGGAAAGCGTCGACTTCCTAGCAACCCCCACGGCCGGTACCCACTACACGATAGAGCAGCTTGAGGCAGACCCCATCCAGCTGAATTCAAACCTTGGATACTACACAAACTTCATGAATCTGCTCGATCTGTCCTCCGTAGCAGTTCCCACCGGTTTCACTCCCAAGAAAATGCCCTTCGGCATTACCCTAATCGCTCCCGCCTTCCACGACGAAAAGTTGCTCTCAATCGCTCACAAACTCCAACTCGCCTCGGAACTGAGGATGGGAGCGACCGAGCACCAACGCTTCGAGCCCGTCCTTCCCGCCCAGTGGGACAGCGCGCCCATCGCCGTATGCGGAGCGCACATGAGTGGACTTCCCCTCAATCATCAGCTCACGGAGCTCGGCGCCACTTTCCAACGATCCACCAGCACCAGCCCCCGCTACCGTCTCTACGCCCTGCCCGGAACGAATCCCCCGAAGCCAGGCATGGTACGCGATGAAAGCAATGGAGCCGCCATCGAGCTCGAGCTATGGAATCTGCCGCAGTCCCAATGGGCCGCTTTCATTTCACAGATTCCCTCGCCTCTCGGCATCGGCAACATCGAGCTATCGGACGGCAGTTTCGTCAAAGGCTTCCTCTGCGAGCAATGGGCAACTTCCCAAGCCGAGGAGGTGAGCGCCCATCGGAGCTGGAGAGAGTACCTCCGGGCCCGTTCCTAGTCGCCTCCGTCCGTCTAGCTAAGAATCGCCCCGCTTGCAGCGAGGCGAGAGCTTGGCTGCGGCAAAACGATCCCTTGCAAGCCCTCGTTGCGTCCTGCTTTGGGTTAAAAAAAACATACGGAGCAACACGTAGCTTGGTATTTATCCTAAGCCCCGGTACAGAAGCTTCCCAAAGGCAGAGGAATACTCCCTAGCCGAGGGGGATCCAATTTTCCTAGCGGTAGTAAAAAGCGCACAAAACGGCTGCGTTTTAGACTCTAGGCTTAAGCGAATCGCATGAAGCAACGATTTTCGAAGGTAGGTAAACCAACCCACGAACAACGACTACACCATTCCTATGAAAATGACCTTCGCAAAACGAACTACCCTCGCGTTCGCCTCGCTGACCCTCTTGGGGCTCATTATCGGAGGCATAGGCATCGCGACCCAGCGATCCATCCTCGTCGACTTGAAACTCTCCTCGGAGAACATTCTCCCTGCGACCGACAACCTCCTGCAACTCGACCGCGACCTGCATCAAGCCTACATCGCTCAGGTCATGTTCAGCAACAGCCCGCGCGAGAAGTACGACTCTCTGGTGGACGACACGAAAACCAACCTCTCGCAAGTGGAGGATCGATGGGAATCCTTCAAGAACGCCGTGGAGCCTTACGCGTCACCTAGGGTACGCGACATCCAATCCAAGTTCGAGACCGACTTCGCCAAATGGAAGCAGTCGTCCTACACCGCCCTCAAGCAACTGACGAGCTCCGACAGCGCCGTGCAAGCCGCCGGCACCGCCTTCGTAAGCGGTCCCGCCCTCAAGGACTTCGACACCGCTCGCGACCAGATCGACATCCTCACCGAAGTCCTCGAGGAGGAGTCAGCCCAAATAAACGCGAACGCGGAAGCGGCTGCCGTGCGCGGACAGTGGACCATTATCGCCGCCATTCTCGTCAGCCTGCTCGCTGGAGCTCACATGACCTGGAGAATTGGATACACGACTTCCAGCAAGCTGAAGAATATCGCCAACCGGATCGCGACGACCGCTTCCGACACCGCGGAGACGACCTCCCAGATTAGCGACAGCAGCCGACGCGTGGCCGAAGGAGCCTCGGAGCAAGCTGCCTCCTTGGAGGAAACAAGCGCTTCTCTGGAGGAGAGCGCCGCGACTATCCAAAGCAGCGCCAACGCTGCCCAGCAGATCAAAGTCGTATCGGAGGAAACGACCGTCGCAGCCCAGCAAGGCAGCTCCGAAATGAAGACGATGATCGAGGCCATGCAACTCATCGCGGAATCGAGTTCAAACATCGCTGAAACCTTGAAGACTATCGACGAAATCGCCTTCCAGACCAACATCCTTGCTCTCAATGCTGCGGTGGAAGCGGCCCGAGCGGGAGAGGCCGGAGCGGGTTTCGCCGTAGTGGCGGACGAAGTACGGGCCCTTGCCCAACGCTGCGCCAAGGCTGCCCGCGAGACTTCAGATCGCATCGAGGAGTCGACGCAACGAAGCGCAGCCGGGCTTCGCACCAGCGAGCGCGTCGCCGAAGTGTTGGAACGCATTTGCAGCAAGGCCTTCGAGATGGACGAGCTCATGCGCAATATGGCGACTTCCTCCCAGGAACAATCTGCTGGCATCACTCAACTCAACCTGGCCCTCACCCAGATGGACCAAGTCACCCAAACCAATGCAGCCTCTGCCGAAGAAACCGCCAGCGCCACGGTGCAGCTCGACCAGCAAGCCATCAAGCTGCACGGCATGGTCGATGAACTTTCTGGCATTTTGGGTATCGATGCGGCAAATACTAAACGGTCCAAAGTCCCTTCCAAGCCTGCGCGGGAGATTCCCGAGAGCGACGATTGGGACTTCGGCGATTCGCAGCGTTCGAACAACACCTTTTCCACCTCTTCTCACAACTAATCAAACCGTAGAAACGATCATGCGAAACGCACTCATACTTCTTACCACCGTCTGCTTGCTCCCGCTGGCAGCCTATTCAGACGATGGACTCGACCTTTGGCTCACCGTCAACGGTCCCGCGCAAGAGATCTGGGAAAATACCAAGACCAAAACGCAAGTCGCCGTCCGATTCCCCGAATTCGACGAGCTCAGCTACTTCTTCGTGTCCCAGAAATTCACCACCAAGCTCAACGAAAAGTGGTCGCTCGGCACTCATCCCGTATTCGAAACTGCCAAGAAGGGAGACGAGTGGTCGAACACCTACCGTCTCGACTTGGAACTCAACCCCTCCAAGTTCAGGCTCGGCCAAAACGGCCCCACCATCAGCATGCGCAACCGTTGGGAACTGCGCTGGAAGGAAGGCAAAGGCAGCGATATCTTCCATCGTATCCGCCACTCCACCAAGGCGACTTGGAAAATCGACCAAGGTCCCTTCACCGCCTTCAGCATCGGTGACGAGGTCTTCTTCGAGGAGGACAAGGGAAAGATCACCAGAAACCGCTTCTATCCCGTGATGCTCGACTCCAAGCTCGGCAAGCACAAGATCAACTACTACCTGCTCTACCAAAGCGATCGAGCCGGGACCTCCGACAACTGGAACGGTCGCTATATCGCAGGATCTTCCCTAAGTTTCTGATAAGAAAAGCCTTGCAAGGAGCGACGAGCAATCGCCCAGCCTTCGCAAAGATTTCACACAGGCTTCATACTGACTTCATGAAAAGGGCGTAATCTACGCCCTTTTCTTATGCCATTTACCCTCACACACACCGCGGCGATTCTGCCCATCGCTCGATTCGCCCCCAAGCTGCCGCTCTCCGCCCTCGCGATCGGAAGCATGCTTCCGGATGCCCCTATCTTCCTGACATTGGGATATGGATACACTTTCCTCCATTCTCTTCCCGGTTTGCTCCTTGCCGCCGTCCCGCTGGGCCTAGCCTTTTATTACGCCTACCACCGGTTCCTCAAACCAGCCCTCATTAACCTTTTACCCGATTTCGCAGCCTGCCGACTGCAAACCTACCTCGAGCCCCCCAGCCCCTCTTTCGTACCGGTAGCGATCGCTCTCTTTTTCGGAGCTGCAACCCATTTCGTTTGGGATCTGTTCACCCATGCAGGCAAAGCGGGGGTCGCCTTAATCCCCCTTCTCCAAAACTCGTACCATATGAGCGGATACAGCATTGCTGGACACGAGATCGCTCAACACGGCAGCTCCGCGATCTTCCTTCCCATCCTCGCTTGCGTGGCGATTCGAAGGCTTGCGCGACTTCCTCCAGCTCCCTTTTACCCGCCCGCATCGTCCCTTCGCCGCTTAACCCAGCTCGCAATTCTGTCCGCGCCTGGTCTTAGCGCTTTCGCTGTTGGGGCGGCCGGAACGAGCTCCATCATGACCTTCCTTTTCGAAACCACCGTGCTTTGCGGCATGCTGCTTCTTCTGGCTGTGGGCGCCTACGGCTTGGCCCTCTCATGGCAAGCTCAACCCGTTCGCCAGCGGTGACGCCTTTTCCTAGAGGACGATCTTAACCCCTCGCCTCAGGTAGGTCGGCGAATCCAAGTCCTGCCCCTCAAAAAGGGTGCCATCCGAATTTTCGAACTCTCCCTTGGGATCGCCTTCGGAGAAAGAAAACTCTTCCTGAGCCGCGCTCTTGTTGCTCTTGTGCGTCGCGGGACGCGAACTAGCGGCCTTGCTGCGCGGCGCCGTTTCCGTCTTCTCCACAGCCGGCTCGTCCTTGACGGCCTTGGAACTGGCAGCTCGCGGCTTCACCACCTTGGTGAATGGCACGCTGCTCACCTCGCTGGTTCCAAGGATGCAGATTTCTACGGAATCTCCGAGATCCTCATCCACCACCGCTCCCATGGTCACGTTAGCATCCGCTCCGAACTCTTCGGAAACCGCTTCCATGATCATCTGCGTATCGGCCATTCCGATACGAGTGCCCCCCACGATATTGACCAGTAGCTGATCCGCTTTCTTGGAAAATTCCGGAGTGTGCAACAAGGGGCATAGCTTCAGGTCAGCAACCGCTTCGACAGCGGCGTTCGGCCCGTCGCCCGCTCCTAGGCCAAACAGCGTCTTGCCTGCCTTCTTGGCCAGCATCTGGCGCAATTGGGCAAAGTCGACGTTGATCATGCCCGTCTTGTTCATCATGCACCAGATTGAACGAATCGCCTTCTCGATCCACGCGTCGGCCTTGGCAAAAGCGTCGAGCAAGGAAGCGTCCGGATCGGACTCCTGGATCAATAAGTCGTTAGGCAACGGCACCACCGCGTTGCAAGTGTCGCGCAGGCGCTTCAAACCTTCTTGGGCCACCTTGGCACGAGCCGCTCGCTCGATAGTGAACGGCAGGGCCACGAATGCGATCACGATTGCTCCGCTCCGCAACGCTTGCTCGGCAATCACTGGGGCCGCCCCCGTTCCGGTACCGCCTCCCAGACCTGCAGCGATAAAAAGCAAGTCCACATCGCTCACCATCTCGTCGATCGCGTCCAGGTGCTTCAATGCCGCTTCGCGACCGACCTCCGCATCGCCCCCCGTCCCCAAACCTCCCGTAACGGATTTTCCGATACAGAGCTTGTTGACGATCGGCGACCCAGCGAGGGCCTGCTGGTCCGTATTGACCGCAACCAACTCTACGCCCGTGACTTGGGAGAGCATCAAGCGATCCACGATGTTCGAGCCTGCCCCGCCCACACCGATCACTTTCATGCGGATTTCGGGTGAGTCGCTTTGCTCGTCGTCGATTGGATCGCTCATAGTTCTGGGGTGTGTATTTGAAAGCTAAGCCTTCTGAAAGAGGCTCTTCAGACGGCCGAATATGCTGCTCTGGCGGTGTTTCGCGTAGCTCTTCTCGCTCTGGTACTGCAAGCCGTAGTGCAAGAGTCCGAGCGCCGTGCTGTATTGGGAATCCTTCAATTCGCCCGACGCCATCGCCGCGTTGTCTCCCACGTGCGCTTGGATTCCGAATACGTTCTCCGCGCACTGGTCAATGTTGGCCAGCTTGCTGGTTCCGCCTGAAATGATGACGCCCGAGGAGATCCGCTCCGGTACGAATTGCGCCCCGAGCTTCTTGCGCACGACCTCGAAGATTTCGCTGACTCGCAGCTCGATAATCTTTTCGATGCTCCAGAGCGGAATAGGACGATCGCCGATCTCGAAGTCGTTGTTGAGCCATACCTTTTCGGTCTTGTCCTTGTGCTCCACGATCGCAGATCCGTAGCGAAGCTTGAGGCTCTCCGCCTGCTTCAGTCGCATGCGTAGACCGATGCTCAAGTCGTTGGAGATATGGTCGCCGCCGATCGGCAAACAGCCCGCCTTGATGCAGCGGCCATCGAGAAACAATGCGTAGTCGGTAGTGCCGCGACCAAGGTCGATCACCAGCACCCCGCTCTTCTTTTGGTCCGCGGTAGCCACCGCCGCGCTGCTGGCCAATCCCGCCAGCACGATGTCGTCCACATGCAAGTTGAAGCCGTTGATGATGTGAATCGCATCCCCGATCTTACGGGAATCTCCATGCATCGTCCAGTAGCCGACCTCCAAACGCTCTCCTTCCATGCCCACCGGCGACTCCACGCTCCTACCGTCGAGCCGGTACGGACGCCGCAAATGGTGGATAGTGGTGCGGTTCTCCGGCAGTTCCCTGCCTTGGGCCAAGGAGCAGGCCTGCTCCACGTCTTCCTGCTGCACCCGGCCATCGGGATCGGTAATGTTGACGGAGGCTTCGCTCGGGAAGCCTTCGATGTGCCCCCCCGTTTGAGCCAGGTAAACGCCATCGATAGAAACGCCTGCCTGGCTTTCCGCAGCGAGGATCGCCGCATGCACACAGTCGCTCGCAAGGTGGTAGTCGACGATTTCACCCTTGAGCAGCCCTTTGGAAGACGACTGACCGAGGCCGATCACATTTAGCTTCCTGCCCTCGTGGATCTCTCCAAGAAGCACAGTCACTTTGCTCGTCCCAATATCTACTCCTGCGATTACTTTAGTCTTATACACCTTGCTTTGACCGTAGGGCTGACTGTTTTTCGAATTATTTCAACCCGATACTGCCACGCCTCGGAGTCCTCAAAGAAATCTTACCGGCACCTGATCTTCCAAGGTCAGGTCGACGCTCTCGATTTCCCCTCTGCGGTTGCTCCGGCAATCATCCAAAATGTAGTCCAAGCGGCCGAGCTGGTTGCGAAAGTCCGCGTAGCGATCGAAGACCACTTGCTTGGCTCCGCGGCCCTTAGTGATGAGCCGGTCGTCACGCTCCAAGGAAACCACTCGCCAAGCCGCGTAGATGTGCGGGGCGATGGCCTGGGCCTCGGACAGGAGCTCCGCCAAGGGAGTGATGTTCTCGATGCGAGAATAACCGTACTCCTCCTTCGAAAGAGCGACTCCATCCAAGAAAGGCAAAGTACGGGCAATCTTCGGATCCATGCGATCCGCCTCGAAAACAACGCCTTGCTCGTCTACGAAAAGCTTGAGGGTTTCCCCATTGGCCCGCTGAGCCAGAATGCGTACGATCGGCTTACGCTCGACGATGGCCACTTCCAAAGCGTCCGGAAAACGGCGGGAAACCACAGCGCTTTCCACCTGCCCGATCGCTTCCAAACGGGCCTTCATCTCGTCAAGGTCCACGCTCAGCAGATTGGCGTCCACCGGCACGTCCAAGGTACCCAGGATGTAGTCGCGCTCCAGGTTTCCATCCGACTCGACCTCGATCACTCGGATCGGCATCGACTCGCCAGCCTTGGTCAAAAGCTCGGGTCCTCCCTCCAAACGCGGCAGGAAATGTAGCGCTCCGGCAAATACGGCCACGAACAGCAGGGCCGCTCCCGTGACCTTCAAACGTCCCATCCAGATACGACGCTCCGAAGCCGAGCTCATAGCCTTTGGCTTAACGCTTTGGTCGATGTCTTTCCACGTATTTGATTTACGCTTACGACGACTGGAGGAAGTGGGAGTTCGGGCAGCCATTTTTAGCTAGAAGAATTGCCGTCTCTATACCTTAACAAGGCCGGTTCTACAAGCTTTTGCAGTAGTTCGTCGAAATTGTATCCAAAAAGTGCCGCAGACATGGGCAAAAGACTGGTTTCCTTGAGTCCCGGAAGGGTGTTTATCTCCAAAAAATAAGGATTTCCTCCCGTATCCACCATGCAATCGATGCGGGCATAGTCCCGACAACCGCAGGCTTCAAAGGCATGTGTAGCCAGTTTTCGGATGCGCTCGCTCAAATCCGCGCTGATTTCTGCCGGAGCGATGTATTCAGTCATTCCCTTCGTGTACTTGCTTTCGTAGTCGAAACGACCGTTAAGAGGACGAATTTCGACCACTCCCAAAGCCTCGCCTTGCACGATCCCAACCGTAACTTCCTTGCCGGCAATGCGCGGCTCGACCAGCCAGCGACCTTCGCGGCATTTCTCAAGGCAGTCCGTGATTTCAGTTTCCCCTTCCGCGAACTGCAGTCCCACGCTGCTGCCTTCCGCCACTGGCTTCAGCACGACCGAAGGTCCCAACACCGAAACGATAGTGGAAGCCAAAGGAAGCTCCCCGTTCTCAAATACGATTTCCGCTGGTACCGGCACGCCAGCCTCCGCCAGCTTAGCCTTGGTCGCGACCTTGTCGAAAGTCAGGGCGCTGGACGCCGCGTCGCAGCCAGCGTAGTAGACCCCCGCTTCGTCCATCAACGCCTGGGCCGTACCGTCCTCGCCGAACGAACCGTGCAATGTCGAAAAAACGACATGCCGGCGGGGATCCAAGCCCCCCGGCAACTCCGCGTAGGACTGCAAGTCGAAGACGTCGACCTCGAAAAATTTCGACAAAGCCGCCGCCGCCGCCTTTCCGGAGCCGAGCGAAACCTCTCGCTCCGCTGAAGTTCCACCGAGCAGTACCGCTATCCTTGGTTCTTTCATTTCAATGCCTCCTCCCAGCTCGACCCAAAGAGCAAGACCTCCGGATGCAGGTCCACGCCTTTGCGCTCGCGAGCCACTTTGCGGGCAAACTTGACCAGCTCGATCACATCCGAGCTGCTCGCCCCCCCGCGGTTAATAATAAAGTTTCCGTGCACAGGGCTGATCTCCGCCCCGCCAACGACCGCGCCCTTGAGCCCGAGCTCGTCGATCAATCGCCCCGCCGAATCTCCGTCTGGATTCTTGAAAATGCATCCCGCGCTCGGCTCCCGCGGCTGCGACTCCTTGCGCTTGTTCTGGTACGTGTCGATCGTTCGCCGGATTTCGGACTGGACGCCGCCGCACCTTTTCGAAACGAAAACCGCATCGATAGCGATCGCCGTCTCCAGTTCCCGACAAAAGCGGTATCCAAATTCCAAATCCCCCTTCTGCGCTTCCAGGATCT
Organism: Pelagicoccus enzymogenes; assembly: GCF_014803405.1. NCBI lineage: Bacteria > Pseudomonadati > Verrucomicrobiota > Opitutia > Puniceicoccales > Pelagicoccaceae > Pelagicoccus > Pelagicoccus enzymogenes. The sequence goes on from NZ_JACYFG010000036.1 coordinate 550,832, forward strand.
GGCCGGCGAGGGTGACATAGCGAACGGATTCCACCACGTCGAAAACCCAACCGCCCATCGCGCCCGCATTCATTCGCAATACGCCGCCAAGGCTCCCGGGAATCCCTTCCAAAAATTCAAAGCCCTCCAGACCTTCCTTAGCCGCTTGACCGCAAAGCGCCTTGATCCTCATGCCGGCTCCCAATCGAGCACGCCCTTCCCCCAACAACTCGAATCGACTCCAGTAAGGGTGGCTCAAACGTATTACCAATCCCGATACGCCATCGTCGGAAACCACTAGGTTGGAGCCTCGTCCTAGCGGACGAACTTCAATTCCTGCCGTATGGCAAGCCTTCAAAACCGCAAGCAGCTGAGCAAGCGACTCCGGCTCGAAGTAGCGCTCCGCCCTCCCGCCTACCCGCATGGTCGTCTTGTTCGCCAGAGGCTCGTCGGCCCTTATCGCGGTCGAGAAACTGGAAACGGTCGCCAGCGCGCGATTCACTTTTCCCCAACGGGGGTCCAGCGAAGCAAGCTCCTCGCTGAGGCGCTTGGCGACACGATCTCCCCTGCCCGCTCCCAAGAATACGATGCGCAGCGGACCTTGCTTCGCCCTCGCCGCCAAAGTCATAACCGGATCCACAACCTCGGAGATGAAGATCACTCGATTGTTGAGGCGGCGACACTCCTCGTAAAGGTCCTGGCCGCTCCCGCCGGCCAGCGGCTCCTCGCTCGCCGCGTAGACATCCAAGAGGACGAGCTCCTCGCAAGAGGCCAAGCTCTTGGCAAACTCCGCCTTCAACTCCCGAGTGCGAGAGTAGCGATGGGCTTGAAAAACGACCACCGTCTGCCAACCGGACTTCTCGCCCAAGCTCTCCAGCACTGCATCGATTTCGCGGGGATGATGGGCATAGTCCTCGAAAACCTGAACCGCCGGGCTGTTGTACCAACACCGCTGGCGGCGCTTGACCGGTGTAAACTCGATCCTAAGCCCTGCTCTCACTGTCGCCCCGATCGCCTCCGCAGCAAGCAAGGCAAAAGCCGCGTCGACTGCGTTCATACGGCCGCTCCGATTAATGGATACGGAAGCAAGCTCGCTGGCACCCCTTAGGCTGAGCTCCGTCCAAGAAGAACCTGAATCCTTGCGAGAGAGTTGCACCTCACCGTCCTCGCCCAAGCCAACAACTGGCACCTTGGCGGAGGCCGCCAGACGAGCACGCAAGCTGTCTTCTACGAAGACCTTTCCTGTGGTGCGTAGAACCAGCCCTTGAAAAGCCGCAAAGTAGTCTTCTTCCGTGGCGTAGCGCGAATGATGGTCGTGGTCTACGTTCAGCACTACCGTCACTTCCGGACAAAACCCTTCGATCGTTCCATCGCTCTCGTCGATCTCCGCGACTAGTATTTCACTGTTCGCGAAACGGCTAGGAGGCAAACCGTCGAACTGGGCCCCCAACAGGTAGGAAAACTCCACACGGCACTGGGCGAGAATATCGATCAACATACCGCAGGTAGTCGTCTTCCCGTGCGATCCCGCGACCGCGATCAAACGTTTCCCTTTGGCGACAAGCGCCAGGCACTCGCCCCGACGCAAGCAAAGGCCACCGCTTGCTTCCACGAAGCGCCGCGCCGCATTGGACGCTGAAATGGCAGAGGAGTAAACGATTCCGACTCCCGCTTCGCTCGCGAAAGCCTCGAGTTTAACGCCGCTCGCTTCCAAAAGAGCTCGTCCTTCCTCGCTCAATGCGTCGTCCTCTGCCGTAACGCGGTGCCCCGCTTCCGACAAATAGATGGCAAGCGGAAGCATGCCAGCGCCGCCTGCACCCAAACAATGAATACGCTCTGGCAATCCCTCTATCATGCCCGCAGCCCCTGTTCCGTCCTAGCAGCCATGCTCAAGCCGTTTCCCGCAACGATCCGCTCCAAATCGTTTGCCATGAATTCGCGAACGTCCTTCCGGTCCGCCAGCTCCAGATTATGTCGAAACTTCTGCATCAACCATTCGTTGAACAAGACATCCTGCACTTCCTTCAGCAAGTCCCCGAGATAGTCCTGCGACATGCGCAAACCGCAGCCCAACATCTCGAAATGCCGAGCGTTCTCCACTTGATGATCGTCCGCAGAATACGGATACGGAATCAGGATTCCCGGAGCGCGGCAACGCATCATCTCCGCGATGCTCCCCGCTCCCGAGCGCGATACAACCAAGTCCGCCGCCGACAACACCGTTGCCATGTCGTCCGAGAAACGGCGAAACAACGAGCGCACTTCCGTGCCCTTGGGCGACTTGAAAGTCATGGACCCGTCCGTATCGGATCCACCCGTCAAGCAAAAGACCTGCACTTCCTTCTGGGCTAGAGCAGGCAAGCTGGCCTTCACCCACTTGTTCAGGGACTCCGCCCCTTGGCTGCCGCCCATGATCACCAGGACCTTGAGTTGCGGATCCAATCCCAGCTTCCGCTTCGCTTCCGTTTTCGACTGGCTCACGATTTCGTTGCGCACCGGCATCCCCACATAACGGATACGGCTGCTGCGCTTCGTGCGGATTTTGACGCCCTTGGGCAAATAGATGCGGCGAGCGAACCAACTGACGATGCGCGTCACACGGCCAGCCACTCGATTGGCTTCGTGCACGACCGTGGGCAAACCAGCGAAGTATCCCGCCAGCATGGCAGGCATCGAGAGAAAGCCTCCAAAGCCAATCACCACGTCCGGATTGCTCGCGTGAACCAGGCGACTGCACTTGAGAGTTCCCCGAACCAAACTGACCAAAAACAGCAGCAAGCGATCTGGCCTCACGGAGAAGGGGCGACCGTCTACCGTTTCGTATTCAAATTGATCGTACTTTCGCACCAAGCGGGAATCGACTTGCTTGTTGCTGATGAGCAGCGTGCATTTCCAGTTGCGCGAGGTGAGTTCCTCCGCAAGAGCGATGCCAGGCGACATATGCCCCCCCGTGCCTCCACATGCTATAAGCGCTCGCTTCATCCTTCGATATCCTTGAGTTTGCGTTTAGACTGCTGCAACACTGGCCCCCGCCAGGCTAAACTCGTGTTGAGAATGATCGCTACGAAAATGCCCATCGTTAGGAAGTTCGACCCCCCGTAACTGATAAAGGGCAGAGGCAATCCGGTCGTAGGCAAGACCCCTGTCACCACGCCCAGGTTGAGGATCGACTGTACCGAAATCATCAATACGCAGCCCGCGGCAAGCAAGTACTGGTAAGTGTTGGGAGCATTTCGGATGTGCATGATTCCCGCCACGAAGAGCACTCCGTAAGTGAGCACCACTGCGAGGGTGGCAATCATACCCAGCTCTTCGCCGATAATGGCGAAGATGAAGTCGTTGTGGGCCTCCGGCAGGAAGCTCTGTTGCTGGCGGCCGTTGCCGAGCCCGACTCCGTCGATTCCCCCTGCCCCAAAGGCCAGCAATGCTTGCCACCCTTGGTAAGCGTCGCCCGCCTTCTCCGCTTCCATGTTCCAGAACGCGGTCAGGCGACTCCAACGCTCCGCATCGTTGTAAATCAAGGCAACCACGCCGGAAAAACCGGCCAATACGGAGGGCACCAGGTAGACCAAGCGTACCCCTGCGAGATAAAGCAGGCTCACCGCCACCATGACGTAAATCAAAGCCGTACCCAAATCCGGCTGTGCAATGACCAGAGCGATGTAAATCCCCATGCCGATCCCCGGATAGATGAAGCCACGCAGAAACTTTGAATTATCGGAGCGAATCGAGCTGAAGTAGTGAGCCACAAAAAAGACGAAGCTGACCTTGGCGATCTCCGCGACCTGGAAACCGATGGGGCCGATGCGCACCCAACTGCGACTTCCGTTAATGGTGGTGCCAATTCCCGGAACGAACACCAGCAAGAGAACCCCAATTCCTATCAGGTAGCCCACCCAGATGAAGCGGCGAATCCAATCGAGATTCACCAACATTAAAAGGAGGCCCACCAATACGGTGACCCCGATCCAAACCGCCTGCTTTTCAATGAAAAAGTAAGGCGAGTTCTTGTTGATGTGCAGACTCGCGCTGAAAAGGATGATGATCCCTAGCACTGTAAGCAGACCGGCACAGACCAAAACGACCAGTGCTGGATTCAGTACACCGTTCGATCCTACATGCTTCTTCTTCGTCTTTTTCGCCATACCGCTGTAGTGGCAGCAATACTACAGGGCTTACTCGGAGATTTGGATCAGCGGCTGATCTTCCAGATCCTCTTCCCCAAACGCTTCATCCAAGGTCGGCAAAGTAGGAGGCGGAGTCCGCGTCTCCCTTTCGCGTGGAAGCTCCTCAAGCGTCGGCAGCGAACGAGCGGGCGGCGTCGAGCGCGGCTGCGTCGTTTGGCTGCGCCTTGGCTGGGGCGTTTCTTGGGTAGCGATACGAGCTTGCCCCTTTTCCGGGATCAAAAGCGTTTGACCGATGCGAATGAGGCGCGGGTTGCTGATGTTGTTTAGCTCCATCAGCTCGGAGACCGATACGCCGTAAATCGCTGCATACTTGTCCAAAGTGTCGCCTGCCTCGATCGTAACCTTGGGTCCGCGATGCTGGTTCGACACCAATTCCGCGCTGTTGGAACGGGTTGGGATAACCAGTTCCTGACCGACGCGAATCATGTCGTTGCTCAAGCCATTGGCCGCCTTCAGCTGGGCAACGGTGACCCCTTGGCGAGAAGCGATCCGAGAAAGCACGTCGCCGGACTTGACGGTGTAAATCGTTCCGTTGACCGGCTTCGACTCTGGTGCAGAGCTGGAGCTGGGAGCTTGGTACCCCACGCTGGCAGACTCCGTCGTACGCGGGATCTTGATGACCTGTCCCGCCCGGATGTTGACAGTGAGCCCTGGATTCACGGCAGTGATGTCCTTTACGTTGATCTTAAAGCGTTGCGAGATGCCCCAAAGGCTGTCGCCGTTCTGCACCTTGTATTCGATTGTCTGCGACAAGCCTGGCGCTGGAGCGCTGCTGCTTCGCACCGGATAGAGATCGTCGTCTGGACGGTTGATCGGCGTGAGAAAATCGTCGTCGCGCGTCACGCGGCTGTTGGAACTGGGCTGGCTCGGAGGATTGTTCAGAGTGCTGGAGGAGCTGGGACGGCGCGGCGCGTAACGGGCACCGGAACTGCTCGATGAGGAGGAATCGTTGCTCGCGAGCAGGACGGATTGCCCCTCACCCGCGTTGTAGCCGCTCAGGTCGCTGGCTCGGGAATCGAAGAGCGTGCTGGATGATGCGTCCACGCTGGGCTGGCTCGCCGTGGCGCTCTGGTTCGACCAAGTTCCCACGCCTGCGAGCGCCACCGAGTCTCCCGCCGGCTGATCGCCGAAATTCGTTACGAGGTAAGTGCCTCCGATAATCACGAGATGGGCTCCCGCAATCAAAATGATGCGGCTCAAAGTCTGGGCGCGCTTGCTCGATTCGAGGGTTTTGTACGCTGATAGTTTCATAGGTCTGACAAATGGCTGATGGCTCTCCTGAAGGCTTCCCCACGCTGCGAGTAGCCGTCGAACATGTCGAGGCTGGCAAAGCCTGGGCTCAATAAAACATTGGATCCGGATTCCGCAACCGCGCTGGCTCCCGCAACTGCGTCGTCCAAATCTTCGTAGACACGCACCGGCACTCCATGCTCCTCAAAAGCGGGGGCCAATTTGACTGAAGTCTCTCCAATGAGGTGGGCTGAGTGGATTCTTGGGGCTAAATTGGCGACGAATCGTGGTAAATCCCCCCCTTTGTTCTTGCCGCCACCGATCCAAACCACCGGATTTTCGAAACGCTTGAGAGCGCCGTAGACTGCGTGGAAATTCGTAGATTTGGAATCGTCCCAGTAGGAAACCCCGTTGCGGTTCTCGATGAGCTCCATGCGGTGCGGGCTCTTCTTGAAATTGTTGGCAGCCTCGATCAGCTCTCCCTCGTCCAAGCCCATGCGCAACCAGAGGGCGCGGGCGATCAGGTAAGTGTTTCGCTCGGGCAAGGTCTCGAAGATGGTGCCGGTCACGCCTAGTGCCGCCGCGTCCAAGCTATGGTCCACCAAACCCTCCTCCGGTACCGGGCAAGCGAATTCCTCCGCGAAGGATTGAACGCTCTGGTCGAAAAGAAAGATATCGCCGCGCTGCAGCTCGACCAAGCTGTATTTGCTTTTGAAATACGCTTCCAAGGATTTGTGTCGGTCGAGATGGTCTTCCGCGAAGTTTGTCCAAAGCAAGGAGTCGGCATGCAGGTGACGCGACAACTCTGCTTGGAAGGAGCTCACCTCGCAAACAGCGATCGCTTCCCTGTTAAAATCGTCAGCGATCAAGCTGGAAACCGGGCGTCCGATATTTCCGCAAGCGTAGGCTTCGATCCCCGCGCTGCTGAAAGCCGAAGTCAAAAACTCAGTGAGAGTGGTCTTCCCGTTAGTCCCGGTGACAACCACGATTGGCCCTTTCCACAGGCAGGCGCCAAGATCGAGCTCAGGAATAACTTCGCAGCCGGCCTCGCGAGCAGCTTGCAACCATTGGTGGTCAGCCGCAAACCCAGGACTGCAAACCACGAGATCGTATTTGCTCGCTTGCTCCGCTCCGAAAGAGCGCATCGCAGCGGACTCCGCGCGCTCGTCAAAGACATGGCACTCGCAGCCCAAGCCTTCCAGCAAGGCGCTAGCCGCTTGACCGCTGGAAGCGCGACCGAAAATTGCGACCGGAGCATCCAGCCGCTTCCTCAACCAAGATGGGAGTGTTGCCGCGTCCGAGTTCACCGCAGTTTGAGGGTCCCCAGTCCCGCAATCGCAAAGATAAGCGAAAGTATCCAAAACCTAACAACAACCTTCGACTCCGCCCAGCCCTTCAACTCGAAATGGTGGTGGATTGGCGCCATGCGGAAGATCCGCTTGCCAGTCATTTTAAAGGATGCGACCTGCAAAATCACCGACATCGCTTCCATGACGAAGATGCCTCCGACGATAACCAAAGTGACAGGCTGGTGTACCATGAAGGCTACGATACCGATCAAACCACCGAGGGCAAGCGATCCGGTATCTCCCATGAACACTTCCGCCGGGTGCGTATTGAACCAAAGAAAAGCCAAGCCCGCTCCCACCAAGGAGCCGCAAATGATCGTCAACTCCCCGACCCCCGGCACGAAGGAGATAAGCAAATAGTCAGCGATGATCGCATTGCCGGCCGCATAGGCCATCACCGCGTAAACCAAGGCGGCCGAGATGGTACAACCGATCGCGAGGCCGTCCACGCCATCAGTCAAGTTGATGGCGTTGCTCGAGCCCACGAGCACGAAGAACAGGAAAATGAAGAGAAACCAAAGCGGCATCGAAGCCCACACCGCATCCTTGAAGAACGGAAGCCAAAGTTCGCGCACATGCGTGCCGCTCTCGGGATGGTTAACGAGTATCAGCAAGGCCACGATAGTGGTCACGCTTTGCCAAACCAGCTTGAATCGCGAGCTCACCCCTTTGCTGTTGCGCTTGGACACTTTGAGAAAGTCGTCCATGAAGCCCAAAGCTGTAAGGCTGACATACACCAACAAGGCGGTCAGCACCCAAACGTTCCACTGGGCCCACAGCAAGCAACTCGAGGTCACGCTGAGACAAATCAGAAGCCCGCCCATAGTCGGCGTGTTCTTCTTTCCTTCGTGCAGCTCAGCGAGCTTACCCACTTCGCTCTTGTCGCGCAGACTTTGCTGAAAGCTGAAAGCCCGCAGCTTGGCGATGACCCAAGGCCCGAGTACGTATCCAATCAACAATGACGTTCCCGAAGCGAAAAGCGTGCGCAAGGTGATGAAGCGCAACAAACGAAACGGACCAAAGACTTCTTCGTATTGGGCGAGGTAGCTTAGCACGAGACGCCTCCTTCCAAGTAAGCCAAAGCGGACTCCAAGCGGTAGCGGCGGCTTCCCTTCAAGAACACGCTTCCCGAGAAGCGGGCAAGGCGGTCCCTCGCCTCTTCGATGGAGTCGATTTCAAAGCAATTTTTCGTGTCGCGTCCCGCGTCCTTCATACCTCGCAACACGCTCTTGGCTTCGCTCCCAATCACAAGCAGGAAATCTTCATTTCGCAGCGGAAAGTCACGGCCGAGCTGCTCGTGCAAGCGGGAAGATTCCCCACCCAGCTCTTCCATGCACCCTAGCAGGTAAAAACGGGGCCTCTGCGAGGGCGTTTCCGAAACGAACGTGGCCAAGGAATCCTTCATGGAAACCGGATTCGCGTTGTAACAATCGAGGAAAACACGGTTCCCGCCGACATCTTTCCATTCGTTGCGCATGGCCTTCGCCTGCCAAGTTCCAAGGGTGGCGCGAATCTCCTCGACAGCGATCCCCATCGAGCTTGCGACAGCGATCGCAAGAGCGACGTTTGAAGCCAAGCCCGCTCCGGCACCAGCGTATTCAAATTCCTGTACATTTCCTTCGACCCGTTGACGCAAGCGGCTGCGCCCTGAATCCGAACCGAAGTCATAGCTCCAAGGGCTTGTTAGCGTTTTGTCCCGCTTGACCACCACCGCACTTGGGCAAGCGATCTCAGCGAGATAGGCGGCCGCGGTTTCGCCCAAGAAAGCCCCCTTGAGCCGACTGCCCTGCAAGAGCTTCCCCTTCTCGCGGGCCACATTTTCTACCGTCTCCAGAGCTTCGAGATGAGCGGGCCCTATCGCTGTCACGATTGCCCAATCCGGCTGAATCGCCTCGGCTAAATGCTGCATTTCGCCGGGCTCCGAGATCCCCGCCTCGAACACCGCATAGTCAGCGGACTGCCCTTCGGGACGCAACATGCTGACCGGCACGCCAATCAAGTTGTTCAAGTTCCCCACCGTGCTGAGGGTCCGATGCCTTGAAAGCAAACAGGCAAGCACCTCCTTGCAGGTGGTCTTTCCACAGCTGCCGGTGATCCCCACGACTTGTGCGTTCCAATTCCGGCGATATTCCCGCGCGGCATCGATCAGCGCGTTCGAGACATCAGCCACCAGCAGCTGCGGCAATTCCACTTGCGCCTGATAGCGATCCACCAAGGCGGAGCTCGCTCCAGCCGCTCGAGCTGCATCCAAAAAGTCATGGCCGTCCCGGGCCGCGGTACGCAGCGCCACGAACATCTCTCCCGACTTCAGCTTTCGCGTGTCGTAGTTGATTGCGGATACAGTCGGGGGAGCCTCTTTCTTCCATTCGCCGGAAGTCCATCGAGCAAGAGCGACTGGGTCGATGCTAGCCACTCAGACTCGACCTCCTAGCTGCATGTTCTGGATCAACTCCAAAGCCACTTTTCTGTCGTCAAACGGGACCACCGTCTCGCCGTATTCCTGGAAGGACTCGTGCCCTTTGCCAGCGATCAGCAAACAATCGCCCGCCTTGGAAGCTTGCAGGGCGAGCTCGATCGCCCGACGGCGATCGCTCACGAAGTGCACTCGCGTGGGATCGACCAAGCCTTGCTTCATGTCGGCAAAGATGTCTTCGATCTTCTCGTTACGCGGATTGTCGGAAGTGGCCCAAGCTTCGTCGGAGAGCGAATTCGCAACCTTGGTCATGATCGGCCGCTTCCCGCGATCCCGATTTCCTCCGCAACCAAAGACGACTCGCAACTTGCCCTCAGTCACCCCACGCAACATGCTCAGAGCGTTTTCCAAGGCATCTTCCGTGTGAGCGTAGTCGACCAATACAGTCGCCGCCTGGCCTGCATCCACCTTTTGCATACGCCCTGGAATACCGGGAAACGAATCCAAATCTCTGATACAATTGTCAACGTTCAGCCCGAGGCCGCTGCATACCGCCAGTGCGGCCAGCGTGTTGCTTACATTGTAGTCGCCCACCAAGGAGGTCTTGACCTCAAACTCTCCGTACGGACTGCTCAAGGTAAACGAAGTGCCTTCCGCGCTGAGTTGCACGCTGCTGGCCCGAAAGTTCGCCTCCTTGCTTTCGCCGAAGGTGATGACGGATACGCCTTCCGGAATTTCCTTCACCAAGCGCGCTCCGTAGGAATCGTCGACGTTTACCACCGCGACCTTGGGCAGCTTGCCATTCTCTCCATTGAACAGTCTCCGCTTCACCGCGTAGTACGACTCCATGTCGTTGTGGTAATCGAGGTGATCGCGCGTCAAGTTCAAGAAAGCGGCCACTTCAAACTTCAAGCCGCTGACCCGGTACTGCGAAAGACCGTGGGAGCTTACCTCCATCACAGCTCCCTTGCATTCAAAGTTTCGAGCCTGGTTCAAGAGGTCGCAGAGATCGAGCGACTCGGGCGTGGTCCGAAAAGACGGCACCGTGCGGCGCACCAAGTCGTAACCAACCGTGCCCAGACAAGCGTAAGGCTGACCCAAATTCGCCAAAATCTGCTTCACGAGGTAGGCGACCGTTGTCTTGCCGTTGGTGCCCGTAATTCCAGCCAGCTTGAGAGCCTTGTCAGGTTTCTTGTAGAAGGCTCGCGATACCGCTGCCAGCACTTGCCGAGGGTTGTCGACCGTGACGTAAGCCACCTTGGCGCTGCGGAAACGACGGGGCTGCGAGGAAACCACCGCCACCGCTCCGCGAGAGATCGCTTCGTCCACGAAGGAGTTTCCGTCGGCCTTCAATCCGGGCAGAGCGAAAAACAAGGAGCCGGGAGTGACGCGGCGGCTATCGATAGCGAGCCGCTCGATTCGCGGATCCGGTTGCCCCTTAAGAGCTTTCGCAAAATCCGAACTCAGCAGCTTGCTTAACTTTTTCGCCTTGGTCTGCATTGATTGAACTACTCTCACTTCCTTCTCTGACCCAAGCGCGGAAATCCGGTTTCGCGGAAGTCAAAGGAAGATTGGAAATCAGTTGTCTCCCGTTTCGCGGTTTAGGGTTTCATGCTGGGCATAACCCGTAGCCTTGGGACTCGGGGTAATCGCGTAATGCGGGATCAGCTTCTTGGCGATTTCGCGGAAGGAAGGAGCCGCCACGATGCCTCCATACCCCAGTCCACCCGTCGCCGGACGCCCGTTGTCCACGATCACCGTGATCACTACCTGCGGGTTGTTGGCCGGGAAGAAACCAGTGAAGGAACCGACGTGCTCGCGACTGGAGTAGCGGCCGTCGATGATCTTCTGGGTGGTTCCCGTCTTGCCGGCCACGCGGTAGCCTTCCACCATGGCGCGACGCGCCGTACCACGCTCCGAAGCCGCTTCCTCGAGAAGCGCCGCAACCGTGCGGGCCGTACCGCGGGAAAAGACCTTTCGCTTGGGAACCGGTCCAAACTCTACCACGGTGTCCCCTTCGTAGTTGGTAATCGCAGCCACCACGCGAGGCGTCATCAATACGCCACCGTTAGCCAAAGTGGAAGTCGCCATGTGGATCTGAATCGGCGTCGCCGCAATGGAGTGTCCCATGGTCATGCGGGAAAGCGTGAGACGGTCCCACTTGTTGGGCGGGTTCAGGATACCTCGCGACTCCACACCCAGATCAAGTCCGCTGTAGTCGCCAAATCCATACCGCTCTACCCAATCATAGAAGTTTTGGCCGCCTAACTTGAAGCCGAGGTGAGCCGCGCCACGGTTGGAAGACTTGGAGATGACCTCGCCTACCGACAAGATTCCCATCGGATGATCGTCCTTCGGCAGCCTTACCCTGTATCCATCTGGCATGACAGCAATCGGCTCCGCGCAGTCGATTTCCGTATCCACGCTGACCACCCGCTCTTCCAGAGCAGCGGTCGCGGCCACGATCTTGAAGGTCGATCCTGGCTCTAAAATATCGGTCAAGGCTCGATTCTTGCGCGACTCGTCATTGGATTGCGAATACGCGTTCGGATCAAAGCTCGGATAGTTGGCAAGCCCCAGCAATTCGCCCGTGTACGGGTCCGAAACGATAATCGTAGCTGCCTTCGGGTCGAAATTCTTTACGATTTCCTTCAGTTCCTTCTGGACCACGTCCTGAACGTAGGAGTCGATCGTGAGCACCACGTTGAGGCCGTCCGTGGAAGTGACCTGGCGACGGCGAAACTGAGCCATCTCGCGGCGGCCTGCCCCGATCTCCGTTTCCGTCCAGCCCTCTTCGCCGCTGAGGTAGTAGTCGAACTCGCGTTCCACGCCCATGGCCGCTTGCCCGTCCTTGCGCACGAATCCAATGACGTGGGAGGCCAAATCGCCTTGCGGGTACTCGCGCTCGTAGCTCTTGGTACTGGTCACGCAGCGAATTCCCATCGCCCTCAAGGGCTCGAAGGAACGTGGCTCGACGCGGCGCTTCAAAAGCTTCCAACGCGGACTGAGCGACTTCACGTCAGCCGGAAGGCGCCCGTTAGAAAGACCAAAAGCCTCTCGTACATGAGAGACCGGAATATCCAAGTTCTTGGCGATGTCGGGGATGCGCGCGAGGTCCGCCTTCTGGATCTCATGTCGATCCACCCCGACTTCCAGGAAAATATGACTGGTGGCCAGTATCTCCCCATTGATGTCAAAAATATCTCCTCGCCGCGGCATGTCCCGCAGGACGCGGAAGCGGCTGTTTTCTAGCTCGTCGACGAACTCCGGACTCTTAAACGCGTGCAACTCGACCAGCCGAAAGCCGATCGCTCCGTATCCGCAGAGAAAGAAGAGAGCGAGTATCCAAAATCTGAATTTAGTTCCAGGGCGGCTTGCCATCAGTCGTTAGAAGCTCGCTGCCGTAAGCATCGTGTTCGATTGCTTTTCGTAGAGACGCTTCGTGGGATCCTCCAAGACGTGAACGATCTGCCGCTCGGTGGGCAGGCGAAGGCCGAGGCCGTACTCCTGATTGAGGGCCTTGAGCTGGTCGCGCGTGGTCTGGCGGGCGATCACTGCACCCAGTTCGGCGATGTGACGCTTCTGCTCGGAGATGTTCGCGTAGAGGGCCTTGTTCTCGTTGGCCAGCACTGCGGCTTCGTGACGCAGGTAGACAGTCCCCAATCCGAACATGCCCACGAACAACGTGAGGGCGAAAGTCAGCCAGATGATGCGGTTGAGGATGGAGGAGGTTTGGGAAGGTTTCTGAGTCTTGCGGTTGCTCATGATGCTTCAAGCGCCAGACCCCGATCGCGGGACGGGATCTTGTAGACGCGTTCGAATGGTTTGAAGGAGATGGTTGGCGAATCGGTGCCGATGCTCGCCTCTTGGCGGCAATCGAAAGAGCCAGCTCCAAAGGAGCTGCCTAGGCTTAGGGTGACAATCTGACGGTTCAACACCGACTTCAGCGTGCTTGAGTTTCTCATTATCCTGCGACTCTCTAAATTGAGCGTATTCATTATCTTGCTACTTTATCTTTCTTAAAACGCGGAGCTTCGCCGAGCGGCTCCGCGGGTTTTGCGCGACTTCCTTGTCACTAGCCGTTATGGGGCGCTTGCCGAGCAGCTCGCAGAGCGTCTCGCGCATGTCCTGTGGGCGGTTGTCCCGCGAACCTTCAGGCCTTCCCGCCCAGCGACGGAAGAGGACTTTAGCCACGCGGTCTTCCAAGGAATGGAAGCTGATCGCGCAGAGGACTCCTCCGATCTTTAGCTGGTTGAAGGCGGCCGGCAGTCCGCGTTCGATTACGCCAATCTCGTCGTTGATCGCGATCCGGATCCCTTGGAAAACCTTGGTGGCCGGATGCAGCTTGGAATTAAAACGAACCCTCGCTGGAGTGCAGGATAGGATAAGGTCAGCGAGCTGTGTGGTGGTGCTCAGTTCGTTTTTCTCCCTGGCCGCGACGATGGCATCGACGATTTTGCGCCAGTTCTTTTCTTCCGCGTAGCCGCGAATCGCCTGTATCAGGTCCGCTCGGGAGGCTGTGGCAAGCCACTGAGCAGCAGATACACCCGACTCCGGGTTCATCCTCATGTCTAGAGGGGCTTCTCCACGGAAAGAGAAGCCTCGATCGATCTCGTCCAGCTGGAAGGAGCTGACTCCAAAGTCGAAGAGGATCCCGTCGAAGGGACCTTCCTCAAGCTGGTCGAGGGTTTCGAAATTCATGCGGTGAAAGCAAAAGCGATCACCATAGCGTTCCTTGATCTGGGCGGCGCGAGCCACCGCTTGGGGATCTTGGTCCAGTCCGACAACCGTGCAGTCCGCAGCATTGAGCACCAACTCGGTGTGCCCTCCCCCGCCGAAGGTGCAGTCCAGGTACACGCCGCCGTCGCGTGGAGCGAGGTGCTCCAGCGTCTCTGCTGCAAGTACTGGTACATGTCCTTCCATTGCGGGGGCGATGCCGATTAGACTATCGATTGCCGAAATCACTGTTTGGTTTGCGGGCCGCCACGCGGGGCAGCTTGTATTCAAAATCCCAAGTCGAGCAGTGGCGGATGTGGGCGCGGCCAAAAGTGCCGCCCATCCCGAGGTAGCGTCCCGCGCTCGGCGCGAGCTTCTTGCGCGGAGAAAGCCCCACTGCATCCATTATATTAGAAAGTATCGATTGGCGGTCCTTCATGGTTCTGCGTCTTCCTTCTTAAATTCCAGCGAGCTTCATGATCTTGCCCATGTCGTCGTTGTTGGCCTTCGGATCCACCGAGTTCCAACGCTCTGGCGACCAAATACGAAAATCCGTCAAACGGCCGACCACCATGGCTTCCTTGGTGATGCCCGCATGCTCCAGCAGCTCCTCGGTGAGGTTGACCCGGCCCTGCTTGTCGCAGCCAAAGGAATGGGCCTGCGAGAAGAGCTTGTCCTGGAGCGTCGCCATCTCCTCGTCGCTCAGGCTTTGCGACTCGATCAGCTCCATCAGTTTTTGCACACGGGACGGCGGCAGGACGTGGATCGAGCGAGTGCCCGGGTCGGGAAAGGCCAGATAGACGTCTTCTGTGTCCCCGTCAAAGCGCCACTTCGAAGGAATCGTGAGACGATTCTTCGAATCTAGGTTTCGTTGGTGTTTGCCAACGAAAATTGGTCTGCCCAAGGCGCTCATTAAACTTCTTTTCCGGAAAAGCTGTGAAAAACTTCCCCAAACCTCCCCACTTTCCCCCACTTTTCAATTAAATTCCTCCACAACGGGCCATTTTTACTATCCACAAGTTATTCACAGCCCATTCCTTGACAGTGGATTTACATTTTCGGGCATTTAGCCCCTGCTCAGAGGGAAAACCGGCGTTCGCGCGCTTCTTGGCCGCCAAAAACCCAAAGGTTATCAACCATGCAAAAAGGCCGCTTTTGCGGCCCGAAAACGCATCTCCGCAAAACCTTGTGAATAACTCGCGAACAAGTGGAACAAGTAGGTTCCAAAGCGCTTCCTCTGAGCTTGCTTGCCGCCCCCTCCCCCTTATCCCATTTTTCCCCA
The DNA here is from genome assembly GCF_014803405.1 of Pelagicoccus enzymogenes. NCBI lineage: Bacteria > Pseudomonadati > Verrucomicrobiota > Opitutia > Puniceicoccales > Pelagicoccaceae > Pelagicoccus > Pelagicoccus enzymogenes. The sequence goes on from NZ_JACYFG010000036.1 coordinate 565,988, forward strand.
CCAAGCATGACGCCACCGAAAAATATCCAGCTCATCGGCAACGAACTCGCCCTCCTCTGGCAGGACGGCAGCGAGTCCTACATCAAAGCTCCCGTCCTGAGAGCCGCTTCCCCCAGCGCCGAAACGGCCGGCGAACGCGATATCCTCGGCGTGCTGCACGGCGGCGAGCGCGGCAAGGACTACTCCCAGGTCACTATCGACAGCTGGCAATTCGTGGGCAACTACGCCATCCGCTTCAAATTCTCCGACGGCCACGCCACCGGCCTCTACAGCTACGAGCTACTGAAAAGCCTGGGCGAGTAGGAGCGACCTTGCTCGCTCCTACCTCAAAAAAATGCCTTTCTCCGAAATCAAAGCCGTCACCTTCGACGCCGCCCATACGATTTACCACCCCCATCCTTCGGTGGGCGCCATCTACCGGGAAGTCATGCAGCGGCACGGGCTCGACTACCCGGCCGAATCCCTCGAGGCCGGATTCCGACGCGCCTTTCGCTGCGTATCCAAGGACAGCGCCATCCTCGACGGCGAAAAGCGGGAGTGGAGCTACTGGCGCTCCGTCGTTACGGAATCGATTTCCCAGCTCTCCCCACCGCCTTCAGACTTCGACGCACTTTTCGACGAGCTTTGGAACGAGTTCGCCCACGGGCACCGTTGGCGTCCCGCTGGCGCCGCCCGCGACACCCTTTCCTCCCTGAAGTCGCAAGGCTACCAAACGGCCCTGCTCACCAATTGGGACAAACGGGTGCGACAAGTGGTCGCCGAAACCGGCTTTTCCGAGCTCTTCGACCACCTCTTCATCTCCAGCGAAATCGGACACGAAAAGCCCGCTCCCGCAATCTTCGCCCATTGCCAAGCCCAACTCCAACTCGCTCCCGAGCAAATCCTGCACGTGGGCGACTCGCTGCAACACGACATCCAAGGAGCCCAAGCCGCCGGCTGGCACGCGATTCGCATCGTCGAGGAAGAAAACCACGAGGAAAACGACTACCGTAGCATCACACAACTGAGTCAGGTTCTCGACTTGCTGTAAGAGCGACATTGCTCGCGAAAGCTTAACCGGATTCGCGACCAAGGTCGCTCCTAGCCGAAACCGGATGACCTGCGAGCTTTACATCCCGCCCCCTCTCGCCTTACCTGCAAGCCGTTATGTCACACACATGCATCCATGAACGCACCTCCAAGGAGGATATCGAAACAGGCAAGAAGCTGCAGCCAAAGTTCGACAGCAACGGCCTGATCCCCTGCATTACGACGGAGGTCCATTCCAACGAGGTGATTATGTTCGCCTGGATGAACGAGGAAGCTCTCAAGCATACCATCGAAACCGGCAAGGCCACCTACTTCAGCCGCTCTCGCGGAAAGCTCTGGGTGAAAGGCGAATCCTCCGGCCAAATTCAATGGGTCAAGGAGCTCCGCACCGACTGCGACCAGGACGTCATCCTCATCAAAGCCGACATCGGCGAGAACGGAGCCGCCTGCCATACCGGCTACAAGTCCTGCTTCTACCGCAAACTAGAAGGCGAAGAGCTTGTCTACGACGGCGGAGAAAGAGTCTTCGATCCAGCCGAAGTATACAAAAAATAACTACTTGAAACAGAGGGTGAGGCTTCCGTGCCTCCCCTCTTTTTTTTTTGTAGCAGCGACCTCGGTCGCGATTCGCCCAAGCCAACCGCCTTTCCCAACCTAGCCATGTCCCAACATCTTCCCTACTACCTCGGCTGTCCCGCATGGTCCAATCGCGAGTGGATCGGCAAGGTTTTCCGCAAAGGCACCGAGTCGAACGAGCTGCTGCGCGAATACGCCCGGGTGTTCAACACCGCCGAAGGCAACACCCTCTTCTACGCCTTGCCCCCCATGGCGACCGTGGAACGCTGGATGGCAGAGACCAGCGACGCCTTCCGCTTCGCCCCCAAATTCCCCAAGTCTATTTCCCACGAGCGACGCCTCTCCGGCGCGGAGGAGGAAAACAAGGCCTTCTTCAAAATCCTCACTGCCCTCGCCCACGGCAACAAGCTCGGCGTCTCCTTCCTCCAGCTTCCACCCTCGTTCAACATCAACAATTTGGATACGCTGCGCGACTACCTGAAATCGCTGCCCAGCGACTTCAGCTACGCGGTCGAACCGCGCCACATCAGCTTCTACGACAAGGGCGACAACGAGAAGCGCCTCGACGACCTCCTCGAGAACCAAGGCATCGACAAGGTCGTCTTCGACACCCGCCCGCTCTGGTCCAGCGAACCCGACGACAAGGAACGGGAAGCTCGCGAGCGGAAACCGCAAATGCCAGTGCGACACGTCGCCTTGGCCAAGCACCCCGTGATTCGCTTCGTCGGCAAGAACGATGTCGAAAAAAACGAGATCTTCGTCAAGGAATGGGCTCCCGTCATCAACAAGTGGATACTCGAAGGCAAACGTCCCTACCTTTTCGCCCACGCCGGCGACGACACCTTCGCTCCCTACGTCGCTCGGAAACTGCACCAGCAGTTGAAGCGCATCAATCCGCTCCTGCCGGACCTACCCGAATTCGAATCCGACCGCATCAAGCCAGACGAGGAAATCGAACAGCTCGACCTGTTTTGAGTAGGGTCGTCGCTTGCGACGCACCGCAGTGCAGAAGCAAGGAGAGACGCGGCATGGCGCAGCGGAAGTCACGGTCCGCTGGGACAGCGGACCCTACCGCATCAATTACTTGCTGCCGCCCGCGATTCCGCGTTCGGACGCCTCCACGAAGGCTATAAAATCCTTCACCTCCGTCGTATCCGCGTACTCACTACTTTTCACCGCATCGATCGCTTGCTGGCGATTCAAGCCTTGGCGGTAGAAAGCCTTGAAGAGAAATTTCACGGCCGCCATTTGCTCAGCAGTAAATCCCGCTCGCTCGAGACCTACCTTGTTGAAGATGCGGATCTTGGCCGGATTCCCGTCGCCTAACATAAAGGGCGGAATATCCTGCTCCACCTTGGAACAGCCGCCGATAAAACTGCGGTAGCCGATGTGGCAGAATTGGTGGATCGCCGTGCCGCCGCCGCCAATTCCGGCGTAGTCATCGACGATTACGTGTCCAGCGAAAGTCGCGCCGTTGCTCGCCACGATGTGGTTGCCCAACTTGCAGCAGTGCCCCACATGGCAGTAGGCGAGCAGGTAGTTGTCGTTCCCGATTTCGGTGAAGTCGCCGTCCTTAGTCGCTGCATTGATGGAGACATATTCGCGGAAAATGTTGCGGTCGCCAATCTTCACGCCCGGACTTCCCCCCTTGTACTTCAGGTCCTGGGTCTGCATCCCGATGCTGGCAAAGGGGTAGACTTGGCAAGAGGCGCCGATCGAAGTGTTCCCCCAAACCGTGGCATGATGCCAAACCTTGGAGCCGGCGCCGATCCGCACGCCCGCGCCGATCACCGCATACGGTCCCACTTCCACATCCGCGGCAAGTTCCGCCTGCGGGTCAACAATCGCGGTGGGGTGTATTTTGTCGCTCATGATTTCGCGTATTGAAATTTCCTATACATCTTCGCCCTCGCCCAAGATCATAAACTTGAGCTCGCCGGAAGAAGCGACTTCGTCCCCCACATAACAAGTGGCGGAAGCCGTGCCGATTTTCGCACGCATGATCTTGAGCAGCTTGATGTCGATGCGCAGCTGATCGCCGGGTATCACCTTGCGGCGCCACTTGACCTTGTCGACGCTCATGAAGACCGCCGTCTTCCCTTCTTGGTTGATCTTGCGCAGCATCAGGATACCGGCCGCTTGGGCCATGGCCTCGATCTGCAGGACTCCTGGCATGATCGGTTGACCGGGATAGTGCCCCTGGAAGAAGGGTTCGTTGATGGTAACGTTCTTGATCGCGGTCAGCTCGTCCTCCCCGCGAAATTCAGTCACCCGATCCACCATCAAGAAGGGATAGCGATGGGGCAGCGTCTCGATGACGCGGCGGATGTCCAATTGAGTCTCCTCCTCGAGGCGAGCGGTCTTGGGCTTGGGCTTGGCCGGCGTGGCCTCCCCTTTGGCCAACTCCTCCATGCGCTCGAAGAGCTTGGCCGTGAGCTCTGCATTGATGGCGTGCCCCGGACGCACCGCCACGATGTGGGCCTTCAGCGGTTTGCCCAGCAAGAGCACGTCGCCAATCACATCGAGAATCTTGTGGCGGACCAGCTCGTCGTCGAAGCGAAGCGGCTCCTTGGACATAATCTTGTCGTCCTTGAGCACGATCGCGTTCTCCAAGCTGCCACCCTTGATCTTGCCGAGCTTGATGAGCTCCTCGATATCTTCGTAAACCGTGAAAGTACGGGCCGCCGCGATCTGCGTGGCAAAGACGTCAGGATCGATCTCGATAGAAAGGTGCTGGGTGTGGATGCCGCGGTCGTCGGCGGAAGTACAAGAAATCTTGAAGCCGTCGTAAGGCAGCGCGATGAGCGAGGAATTCCCCTTGCTCACGGAAATCGGCTGGTCGAGCACGAAGTGCTCGCGCTCCGCGTCTTGCTCGACCGGCTCCGCCTCGAGGATGAGATTGACCCAGCCCTTGGAGGAACCATCTAGGATCGGCGGCTCCGAGGCGTCCATTTCCACTTCCACGTTGTCGATGCCCATGCCGTGCAGGGCCGCCAAAACGTGCTCCACTGTGTGAACCTTCACATGTCCCGAGGCGATGGTCGTCGCTCGCACGAGGTCGGTGACCTGCGAGATGTGCGGCTTGAGAACCGGCTTGTCGTGCAGGTCGACGCGACGAATGGTAATTCCCGCGTTGGCCGGCGCCGGCTTCAGCGTAACTTGGGTTTTGTCACCGGTGTGGAGGGATGGGCCTTTGACAGAGACTTCGCGCAGGATGGAGCGTTGCTTCATGGGGATCGCTTAGTGGCAGCAATAGAGGGGGAGATCAAGGAAAACGTAGGAGAGCCGAAGATAGGTAGGAGCGTGCTTGTCACGCGATCAGTTTCTGTGAATCGCGTGACAAGCGCGCTCAAAAGTGGAATCAAGCACCTCACAGATGGTGGGACGGCCGCTCCGCGGGCGGCGGCTTTTGCAAGTCACCCGCGGAGCGGCTGACCCACCTGAGCAGCCATTCCTTGCAGCTGCCAACCCCACACGCATCCTACTGCTTTCGCGGACAAAAAAAGCCAGCCGCGGAGGCGACTGGCTTGCGAAAGATTTATTGGTTGCTCGCGAAAGATCCTTACGCGACACGCTCCACGATGAGTGGTGGCGGAGTCGGACGCTTGGGAGCGAGGCGGTAGGCGGCCTTGAAGTATTCGAGGGCCTGCTCAAGCTTCGCTTCGTCGTTGTAGTGGATCATCATCAGCGGCTCGCCCTGCTTGACCTGGGTACCGACCTTCTTGATTTCGGAAACGCCCACCGCGTAGTCGATGTTGCCATCTTCGTCCGGACCCGCGCCGAGCAGGTGAACGCCCTTAGCAATCTGAGCCGCGTTGATGGTGTGCACGTAGCCGCGCTTGGGAGCAGGCAGCTTGCGGATGTGCTTGGCGGTCGGGAATTTCTCCGGATCGTCGATGTAGGAAGTGTCGCCGCCTTGGGCGGCCACGATTTCCTTGAGCTTTTCCAGAGCGGTGCCGTCCTCGATGTGACGCTGAACCGTTTGCTTAGCGGAAAGTGTAGATCCCGCAACGCCAGCGAGGCGTACGATTTCCATGCCGAGCTTGAGCACCAGCTCTTGCAGATCCTCCGGCCCTTCGCCCTTGAGAAGCTGGATCGCTTCCTTGAGCTCGAGAGCGGTTCCGACCGTGTCGCCGAGCGGCTGGTTCATGTCCGTAACCAAAGCCACGCAACGGCGCTTCATGGAACGGCCTACGCGGGTCATGCTACGAGCGAGCTGCTTGGCCTGCTCGAGGTCGCGGATGAAGGAGCCGTTGCCCCACTTGACGTCGATCACGAGGCCTTCCGCGCCTTCGGCGAGCTTCTTGGAGAGCACGCTGCCAGTGATGAGCGGGAGGCTTGGGATGGTCGCGGTCTTCTTGCGAAGGTCGTAGAGCTTGGCGTCCGCCGGAGCGAGCTCGGCGCTCTGACGCACCATGGCTCCGCCGATCTTCTCCAGCTGCTCGATGAAAGCGTCGATCCCCATGTCCGCCTTGAAGCCCGGTACCGCGCTCAACTTGTCGAGAGAGCTGATCGCGAAATCTTGGTCGATGCCGCCCATCATAGGAATGACGATGCCGGAGGCGACGGCCAAGGGGACGAGCACCAGAGATGTCTTGTCGCCTACGCCGCCCGTGGAATACTTGTCGATCTTGGGCTTGGCAATGTGAGAGAGGTCGATCACCTCGCCGGAGAGCATCATCTCCTCAGTGAGAATTGCAGTTTCCTGGGCGGACATTCCCTGGAAGAAGATCGCCATGGCCATGGCGGCCATTTGGAAGTCAGGCATTTCTCCGTCCAAGATAGAGTCGATTATATACCGGATCTCCTCCTTGGTGAATTCTTGGCCCTCGCGCTTCTTTTCGATAAGATACGCGTAGCTCGGCTTGATGAAACGACGGCTGCTTAAGGTTTTTCTAACCATATGGATTGTACGGAAACGTATTGTTTGCCGTTTGCGGCCATGGAAGGACGACACCCGCGAACCCATTCGCTAGGAAAGTATCACCCACACCATTGACGCTCTTGGACTTACGAAAGATCCTATCGAAGGAGACAGGTCTCTCGCCCGCCCAAGCGGCAATTTTGAAGAGCGTATTATGCCACACGTGTCAAGCCCCTAACCGAAGCCCCGTCCCTAGGATTTTGCCCAAGGAAAACTAGGGTATCCACTGGCCATTTTCGAACAAGGCAACTGACGGGGGCCACTATTAGAGGCTTGCTCGTTGCCAGAAGGCGGATTTTGTAGCCGCTCTATGCAAGACTGGTTCGACCTCGCAAAAAAGATCGACTCGCTCGTGCTGGAAGCCGCGGCTTCCGCAGGGCTCGAAGACTCCTTCACAGCGGATATCCGATCGGCGGATCCTCGCTTCGGGGATTTGCAGGCCAACGGCGCCCTCCCCTACGCCAAACGCAACAAGAGCAACCCGCGCCAAATCGCCCAGTCCATCGTCGAGAAACTGCAAGCAAACCAGGAACTCGCAGAAGTGGCCGAACTCTCCATCGCCGGCCCTGGCTTCATCAACTTCTCCCTCAAGCCCAGCTTCCTGCAGAAGTGGCTCACCACCTTTTCCGGCTCCGAACAGCTGGGAAAAGCCGCCGCCCACCTACAGGCCGACGAAACCGTAGTGGTCGACTACAGCTCGCCCAACACCGCCAAGCAGATGCACATCGGGCATCTGCGTTCCCTCATCATCGGCGAATCCATCTGCAAACTGCTCGAGTTCTGCGGAGCGAAGGTCATCCGCGACAACCACATCGGAGACTGGGGCACCGCTTACGGGCGCCTCTTCTACGCCTACAAGCGCTTTCTCGACGAAGAAAACCTGCAAGCCAACCCGCTGGGCGAACTGGAGCGGCTCTACAAGCTGGGCAGCAAGCTGGCTGCCGAGGACGAGGCAGTCGTGGCCGAATCGCGCGAGGAGCTGGTCAAGCTGCAGAGCGAGGATCCCGAGAGCATGAAGCTGTGGGAAACCGTCAACGGCCACAGCATCGACGGCATCAAGCAGGTCTACGAACTCTTCGACATCCACTTCGACCACTACCTGGGCGAAAGCTTCTACCGGAACATGGTGGAGCAGGTATATAAAGAGCTCGAGGAATGCGGACTCGGCGAAAAGAGCGAGGGGGCCTGGGTCGTCTTCCATCCCGAGCACAAGCGCTTCGCCACCCAGCCTTTCATGTACCGCAAGTCGGACGGGGCCTCCAACTACGCCACTACCGACCTCGCCACCATGCTCTACCGGGCCGAGCACTTCAAGGCCTCCAGCATCATCATCGAAACCGACTTCCGCCAGAAGGACCATTTCGAGCAACTGGAGCTCACCACCCAAAAGTGGTTCGAGAAAACCGGCCGCAGCTTCCCCAAGTTCAGCCATGTCTTCCACGGCACCATCATGGGCGAAAACGGCAAAGCCATGGCCTCCCGCAGCGGCGATCCCGTGCTGCTTAAGGACCTGATCGCCGAAGCCATCGAGCGAGCGGAAAAGCTGGTACGCGAGAAAAACGAGGAAAAGGTCGCCAAGGGGCAAGCCCCCCTCAGCGAGGAGGAAGTTGCGGCTGCCGCCAAGGTGATCGGGACCGGCTCCATCCGCTACGCCGAACTGTCGCAAAACCGCACCAGCGACTACGTCTTCGCTTGGGACAAGCTGCTCAGCTTCGAGGGTAACACCGCTCCCTACCTCCTCTACGCGGCCACCCGCATCAAGAGCATCTTCCGCAACTTCGAGGCCTCCGAGCTGGAAGCCCTCGCCGGCAAGGCCAGCCAAATCGAGACCCCCGAAGAGCTCGCCCTCGCCCGCAAGATCCTCGGCTTCGTAGGCGTGCTACAGCAGACCATCGAGACCCTGCGTCCGCACCTGCTTTGCACCTACCTCTTCGAACTGGCCGGAGCCTACAGCTCCTTCTACAACGCCAACAAAGTCATCGTATCCGAAGAAGCCATCAAGGCGCGGCGCCTAATGCTCTGCCAACGCACTCTAGACGTCTTGGAGACGGGACTAGGCCTGCTAGGCATTCCTACTTTGGAACGCATGTAATAGCATGTCCAAGGGCCTCCCGCGCCTTGACAAAGCGCCTCCAGCAAGTGTCTCATTGGGCTACTTCCCTAGCCCATGAGAGAATACTATATCCGACGCGAAGGCGATGAAGATGCGAGCGGCCCGTTCGACATCGACCAAATCTCCTCTCTGATCGAGGCAAACAAGCTCGATGCCAACGCCTATTTCTACGACATCGAATCCGAGTCCTGGCTGACCATCTCCTCCAACGAGGAACTGATGGAAACCCTCTTCCCCAAGAAACGGAAGCTCACCCTGCGGACCCAGGAATCCGAGGAGGAGAAAAAGCGCCTCGCAGAGGAGGAAGCTGCCAAGGCTGCTGCGGCCAAGGCAGAAGCAAAAGCCGAGGGGCAAGCCGAATCCGAGACGGAGGGAGCGGAAACCGAACCAGACGATGCCGAAGCGGCCAAAGCCTCGGAAGCGGCCGCCCCCGAAAAACCGGCCGAGGAGTCCAAGAAGGGCAAAAAGAAAAAGGGCGAGCCGAGCGAAGAGCGGCAAAAGCTGGAAGTGACCAAGATGCTCGCCCTCGCCGAGGGACGCGCCGACGACCCCAGCGGAAAGTCGCCGCGGGAAAAGCAAGCCGCCGTCGCCTTCTTCGGCCTGCGCTTCCTCACCCTTTTCTTCATCGCCTCGATCCTAGCCATGGGCTACATCGAGAAAGACTTGGTCATGACCGCCGACGCCATCGCCATGGCGAAAAGCCCCTACATCGTGATCGCCGTCATCGACTTGGTCATCACCTTGACCCTACTGCTCCAAGTCACGGAGGTGTATCCACTTCTTCGATTCAGAGCTGCTGTAGGAGCCGGACTTCTCACCATGCTGTTTTATTCTAGCGGCGACACCCTCCTGCTCTTCAGCAACTTGCTCCTGATGGGCGCCATCTACTTCAGCAGCGCCATCATCAAAATCCGCTTCCTAATCGCTTGCGGAATCACCGGCGTTCTCGGTATCCTCGGCTACGTTTACGCCTTCTTCCTCTAAATGAGGTGGAGCGGCTTATCCGAAGACGCTCAAAGAGTTCCACAAGCCACATGAACCCACGTTTCCAAAAAATCGTATCCAAGGCCAGGATACTGCAAAAGGAAATGTGGCGTCACCATGGAGAGACCTTGTCCAAACGCCGCAGCGTCGCTTTCGCCATTGGCCGGGTCATTGCCATCACCCTTTCGGGCTTGAAAGAGAATCGCCTGCTGGCTCGGGCCGCCGCCTTGAGCTTTAGCTCCCTCTTGGGACTCGGCCCCATGATCGCTCTCGCGGTGCTCTTGTCCGGCTTCGTGCTCAACCAAGCGGAGCCGGGCATGGCCCAGGACACCATCGAGCGCATCGTCTCCTACATCGCTCCCCAAGTAAGCCTGACCGAGGGCGAGGCTACCGCCGATGAGAGCAGCCTGAGCAAACTGATCTCCGACTTCATCACCGCCAGCCAATCCGGAGCGGTCGGCATCGGCGGCGCTCTCGTGCTGGGCGTCATCGTTATCCAACTTTTCATCACCATCGAGGACGCTTTCAACGACATCTGGGGCGTATCCAAAGGCCGCAAGCTGATGACCCGCATCGTGCTTTACTGGACGGTCATCACGCTCGGCACCGTGCTGGTATTTGCCGGCATCGCCCTCGCCGTCACCAAGCTGATCGAGCTCAACAACCAATTCATCGCCTTCACCGAGGGCTTGCCCGGGTCCGAAACCGTCAACAGCTGGCTCTCCGTCTACGGCGCCAAAATCGGGGGCTTCCTCCTGCTCTCCACCCTGCTCGCCGCCTTCTACCGCTTCATTCCCAATACCCAGGTAGAGTGGAAAGCCGCCTTCGTGGGCGGGCTTTTTTCCGTGAGCTGCTTCGCCGCCAACAACGCCTTCGCCTTCCTCTACGTCGAACGCGTCGCCATGCAACGCACCCTCTACGGATCGCTCAGCATCCTGCCCGTGCTCATGATCGGGCTCTTCACCTTTTGGATGTGCCTGCTGCTGGGAGGCCGCCTTTCCTTCGCCGTGCAAAACGCCCGCTTCAAAAGCGGCAAGGTCGCTTGGGACGAGCTCAGCCAAGCCTCCCAAGAAAGCCTCTGCCTGCTTCTCCTAGCCCAGATCAGCCGCCGCTTCCGCGATTGCGGGGAAGCGTACTCCAGCACCGAGCTCGCCCAACACAACAACCTGCCCCGCCCTCTAGCCGGAGCCGCCCTCAACCGCTTGGTCGATCTCGGCCTCGCCTCCACCTTGCCCGCCAAGGAAAAGGACATTTACAACGCCTACCGCTACCAGCCGGCCCGTCCGCTCGAAAAAATCGCCCTGCTCGAGTTCAAGAAGAACTTCGAATCCCACGGTTCCAATCCGGACGACAGCCTTTTCGACGCCCGCGACCCGCTGGTACGCCGTTACCACGAACTCATCGACGAAGCCCGCCGGACCAGCTTCCAGCAGCTCACCCTCGCCGACGCGCTCGATTCGCTCGCCGAGGAATCCCCAACAAAGTAGAGGGCTACCGAGGAGCAACGCTACGACACTCGAGCTCAGCGACGACACATCCTGCTCCCAACAACCCGATCAACACGCTACTATTCCACTCCTGGTATCGGAAACGCAATTTATCCTCCCCACCCGGTTTTCTCCAGAAGGACAGCAACCACACTCCCACTGCTTCAAGGGAGGTTTTGCCCATTGACAGCTTAGGCGCCGAGCCTAGTTTAGCCGCCTTTAATTGCGTATCCCCTTATGATTTCCTGGCTACAAAACAAACTTCAGAAGCACCTGCTCCTCGTATTCATCATCTTCGCCGTCCTCATCATCGCGTTCATCGTGCAGATCGGCAACCAGGGGCCGATCGGCGGCGGAAAGGAAGCAACGGCTGACCTTTTCTTCTACGACACTCCGATGAATACCGAAGCGGCCCGCGTGGAGCTGGTGCGCGACTCCCAGCTCAGCGCCTCCCTCAGCCGCAACCCGCGCCCTAGCCAGAACCTCGCCTTCGAGCGCGCCACCGCCCGCTACATCGCCAACCAAAACTTGATTCCCGAGCCTACCGAGGAACAGCTGCTCGAATACATCAAGACCCTACCCGCTTTCCAAAACCAGCTCGGCGAGTTCGACGCCCAGGCCTACAACATGATCCTCGACAGCATCAGCCTAGGCGGAGCCTTCAGCAAGAACGACCTGCGCCGCGTGCTGATCGACGACTACCGCATCGCCAAAGTCTACACCGCTCTCGAAGGAGCTGGCTTCGTGCACGAATCCGAAATCCTCGACAGCCTCAGCCAGCGCTTGGCCAAATGGTCCGTGCTCGTCGCTGAAAGCGATCTCAACGCCTACACGCCGGAAGTGGAAATCACCGACGAGATGCTGCAGCAGCACTACGAAGAATTCAGCTTCACCTACCAAACGCCCGAGCGTCGCGTCGTAAACTACGTAGAAGTCGAGGCCGCCAACTACGTCGACGAAATCAAGCCGACCGAAGACGAGCTCATCAACTACTTCGAAGCCAATATCGACCGTTACCAGCCCGCCCCTGCCGAAGACCCCGAGGCGGAGCCAGCGGAACCCGTGACCTTCGAGCAAGCTCGCCTCGCCGTACGCGAAGACCTTCGTCTGGAAAAAGCCCGCGAAGTGGCCGCCGAGCGCGCCTACGACCTCGTGGTGCAGATCCACGAAAACGAATTCACCCGCGACTCCCAAGGGCTCAAGGACGCGATCGCCGCCATGAACCTGGAAGTGAAGACCGCCTCCTCCTTCGCCGCCAATGAAACTCCGATTGGCACGACTTGGGGACGCAACATGGTCAGCGAAGCCTTCAAGCTCACCGAAACACGCTTCTACTCAGAGCCGCTCCAACACGGCAACAAGTCCGTCGTGCTCTTCTACGACAAGGTGATCGAGCCAACCGTACCGAGCTTCGAAACCCTGCGTCAGCGCATCGCCGCCGACGTACGGGCCGAAAAGTATCGCGAAGCCCGCGCCGCTTACGCCATCGAACTGCAAGAGAAGCTGGCCGCTGCCGCGGACAGCGAGGACAGCTTCGGCGCCGCCGCCGAAGAAGCGGGCCTCACCGTCAGCTCCTACAGCGACTTCAGCCTCGGCGAGCCCGCCGAAGGCCTCGACCGCCGCGCCCTTTCCGCCCTGCTCGAGCTCAACGAAGGCGAAGTCTCCGATTTCGTTCGCCTCGGCAACAACAACCAAGGCGCCTACCTTTACGTCGTTTCCAAGGAGGCGCCGGAGGTCAGCAAGGACGACCCGCAATACGCCCAAGTCGCCCAGTCGCTGCAAAACCTGTCCAACCAATTCTCTGCTCAGCAGTACATCAGCACCCTCACCGTCCAGGAACAAGTTCGCCTCGGATTCGTCCAGCAGGAGAACTAGCATCCACTCGCTCTTCCTGGAAGCGGAACGGCCGTTGCCCAACGGCTTTAAATAAACCAAGACCATGCCACTGCAGCGCTTCAGACCGATATCCGGCCGCTGCAAGCTCTGTCGCGGCGAAGTGGAAATCCACCTCGCCTCGAACGAAAACGCTCCCGAGGAGTGTCCCAAGTGCGGGCAGGAGATCGAAGCCTGCCCCACGCTCACGGCCCCCCAGATGAAGATCAACGTCAAGCCGTCCGTCAGCAACGCCAAGTCCGCCGGCTTCAAGGTATTCAAGAAGCTCGACGGCGGCGAACTGGAGCAACAATGAAACGCGATCCCAAGCACCTCCTCTACGGACTGAGCCCCGAGCAAAGCTCGCTCAAAGGAATCTGGCTGCTCTGTCTGCTCTACTTCGGCTCCCTCGTCTCTGGGGCGATCCTCAGCTTGATCGCCTTCAAGCTGACCCACCACTTCGATCCCGACGCCAGCGGCTACCTCGCCAACAAGCCGTATCCAAAATTCTTCGACCGGGCCCGCTGGCTCAGCGTTTTGCTCCTGCTTCCCTACTTGTTCGTGCAATGTCGCATCACCAGCTGGAAAGCCATCGGCTTCTCCCGCCCCATGCTGGCCACCTTCGCTCGCTGGTTCCTGAGCGGCATCGCCATGATCTTCATCATCTACGGCTTCAATACCGCAACAGGAGCCTTTTCCTTCACCTGGGAGCCCAGCCAACTCGCCTCCAAGATCGACGACGCCATCCTCGCCTCCCTTCTCATCGGCATCCTCGAAGAAATCGTCTTTCGCGGGCTTGTATTCAGAATGTTCTACACCGCCTTGCAGCCTATCGCAGCCATTTTGCTCTCCTCCTTTTTCTTCGCCGTCCTTCACTTCAAGACCCCCGAGTTTTCGCTCGGCGAAATCGCCCCGTCCGAAGTTGGCATCGCCGAAGCCGCCCAGATCGCAGCCGGCACCGCAGTCGCCGTCTTCACCGAATTCGACCTCAAGTACATACTCGCCATTTTCCTCGTGGGCGTGGTCCTGCACCAAGTCTTTCTGCTCGCCAACAACCTCTGGGCCAGCATCGCCATCCACGCCGGATGGGTATTTACCATCAAGCTCTTCGGCAACGCCTTCGCCACCACCGAACAAGCCAGCTCCTTCAGCGGCACCACCCGAGTCGCCGACGGCTACTGGGTCAGCATCGTGCTCGTCTGCTTTATCGCCCTCTTCGCCTACCTCCTGCACAAAAAAGGTGGCACGGCCGCTCCGAAGACGCTCTAACCAAGGGTGGCACGGCCGCTCCGCGGGCGTGAGAAAAGAATCCATGTCCCGAAAAATAGCAGTCATCTCCGATACCCACGGCAAAGTTCCGGAACGCCTGCTTACCCATCTTTCAAAAGCCGACGAGATCTGGCACCTCGGCGACGTCACCCAACCGCACGTCCTCATCCCCATCCAAAACCTCGGGCGCCCCTTGGTGGTGGTGAAAGGCAATTGCGACCCCTACGGCAGCTGGCCCGAGATCCGCGACCTTGAACGCGAAGGCTTCCGCTTTCGCCTGCAGCACCATCCGCCTTACGCCTTCCTGGAAAACACCACGGCCATTCTCTACGGCCACTTGCACCAACCCTTGGACGACAGCGAGCACGGCCTACGCGCCCTCAATCCCGGAGCCGTCACCGGCCCCCGCCACGGCAGCGCCGCCAGCTTCGCCTGGCTTACGTTTCCAGAAGCGGGAAAGTGGGATTGGCAGGTCGAGCCGCTGTAAGCGAGCCGCTTTGCAAGGTAGGGGCTGCTGTCCCAGCAGCCCGCATTCTCGCTGTTGGCGGTCCGCTGGGACAGCGGACCCTACCTATCCCCCTACTCTCCCCCCTGTAGGAGCGACCTTGGTCGCGAAAGCGGTCCGCCGGGACAGCGGACCCTACCTATCCCCTACCACTTCCGCGGAAAGCGCAGCCGGTGCTCGACCCGACCTATCTGCGACGGCTCCAGCGGCGGCAGGTCATCCACCAACAAACGCTGGTCGTCCACCTCCAAAATCGCCTTGGCGCAGGCCTGCAGCTCCTGCCAGCGGGCAAACTCCAAGGCGGGCGCGTTGACGATGTGACGCAACAAGCTCAACCACTCCTGCCGCGCTCGCTGCACATCGCCAAACTTCAAGTCATCGCCGAGCAAGCGTTTTCCCTTGCCGCCCGATGCCGCCCATTCGGCGATCACCTCCGCCGCCCCATCCCCGTAATGCGGCGGAAGCCCGTGCTTGAGATACCCCTCGTAAGTACGATCTCGATACGCCACCCGACACGCTCGCGAGAGTCGATGGCTGTACTGGGAATAGTCGTCAAAACGGTAGCCGGCTCGCAAATTGGCAATGTCGCGGGCGATGGCGTCGACCGCATAACTTTCATCCTCCAAGGCCGCCGCGATCGCCAAGCCTTCGCCTCCTTGAAAAAGGCTGAAGATCCGCCCTCGCAAGGACGGCTGCCCCTTGGCATCGACCAATCCCAGCTGGCGCCAGGCAAGGGCCGGGCTGCGGGCGGGATTCAGCTCTCCCTCGCAAACCGATCGCTGCAGGCAGTTCTGGCACTCCAGCGGATAAGCCCGTCGCGTTTCCGGCTGAAACAAGATCTCGCCCCAAACGTCACGATCGAAGCTCCCCATCGTTTGCGAATAGTCGAAAATCCCGATCAAGCGAAATCCCTCGCGACGCGTATCCACCAATTCACCACTGCCTAACAACGTGCTCCAAGGAAGCGTCCTCAAAGCATCGAGCTCTTGCCGCTTCTGCAACGCAACCCCCTGATCCGAAAACTCCTTCAGCAACCAACCAGCCAACTGCAGGCGCGTCGGCTTTTTCTTGTCCAGAAAGCCAATCAGGCGCTTCTTGCCGAAGACCTTGCCGATCCGAGCAAGCTTGCCTCCCCCTAGCGATTTGACGACCGCCGCCTGCTCAAGAGCCGGCTTCAAGGTTTCGCCGACCCGCGCTTTGGCCTCTCCCCACCTCGCCTGCACCTGTTCGGAACGAGGCTCCCAAACGCCTTGGGAATTTAAAATCTCCTCGCTGTTCGCGGTGGCATGGCGAGCCCGTTCCGCATCGACCCGCAGCCCGCAGGGCATATCGGGACATTGGATACTGTGCTCCACGCCCACCTTCGCAGGTGTGTCGCCAAACAGTCGCTCGCAGGCTTCGGTCACCTCGGAGAAGGCATCCACGCCCCGCTCCGCCGCGACCTCCAGAATACCGATCAAGCTCGGCCAATCGAGCAACTTGGGGCGCCGCACCGGACGCTGCTTGCCTTCCCGCAACCGCGGGCGGTCCGGCGCGACCAAGGCATAGCCAATGGTATCGAAACCACGGCGCCCCGCTCGCCCAAACATTTGCAACAGTTCGTCTGGCCGGATGAGCTGCTGCACGTTGCCCAGAGTGAACTGCGACTCCGTTACCAAAACCGAACGCATGGAGAAGTTCACCCCGGCGGCAAGTCCCGTAGTGGAAACGACGATACGCAGCTGCCCCGCTTTCGCCAATGGCTCTACCAACCCCGCCCGCTGCTGGTAGCTCAAGCCGCTGTGATGGAAGGCGACTCGCTTGTTGAGCAGCTTTTCCAGATTGCCTCCCGCCAAGCGCTTCTGCACCGGACTGAGAGCCAGCGGATTTTCGACCGGCAAGGCGGCGGCCAGCTGGCGGGCGAGCGACTCCGCTCCCTTGCGCTGCGGGGCGAAAATCAAGATTGGTCCCAAGTCCGCCATGAGAGCTCGAGCCACCAGACGCGGCCAAAATCCGGTAACCGTACGCGGCGGATTGTAGGACAAGGCATCCAAATGGATTTCCTCAAGCGGCACTGGACGCTTTTCCACCGAGATCAAATGAGCCCGGCGGCCCAGCCGCTGCAGCCAATCCACGATGTCTTGCGGATTGGATACGCTCCCGCTCAGCATCAAGAGCTGAGTCTGCGGGGGAGCGAGGGCTACGCACAGCTCGTAGTTCACCCCACGAACCGGATCGCCGATCATCTGGTACTCGTCGATCACGAAAAGCCGCGGCCCCTTACCCCGCAGGAAGCGAGGCTTCTGCGTTTCTAAAGTGGCCACGACCACCGGAGCCTCCGGATCGATGGCAACGTCTCCGGTGACGATTCCCACTCGCCACCCTTTGCCGCGAAACTCCCGCAGCTTGTCGTTGGCCAGGGCCCGCGTGGGCACCGCCAGCACGATCTGACCGTGGCGATAGGATTCCGCGATCAGCTCGACGAGGTAAGTCTTGCCCGCGCCGGTGGGCGCATTCACCACCACGTCCTCCCCAGCCTTGATGCGGTGCAAGGCGTCTTGCTGCCACAGGTCGGGAATCTTGAGGTGTATGTCTAGGTCACCGAAGGCGTTCACGGATGGGAGGGAGTCGCGAGTTGAAGCGCTTCGCTTAAAGTTCCCCATAAAGGGCCGGAAGCGCTTTCGTTGTTCGCGGAATTCGTTAAGTTGCTTGCTGCGTTAAAAAGTACAGATGCGGCTGCGGACACGAGAGATAAAGTTGATGACTTTCAATATCGCCCACGGGCGAGGGCTCTCCCTCTACCAAGGCTTCAGCAGCGCCAAGGGGATTTCCAAGAACCTCGATCGCATCGCTCACGTCATCAACGAACAACAGCCCGATATCGTTGCCCTGCAGGAGATCGACGCCTCCTCCCACTGGAACAAGCATATCAACCTGCTGGACTACCTGCAGTCCGCCACCAACTACCCGCACGCCGTGCACGGCATCCACAACCGTCGCTTCGGCCGCAAGCCCCTCGCCTACGGCAACGCCTTCCTCTCCAAATACCCCGTCAAGAACTGGAAGGTCGAATCCTTCGGCTCCAAGAAACTTGGCGAAAAGGGTTTCCTGGAAGCCTGCTTCCTCATGGACGAGGCGGAAATCGACGTCATCAACCTGCACCTCGACTTCCGCTCCCGCCGCACTCGCCTCCGCCAGGTGGACAAGCTGCTCTCCTCCATCCACGCCCGCAGCGACGCCGATCCCTACCACCTGCCTCCGATTATCTGCGGCGACTTCAATACCAGCTCCCGCTCCTCGCGAGACGCCTTGCACCAGCTCATCGAACGCTCCGCCGGCGAAGAGGACTACCATTACTTTCCGAAAAAAGAGCGGACCTTTCCCGCCCATTTCCCCTCGCGGGGGCTCGACTTCATCCTGCTGGCCGCCCCCTTCGAAGCGGTTGAAACCGCGGTGATTCGCAGCTTCGCCTCCGACCATTTGCCGGTAGTCAGCCGTATCGAGACCCCAGTCGCCACGCCCCTACGGGCCGCTGCAAACTCCTAAGTTTCGCCCATAGCAAAGGAGCGGAAGACGCGGACCGAGTGGCACCGGTCTCCCCAAAACAAAAATCTGGAGGGACGACTGCCACGTCGTCCGCGCTGCAGGAGCAAAAGCCCTAGTCAATCCGTAATCAGTAATCTCGAATGTAGGAAGTGGCCTTGCGCCACGATTAACCAAAGTGGGGGAAGCTTCCAGCTCCCGCATCTCCCCAAGCACGCGACCTAGAAGGTCCCGCCACTATCGATAAGCAATCGCCCAAGCACCTCCGCGTCCTCCGCCTGCCCTGAGTTTATCGAACGGGCGGTTGAAACACTGTCTTGGTAGGGCGGACTGGCCCAGTCCGCCGCGGAGAAATGATCCTGCAACGCGGCTGTCTGGGCCAGACAGCCCTACCCTAGCCAATACAGGTCACAGTTTAAATGGCACCCGTCCAATTGAGCGATCATCGGCGCCAATCAGTGCTATCGGTGCTATCGGTGGTTAAAACAAACCAGTCCCTCGCTCCGCTCGATCACTGATCACTATTCAAAACCCAAGGTCTGAGTAAATCTGGTGTACGATTAGAACACTGTTCTGGTAGGGCGGACTGGCCCAGTCCGCCGCGGAGAAATGATCCTGCAACGCGGCTGTCTGGGCCAGACAGCCCTACCCTAGCCAATACAGGTCACAGTTTAAATGGCACCCGCCCACCTGGGCGACCTGGAAGGTCCCGCCACTTTATCAGCAATCAGCAATCAGCAATTAGCAATTAGCCATCAAATCCACCTCCACGCCCTCCGTCGAAGACCCTGAGCCTTGCCGAAGGGCGGTCAACAAAGCGCTGCAGGATCCCTCCGCGCTTTCCTCCTTCCACGAAAAAGCCCGCAGCTTGCGGCCGCGGGCTTCAACGTAAAAAGTGGTTTCGGGTCGCCTTAGCTGGCAACGTGTCCGGAAACAAGCTTGGTCATTTCGAACATGGTGACCTTGTCGCGTCCGTCGAATACCTTCTTGAGGGCTTCGTCAGCGATGATCTCGCGCTTGTTTTCTGGGTTTTGGAGGTTGTTGGATTTGATGTAGTCCCAAAGCTTCTTGGTGAGCTCGGTGCGTGGAAGCGGGTCAGCGCCGACAACCGCGGCAAGAGCAGCATCAGGAGTTACAGGTTTCATGAAAGCCGCATTGGCTGGTTTAGAAGAAGAAGATTTTGCCATAAGGACCTCTTGGATACGACTGCCCCTCCGCAAATCAACTTAAATAAGCGGCTTAAGGGCCTATTTTGCCGCCGCGAATCCAAGCTGCTGAAAATCAATCAGAATCACGTAGGAGGCCTTGCCCGGCCGCAAATAAGCGAAATCCCTCAATCTCTACCAGCAGCCGGTCCAGACAGGCCAACATGCGACGCGATTGGGGGTCCTGACTCACTTCCAACAATGCCTTGCAGGCCTCCGCCAAGCGATAGGCATGCAATATGTCGCAGCCATTCTTCAGGGAGGTCAGGTCCTTCATGAAATCCACGCTGTCCGGATAGCTCGGGTTCTCGCTCAAGCGGATGGTCAATTCCGTGCCTTGGGCCACCAAGGCCTTGGCCAAGCGTTGCAACAAAGCCTTGTCTTCCTTCCAAATCGACACGTTGAGGACTTCCTTTTCCGGCTCTTCCTTGGCCGCCGAAAGCGCCTGCACGCGAAACTGGCGGGCCAAGCCCACCGTCTTCTTGAGCTCGCCCAAAGCCAGAGGCTTTTCCAGGACATGCGCCGACAACTCCCCCTCGCAGGCGCCTTCGGGCGACATCACTGCCCACATGGGGGGACGCCCCCAGTCCTTGCGGCTCCGTTCGCTGATGATCGAGCCCAGGGCGCTGGCGCCCATCCCGGTGATCCCGCTGTCCACCACCACCAAATCGTAGGGCTGGGCCTTGATGCGGGCCAAGGCCTCGCCCCCCGAACCCGCTCCCGTGGAGCGGCAGCCGAGCTTACGCGATAGCGTGCGGCAATAGGCCACCACCTCTGGGTTTTGATCGACCACCAAAATTCGTACCGGGGCATCCGCCGCATTTCCCGCAGCTAGGCCGAGGGAGCGAATCGTCCAAGAGGCCCAGGCCCAAGCCGCCGGCAAGGAACGCTCCGCCTCCTCGTCCGCCCGGGGACGCAATACCACGCAGCTCACGCCCTTCGACTCGCTGAAGCCGCGGGCTACGATGCTGAAACTCGGATTCCCCAGACGCAGGCGCAACTCGCATTCCGCCGGCATGTCCTCCAGGCAAACCAACAGCTCGCCCACCTCCGCCAAATCCAAACCCTCGTCCGCCAAGAAATCCGCCAAATCCAATCCGCGACGCGGCTGGGCCCCAGCCAAGCCGGGACTTCCCGCGAAGGCGAGCAGCTTCATTCCCTTGTCTATCAACAACAATCGCCAATCAGCTGGCAGCTCGGGCAAGGGTCCCGTGGAGTCTCTGCGTGTGGGTTCGCTCATCTGTAAATTTACAAATCACAAACTAGCGGGATTTTCCGCAAATTTCGACAAGAGCCGCGTTTTTAGCAAAAGACTCGCAAATCGGCCATTTTTAAAAAAAATGTTAAAGCCCTTTGACAATTTCGTCTACACAAGCAGGTTTCCTTAGCATCTAGCCTCAATTACCCGCAAACTTCGCGGCGGATACCCCTCGGGGCTGTCACTGAGTCTGCGCTTCGGATTTTCAGCTCGCTGGTCGACGCCCTTTCCGGAATTGGAGCGAACCATCAAACCAACCAACCACTCCTACCATGACTCAACCAACCAACCAGACAAGTCGCATGGTCGTTTTGGAGGATCAGCTGCTGCTGAGAGACCTCCTGTCATCACTCGCAACCACTGTCCCTGGAATAATGGTCGTCGGCGAAGCAAGCGAAGGACGCCAAGCCCTCGCGCTTTGCGAAGAGGAAAAGCCCGATATCGTGATGTTCGAGATGTACCTTCCCGGACTCAACGGAATCGAAATCCTCCGCCAGTACGGTCCTAAGCACCCGAACACTCGCTTCATCGCGATCTCCTCGAATTTCACGCCCGACGCCATTCGCGAACTGCTCGAACTCGGCTGCCACGGCATCGTCTCCAAGTCCTCCTCCGCCTCCAAGCTCAAGGAAGGCCTGCGCGAGATCAAAAGCGGCAGCGGCTACCTCTGCCCCGTCTGCGCCAGCCTGCTGCGCGAGTCCCATCTCGTCAGCAACTCCGTGGCCAAGAAAAAGAACCGGCTTTCCAACCGCGAACGCGAAGTGCTGCAAGCCGTCGCCGAAGGCTTCAGCACCAAGCAAATCGCCGAAATGCTGGAAGTGAGCGTCAAGACCATCGAAGCCCACCGGGCCAACCTCATGAAGAAGCTCGACGCTCGCAGCGCCGTAGAACTCACCCGCTGCGCCTTCGAAATCGGCATCATCGAGTTGCCAGGACAGAGCAAGCCCGCCGCCTACACCATGCCCGGTTGAGCGCTCCCTTCGGGCTCTCCCCCTCTCCGAAACCCCGTCCCGCGCCCGCGAGACGGGGTTTCCTATTTCAAATTCTGCCTGAAGGGGGGCTTCCGGGGAGCAAAGCGACGACACTCAAGCACAACGCCG
Organism: Pelagicoccus enzymogenes; assembly: GCF_014803405.1. Classification (NCBI taxonomy): domain Bacteria; kingdom Pseudomonadati; phylum Verrucomicrobiota; class Opitutia; order Puniceicoccales; family Pelagicoccaceae; genus Pelagicoccus; species Pelagicoccus enzymogenes. The sequence goes on from NZ_JACYFG010000036.1 coordinate 587,832, forward strand.
ACACATCCCGCTCCGCATTTCCCCAACAACGCGACCTGGAAGGTCCCGCCACTTCAAGCACAGTGGGGGAAGCTTCCAGCTTCCGCATCTTCTCAGGCTCGCGACCTAGATGCCCCCGCCCCTTTCCCCAAATCCAATGAAAGCTTGCGGGCATCCCCTAAGTCGGAGACTTGTAGGACAGAGGCGTCCCGCTCGCGTCCGCGCGGCGGAGCACAGCTTGGCGCCGCTCCCTTTCAAATGATCCCGAGCTTCAAACTTCTCAATCGATGCGTCCTGGCAGCCCTTTTGGCCCTCGCCCCTGCGAGCTTCGCCGCCGACGAAGTGGACAAGGACACCAGTCGCCTGATACGGCGTAGCGAAAAGATCGCCAATTCCCTCGTCGACATCCAATCGGAGGAAAGCTCGCTCATCCCCCCTTCCGTCATGCAAGAGGCCAAGGGGCTCATTATTCTCAAGCAATACGAAGCCGGCGTCATTTTCGGGGCCAAGGGCGGATTCGGCATCGCCCTGCGACGCGGACAAGACGGCAATTGGAGCCCGCCAGCTTGGATCAAGACCGGCGAAATCAGCGGCGGCCTGCAGCTTGGCGCACAAAAGCTCAACGTGGTGCTCGTCATCATGAACGACGACGGGCTCAAGATGCTGAACAAGGCTAAATTCCAGATCGGCGTCGACGCCACCGTCACCCGCGGCCCCACCGGCTCCAACTACGAGTCCAATCTCACCAACGCAGCCGACATCTTCGCCTACACCGTCAACGAAGGCTACTACGCCGGGGCCACCTTCGAAGGCGGCGTGCTGTTGCCCGACCGACGGGCCAACGAGACCAGCTACCAGCAACGCCTGGAAGTCTCCGAGATTCTCGCGAGCGATAGCCTGACCGTCCCCAGCTTCTTCGACCGCATCCTACGCCTCCTCCGCGAGATCGAAGCCGGCGAATCCGAGGAATTCTGAGCACAAGCCACGTCGTCCGCGCACTTACCCCAAGTGGAGGGACGACTGAATTTGTCACTTCGTTCGGTACCACGTCGTCCGCCCTGCAGGAGCAGCTGGTCGATCGCGGATCGGTGATCAGTAATCGGTAATCTCGAATGTATGAAGTGGCCTTGTCGAAGACCCCGAGCCGGTCGAAGGTGCGCCACGATATCCATCTGTGAAGAAACGGGTCAGATTGGCTTCGCCGAGAAGGTGCCTGCGGCCGCAGGCTATGCTCGCTACCGCTCAATCAGTCATTCAACCCTCCAGCCTCATGGGCGTTCTTCCACGTTCCACTGTTTCGTCGCTTCACTCCTCCTACCGAAGCCGGAGGCTGACACTTGAGGAGTGCCAACGAGGAAACATGTCGGTTGAGCCGCCCCAACATCCATTGCAAGAGCATCTGTGCAAATCTGTGTCCATCAGTGGTTGAAATGCGCTGTAGGAGAACTCCAATCAGCAATCCGTAATCGGTAATCAATAAGCTCAAGAGGAGCTCCCCCGCGCCCTCTGCGGTTAAGAAAACAACTCAGCGTCATCAGCCCCGCTCCCAACCAGATCCCATCTGAGTCCATCTGGTGTGCGATTAATACACTGTCCCGGTAGGGCGGACTGGCCCAGTCCGCCGCGGAGAAATGATCCTGCAACGCGGCTGTCTGGGCCCTTCGACTTTGCTCAGGCTAGACCAGACAGCCCTACCCTCGCCCATACAGGACACAGCTTTAATCGCAACCGTCCATCTGAACGACCTGGAAGGTCCCGCCACTTTATCAGCAATTAGCAATTAGCCATCAACAATCCACCTCCACGTCCCCCCCGCCCTCTGCGGTTAAGAAAGCAACACAGCGTCATCAGCCCCGCTCCCAACCAGATCCCATCTGAGTCCAACTGGTGTGCGATTTATACAAGGTCCCGATAGGGCGGACTGGCCCAGTCCGCCGCGGAGAAATGATCTTGCAACGCGGCTGTCTGGGCCAGACAGCCCTACCCTCGCCCATACAGGACATAGCTTTAATCGCAACTGTCCATCTGAACGACCTGGAAGGTCCCGCCACTTTATCAGCAATTAGCCATCAACAATCCACCTCCCCGCCCTCTGCGGTTAAGAAAACAACACAGCGCCATCAGCCCCGCTCCCAACTAGATCCCATCTGAGTCCATCTGGTGTGCGATTTTATACAAGGCCCCGGTAGGGCGGACTGGCCCAGTCCGCCTCGGAGAAATGATCTTGCAACGCGGCTGTCTGGGCCAGACAGCCCTACCCTCGCCCATACAGGACACGGCTTTAGTCGCAACTGTCCATCTGAACGACCTGGAAGGTCCCGCCACTTTATCAGCAATTAGCAATTAGCCATCAACAATCCACCTCCGCGCCCTCTGCGATTAAGAAAGCAACACAGCGTCATCAACCCCGCTCCCAACCAGATCAATCTGAGTCGATCTGGTGTGCGGTTGAAACACTGTCCCGGTAGGGCGGACTGGCCCAGTCCGCCGCGGAGAAATGATCTTGCAACGCGGCTGTCTGGGCCAGACAGCCCTACCCTCGCCCATACAGGACACAGCTTTAATCGCAACTGTCCATCTGAACGACCTGGAAGGTCCCGCCACTTTATCAGCAATTAGCAATTAGCCATCAACAATCCTCCTCCGCGTCCCCCGTGCCCTCTGCGGTTAAGAAAACAACACATCGCCATCAACCCCGCTCCCAACCAGATCAATCTGAGTCCAACTGGTGTGCGATTTATACAAGGTCCTGGTAGGGCGGACTGGCCCAGTCCGCCGCGGAGAAATGATCTTGCAACGCGGCTGTCTGGGCCAGACAGCCCTACCCTCGCCCATACAGGACACGGCTTTAATCGCAACCGTCCATCTGAACGACCTGGAAGGTCCCGCCACTTTATCAGCAATTAGCAATTAGCCATCAACAATCCACCTCCGCGCCCTCTGCGTCCTCCGCGGTTACGAAAAACACAATGCAGGAACGCCTCCGCGTCCTTCACTTTCCCGAAAAAAGTCCTCCTTCGAGAGCGATTTTCGCCTCATCGCGTCACCAGCCTTGATTTTTATCTGAAAATCCTTTGACGTACAAATGTAGGAAACAGATTTCGACGTCCCCTGTCACACGTCTAGTACCTCGCCCAACCCCTTTAGCAAAGCCATCTCGAGAGCATCCATCAAAGTTCAGGGATACGCTTGACTCAGTTTCACAACACTATTTCAACCAACACCCGAAAACTAGCGCAGTTCCCCACTCCCCACCCCCTTGACCGACCGGTTCGAGCTCACAGAGGCACGGAGCCAACTGGCGCATCCCGTCAATTTTAAATACCTCAATGGACAACACATTCTCAGCTACGCTCATTGACGCTTGGAACATCATCGTTTCAGGCGGCTGGATCATGATTCCGCTCTTCTTGCTAGGGCTTGTCGCCTTCTACGTCGGCGCTCGCCTGCTCCTCTTCTTTTTCCGAGGAAACCACAAGAAGACTTCCATCGCCACCTGCGAAGAATGGGTACGCGACGCTTCCAAGGCTCAGGGCACGGTGGGCGAGATCATTCGCTACTCCCAAGACGGCGTCTCCTCGGTTGAAGACATCCAAGACCGCTTCTCCGAAATCCGCACCGCGGAAATTCCCCGCCTGCAGCAAAACATCACTTTCCTGCAGATCATGATCAACACCGCCCCTCTGATGGGTCTGCTCGGTACCGTACTCGGCATGTTGACCACCTTCTACGGAATCGCCCTCGGCGGCTCCGAGAGCACCACTTCCATCGTGGCTGGCGGTATCCAAGTCGCCCTCATCACCACCCAGATGGGCCTCTGCCTCGCCATCCCCGGCTACATCTTCGTCTACTTCCTGAAGCAGAAGGTCATCGACTACGAAAGCTTCCTCGTCCGCTTGGAAAGCATCTCGCTCCAGCACTTCGCCAACAAAGCCTAAGCGCCTCAAGCTAAGCCCAACACGAACCTTCAGACGCAATGAGCTCTAACTACACCCCTTCGGACCAACAGGGAAACACCTTCTTCAACGGAACGCTCGCCGTAGTGTTCACCGTCGGCGTATTCGCCATCCTTCCCTTCCTACAATTCCTCGACAGCATGGGCAAGAAGGCCACGCTCGTCGACACCGCGGAAACCTCCGTGCAGCCGCCGCCACCTCCCCCAGAGGACCAGCCGCCTCCACCCGAAGAGGAGAAGGAAGTTCAGGAGCCCGAGATGGAAGAACCTCCCCCTCCCATGACCTTGGCTCAGCTGGAAATGGCCCTCAACCCGGGCTCCGGCGACGCGACAGGCGACTTCGGTTTCGGCGACTACGACAGCGGCATCGACGCCCTCGCCGGCATGCAGATCTTCTCCCTGGCCGACGTTGACAAGAAGCCCAGCGCTTTGGTGATGTCCACGCCGCTCTATCCCTACTCCATGCAGCAGTCCAAGACCAAGGGCCGCGTCATCGTAGAATTCGTCCTGGACGCCAACGGCAAGGTGCACCGCGTTCGCGCCACCAAGTCCACCCACCGCGAGTTCGAAGAGCCCGCCATCCAGTGCGTGCAACGCTCCACTTGGAACCCTGCAGCTAAGGACGGCAAGCCGGTAGCCTGTAAGGTGCGCATCCCTATCGACTTCTCGCCCTAGGGTTTCCCAAAGAAATTTCCCAAGCGACCGCTTCCCGCGGTCGCTTTTTTTGCGCCTCGCATTTTGTGGGAGCGTGCCTGTCACGCGATCGAGGCTTGTGGGAAGCGACCTTGCGTCGCGATCGAGGACAGCAAAGCAAGACCAACCTAACGCCGCAGCCACCACCTCGGCGATCGCCGACCTGACCCTATTTCACTGCATCGATAAAGTGGCGGGACCTTCTAGGTCGCGTGCCTGGGGAGATGCGGGAGCAGGATGTGTCGCCGCATTGCTCGGTAGCCCCCGCTTTTTTTAATCGTGGCGCAAGGCCACTTCCTACATTCGAGACTACTGATCGCGGATTGCTGATTGGAGTTCTCCTGCCAAACGGACGACGTGGCAGTCGTCCCTCCACCTCCCATCTTCTGGAGGGACCGGTGCCACCCGGTCCACGTCGGCCTGAGAAACAGGTTCATTTTGCGGGAGCCCCCTCGTCCCGCGCTGCCCTTACCCACCGCGACCGCCCCCTTGCGAAAGCCGCTCCGAATCCTCCCTAAAAACACAAATACTACAACTGTAGTCTTTACTTTTCTCCACCACTTCCTACATTCGTAGTCATTAACTCGCAATCCACCTCAACCCCGGAAAAACATGAGTCACATATACACCCAAGAACGCACCCCCGCCACCAGCAACCTCAAGGCCCTCTTCCTTGGAATCCTAGGAGTCACCGCCATCTTCGGCATCCTGCCGCTACTCACCGGAATACCCGATCTCCTCAACCGGATCCCCATCACCCCACCCGATGAAATTGCGCTGCAGCGACCGCCTGAGATTCCGGTAGAGCCACCCAAGCCGGAAATCAAAAAGGACAAGATCGAGATCAAGGACCTCGAGGAGCCGCTGCCTCTCATCACGCCCGACCAAATGGCCCTTCTCTTGAACCCCAGCCACAACGGGGCGGGAGTCTATGTCGATACCGGCATGTCCTTTCTCGAAGGCGACGATACATCGATGACCACCTTCATGCAAAGCGAGCTCGACCAGTAACCACGGGCCCTCGTCGCCGCCAAACCGCTCTATCCCTACAGCATGCAGCACACGAAGACGAAGGGGCAAGTCACAGTGGAATTCATCATCGACGAAACCGGTCGCGTCCTACGCCCACGCATCATCTCCGCCAGCCACCGCGACTTCGAACAAGCCGCCCTCGATGCCGTCACCAAGTCAAAGTGGCAGCCAGGACGCAAAAACGGCAAGGACGTACGCACCCTGGTCCGCCTGCCCGTAAACTTTAAGCCGTGAAACGTTACGCCGTGAAACGCTAATTTAGACTAAGAACGAACGACTGATTCGCAGGGCCGTCTCGCGCCGAGACGGCCTTTCGCGTGCAACGACGCAATCAATTACGCATAACGCAAAATCAGAAATGGCATCCATACGTTGTCGTGGCGTGCCCTCAGGTCCTCACGCTCTCTCCTTCCCCGGAATTTCGGGCGATGCCTACCCTGTCGCAGCACTCACCCCATCGCTAACCTACCCGATCCGTCCAGGAAATCTGGAACCCTAGAACTCGAACGAATCTATGAGCCAGTACACGCTTCATATCAACGGAACGACCCGCACGGTAGACGTTGCGGACGACACTCCACTCCTCTGGGTCCTGCGCGACCACCTCGGCCTCGTCGGCACCAAGTTCGGTTGCGGCAAGGGACTCTGCGGAGCCTGCACCGTGCACCTCAACGGGGCAGCCATGCGCTCCTGCCAGCTCCCCGTCGGAGCCGCCGCAAGCGGCAAGATCACCACCATCGAAGGCTTGGCCAAAAACGGAAAGCTCACTCCCGTGCAGGAAGCCTGGATCGAGCACGACGTCCCCCAATGCGGCTACTGCCAAGCCGGACAAATCATGAGCGCCACCGCCCTGCTGGCCAACAACCGAAAGCCCAGCGACTCCGAAATCGATGCCGCCATGTCCGGCAACCTCTGCCGCTGCGCCACCTACACTCGCATCCGCGAAGCCATCCACACCGCCGCCAAAAGCTGAACTCAATTCCGTAGGGTTGGACCTAGGTCCAGACCGCAATGCAGGGCAGGATGCACAACCCTTTCACACAAAAAAAAGCCAGCATCATGAGCCAACGCAACGCCGCCCTGCTCTCCGCGACCCCTGCGTCTTCCACGGCAAAAAAATAACAACCCGTTCACCCAAGATCCGAGTCAATCTGAGACATCTGCCTGTCCTGAGCTTGTCGAACGGGCGGTCAAAAAAACAAACCAGTCCCTCGCTTGGCTCGATCACGAATCGGTAATCAGTGATCTCTGATCAAAATCCAAAATCAGTAATCTCAATAAAAGCCTCCGCGATCTCCACGGACTCCGCGCTTAAGAGTTAACAGCCCCCTCAAACTACAAAAAATTTTCCATGAGCCAACGCCACGCCGCTCCCATCTCAAAGAAGGAAATTCGCATGACCGACACAATCAGCAACTTGCAATCTTCAATCAACAATCGGAAAGCCTCCCGTCGCGACTTCGTCAAGGCCAGCGCCCTCGCTGGCGGCGGACTCCTCCTCAGCGCTCTCTTTCCGACCAGTAGGGCCAGCGCCGCAACCGGAGCTTCCTCGGTTTTCGCCCCCAACTTCTACATCAAGATCGACAGCCAAGGCCTCGTCACCCTCATCTCCAAAAACCCGGAAATCGGCCAAGGCATAAAAACCTCCCTACCCATGATCATCGCCGAGGAACTGGAGGCTCCTTGGGAAAACGTCACCGTCGAGCAAGCCGGCCTCGTACTGGGACTGAAAGGCTGGCAAGGCGCCGGCGGCAGCGGAGCCACCCCGAGCCACTACATGGACTTCCGCAAGGTCGGGGCCGTAGGACGCACCCTGCTCGAGCAAGCCGCAGCCCAGAAGTGGAACGTACCCGTCGAGCAATGCCAAGCCGACCAAGGCTACGTCAAGCACACCGCCTCCAAGAAGAAGCTCGCTTACAAGGACCTCGTCGACATCGCCGCCCAGCTGGAAGTGCCGGATCCCGATTCCGTCACCCTCAAGGACCCAAAGAACTTCAAGCTGCTCGGCCGACGCGTCACCGGAGTGGACAACCACGCGATCGTCACCGGCAAGCCCCTCTTCGGCATCGACCAACAGCACGACGGCCTCCTTTACGCCACCTTCGTGCGTTGCCCCGTCTTCGGCGGCAAGCCACGTACTGCGAACCTGGATACGATCAAAAGCATGAGCGGCATCGTGGACGCCTTCATCGTGGAAGGCACCGACGACGCCTTCGGCCTGCGCCCCGGCATCGCCATCGTTGCCCGCGATACCTGGACCTCCTTCAAGGCCCAACAAAGCCTGCAAGTGCTCTGGAAACAGGAGGACATGTCCGAGCAAAACTCCCTGCTCTACCGCGAAAAGGCCCTGCAGCTCGCTAAGGAGGACGGCAAGCAGCTGCGCTCCGACGGCGATGTCGCCGGCGTCCTCGCTTCCACCGACAAGGTGGTGGAAGCCACCTACGAGTACCCCTTTCTCTCGCACACCAATCTCGAGCCCCAGAACACCACCGCCCTCTACAAGGACGGCCTCATGCAAATCTGGAGCCCCACCCAGAACGCCATCAACGGACACGGCCTCGTCAAAGAGCTCTTCCAACTTTCCGACGACAAGGTGAAGATCGACATGACCCGCATCGGCGGAGGCTTCGGGCGCCGCCTCATGTCCGACTTCATCTGCGAAGCCGCCGCCATCGCCCACAAGCTGGAAGGCACGCCCGTGAAGGTGACTTGGACCCGCGAGCAAGACATGCAGCACGACTACTACCGCGCCGCCGGCTGGCACCACTTCAAGGGAGCCGTGAGCGACGACGGGAAGATCGCCGCCTGGTCCGACCACTTCGTCACCTTCGGGCTTAATTCCGACGAGCAAACCGGGCGCGGAGCCAACATGTCCAGCGACGAATTTCCCATCCGTTTCATCGACAACGCGCAACTCAGCCAAACCATTCTCAATACCAACGTGCCCATGGGCTGGTGGAGAGCTCCCGGCAGCTGCGCCATCGCCTTCGCCACCCAAGGCTTCATCGACGAGCTCGCCGCCCAAGCCGGACGCGATCCCTACCAGTTCCGACTCGACCTGCTCGGTCCCGACCGCGAAGTGGAATCCGGCAACCGACGCGGCCCCGTCTACGATTCGGGACGCATGAAAAACGTCCTCACTCTCGCCGCCCAAAAAGCGGGCTGGGGCAAGAAGCTGCCCAAAGGCAGCGGCCAAGGCATCGCCTTCCACTTCAGCCACCGCGGCTACGTCGCCGTGGTCGCCGAAGTGACCGTCGCCCCCAACGGCTCCCTCACCGTCGACAAGCTTGTAGCCGGCGTGGACGTCGGCCCCCTCATCAACCTCTCGGGAGCCGAAAACCAAGTGCAAGGCTCCATGATCGACGCCCTCAACGCCGCCTGGCAGCAAGAGGTCACCATCGAAGGCGGACGCGTGCGTCAAACCAACTTCGACGACAATCCCATGCTCCGCATCGGCCAGTCGCCCAAGGTGGAAGTCTACTTCGATCAAAGCGACAACCCTCCCACCGGCCTCGGCGAGCCCGCTTTTCCGCCCACCACGCCCGCCATCACCAACGCCATCTACGCGGCCACCGGCAAACGCATCCGCACCCTGCCCCTCAGCAAAACCAACCTCAGCTGGACGTAGGAGCGACCTTGGTCGCGAAAGCCGAGCTATGGTGCACAGACGCTGTGAGAAGTGGCCTTGTCGAAGGTCCAGTCCTCGCCGAAGGTGTGCCACAATATCCATCTGCGAAGAAATGGGTCAGGTCGGATTCCGTCTACACTCGGTTAATTCGCGACACGGTCGCTAAGAAGGTACCTACGGCCTCAGGCTATGCTGCTACCGCTCAATCAGTAATTCAGCCCCCGCCTCATGGGCGTTCTTCCACGTCCACTGTTTCGTCGTTTCACTCCTCCTACCGAAGCCGGAGGCTGAGACTTGAGGAGTGCCAACGAGGAAACATGTCGGTCGAGCCCCCCCCCAACATCCATTGCAAGAGCATCTGTGCAAATCTGTGTCATCAGTGGTTAAGAAGCAGTGCAGGAGCACCTCCTTCAGAACATAGAGTACCGAGAGTAAACGCAGTGACGACACTCGGGAAGCGCCGCGACGAGACAAGGGATGCAATCCCTCGAACAGAGCCATTTTTGCTGAGCAAAAATGGCGGAGAGAGAGGGAATGAACGCTTCGCTAGTGTCGTCGCTATCGCTCCTCGGTACGAACCCAGGGTTCTCATCCCTCTCGCACTAACATAACAAAAAGGCTTCCGTCCCATCGAGGGATTGGAAGCCATTCTATAGTGGCGGAGAGTACCGAGGAACGCAGTGACGACACTCGAGGAGCGCCGCGACGAGACAAGGGATGCAATCCCTCGAACGGAGCCATTTTTGCTGAGCAAAAATGGCGGAGAGAGAGGGAATGAACGCTTCGCTAGTGTCGTCGCTATCGCTCCTCGGTACGAACCCAAGGGTTCTCATCCCTCTCGCACTATCATAACAAAAAGGCTTCCGTCCCATCGAGGGATTGGAAGCCATTCTATAGTGGCGGAGAGTACCGAGGAACGCAGTGACGACACTCGAGGAGCACCGCGACGAGACAAAGGATGCAATCCCTCGAACAGAGCCATTTTTGCTGAGCAAAAATGGCGGAGAGAGAGGGATTCGAACCCCCGGAACCTTTCGGCTCAATGGTTTTCAAGACCACCGCAATCGACCACTCTGCCATCTCTCCGGTCAAAGAAGCAGCGAAAGAATCTCCGCAGCGCACGCATGTCAACCTAAGTTTTCAAGGATCCGCAAAAGCCTTGAGATCGCACCCCCCAGTCCCGCCAAGCCGATGCGGACCGAGTGGCACCGGTCCCTCCAGAACAAAAAATGGAGGGACGACTGCCACGTCGTCCGCGCTGCAGGAAAACTCCAATCCGTAATCAGCAATCAGCAATCAGCAATTAGCCATTAGCCATTAGCCATTAGCCATTAGCCATCAACAATCCACCTCCGCGTCCTCTGCGAACTTCGCGGTTAAGTGAACAACACAGCGCTATCAGACGCGCTCCCAACCAGATCCCATCGGAGTCCATCTCGTGTGCGGTTGAAACACTGTCTTGGTAGGGCGGACTGGCCCAGTCCGCCGCGGAGAAATGGTCCTGCAACGCGGCTGTCTGGGCCAGACAGCCCTACCCTCTTGAACACAGGAAACAGTTTTAATGGCACCCGTCCATCTGGGCGACCTGGAAGGTCCCGCCACTTTATCAGCAATCAGTAACTAGCCATTCGCTATTAGCCATCAACAATCCACCTCCGCGTCCTCTGCGAACTTCGCGGTTAAGCAAACAACACAGCGTCATCAGACGCGCTTCCAACCAGATCCCATCGGAGTCCATCTCGTGTGCGGTTGAAACACTGTCCTGGTAGGGCGGACTGGCCCAGTCCGCCGCGGAGAAATGGTCCTGCAACGCGGCTGTCTGGGCCAGACAGCCCTACCCTCTTGAACACAGGAAACAGTTTTAATGGCACCCGTCCATCTGGGCGACCTGGAAGGTCCCGCCACTTTATCAGCAATCAGTAACTAGCCATTCGCTATTAGCCATCAACAATCCACCTCCGCGTCCTTGTAGGTTCCCCACCATTGATTTCCAGCTTTTTGAGCCCTTCCGAGAATGAGTCCATAACTCGTCGGAGGAAGGGCTCGAAAAGCCCTCTGCAAATGGCATTTTCAGAGGATGCCAGGATCGTTCGAACCGGCGGCCACCGGTCCGAACGCGTTTCGAGTGAGATCAATCTGCGTCCGGAGCCCTCATTGAGCGAGCTCAGCGCTGAGCAGCGATCCCTCGAAGCGACCTGGCTTGGATATCAAACAGTTGAAAGAGCCCGTCATCAAAGACGCGAGCTCACCTCTACAAGACAGATACAAGCCATGAATCCCACCGAATACGACATTATCGCAATCGACATATCGAAAGATACACTTGAAGCGCTCAGCGACAAGCGAAGTTTCAGCGTATCCAACAAAGCAGACGCCCTTAGCGAGCTGACCGACCACATCGCCACCTTCAAGACGCCCTTGGCCGTCTTCGAGGCGACCGGCGGATACGAGCGAATCCTCATGCAGCAACTCCTCGCCAAGGGCCTCCCCTTCGCCAGGGTCAACCCGGCTCGAGTGCGACACTACGCCAAGAGCGAGGGGGTCAAGGCAAAGACCGACCCCATCGACGCGCGCATGATTCGCAACTTCGCGAAAGAGAAGAACATACGACCCCAAACGCCTCCCTGCGAAAAACGCCAGCAGCTCGCCGCCCTGCTCGACCGCAGAAGCCATCTGAGCGAACAGCTAAGCCGCGAGAAAAACCGGCGGCAAAACAGCGATCCTCTCATCCACCCATCCATCGAGCGCATGATCGCGATCGTGCAGAACGAGCTTGAGACGATCGAAGAGGACATCAGGGAGCTCGTCCAAAGCGACGCGAAGATGCGCTCCCAGCAAGGCATCGCCCTCTCGGTCTGCGGCGTGGGCGAAGTCACGGCTTGGACCCTGCTCGCGCACCTCAGCGAGATCGAGTCCCTCAACAGGAACCAGATCGTCGCCTTGGCTGGAATCGCCCCCTTCAACGACGACAGCGGAAAGACCAAGAAGAAAAGACGCATCCAAGAGGGTAGAGCCAAAGTCAGACGGTGCCTCTACATGGCGACCAAAACTGCTGCGGTGCACAACGAAGTGATAAGACCTTACGTCCAGAAGCTCAGGGACAAGGGCAAGCCGTACAAGTGCGCCATCGTCGCTGGAATGAGGAAGATGCTCATACACATACAAAGCCTGTTCAAAAAACTTAACTTACAGCTTGCTCAGTGACACAGTTGCTC